>NZ_JBANLK010000009.1:0-97666 GCF_054968425.1 Paraburkholderia sp. AV2
TCGCGAAGAGGTTGTAGAGCGCGAGCGCCGCGGAGGCCTGCGTGCCGTTCAGGAGTGCGAGACCTTCCTTGGCCTGCAGCGTGAGCGGTTTGAGGCCGACGGCAGCAAGCCCCGCTTCGGCGCTGGCGCGCTCGCCGCGAATGAACACCTCGCCGATGCCGAGCAGGACGGCCGACATATGCGCGAGCGGCGCGAGGTCGCCCGAGGCGCCCACGGAGCCCTTGACGGGAATCACCGGCAGCACGTCGGCGTTGAAGAGCGCGATGAGCGCATCCATCACCTCGCGGCGGATGCCCGAGTGGCCGCGTCCGAGGCTCGACAGCTTGAGCGCCATCAGGAGGCGTACGACCGGGCGCGCCATCGGCTCGCCCACGCCCACGGCGTGCGAGAGCACGAGATTGCGTTGCAGCAGTTCGAGCTGGTCGGTCGGAATGTGGGTGCTCGCGAGGCGGCCGAAGCCGGTATTGATGCCGTAGGCGGGCTCGCCCTTCGCGGCGATGTCGGCAACAGCTTGCGCGCACGCGTCGATGGCGGCAAAGCTTGCCGGATCGAGTTCGAGTTTCACTGCCTCGCGCGCGATCTGGCGCAATTGGGGCAGGGTCAGGTGGCCGGGCGTGAGTCGCATTGTCGAATCCTGTCTATACAAGTGCACTGAAGTCTAGCCTGGTCAGCTTGTATAGACAACAGATTCCGCATGTCGCCGCCCCGGTACACGCCACGAGGCGGCGCCCCTACAGCTCCAGCCGGCTCCCGATGAATGTGAGAAAGCACTGCACGCGGGCCGCCAGCGCCTCGCTGCGGTAGTAGACGGCGTGGATCGGCTGACGCTCGTCGGCCAGCGCGTCGTCGAGCACGGTCACGAGCCGGTTGTCGCGGCGGTCGGCGGCGGTCATGAAGTCGGCGAGACAGGCAATGCCGGCGCCGGCGAGCGCCAGTTGGCGAATCGTCTCCCCGCTCGACGCCGAAAGCGACGGCTCGATCGGCAGGTATGGCGTTGCGGCATTCTCTCCGCCCTCGTCCGTGCGCGCCCCCCTCAAAGGCCAGCGGTTCAGATGCGCGGGCGCCGTGAAGCCGATCAAACGGCGCTCGCGCAGAGTCTGCGCATCGTGCGGCGTGCCGTGCGCGGCAAGATACGCAGGACTCGCGACGAGCCGCAGCCGGCTCGTACCCAGCGCGCGCGCATGCAGTGTCGAATCCTGCAGCGCGCCGATGCGGATCGCCACATCCACGCGCTGCTCCAGCAGATCGACGATGCGCTCGTTGTTGGTCAGTTCGAGCTGGATCGCGGGATAGCGCGCGGCGAACCCGGCCACGTGCGGCACGATGCAATGGAGCATGAACGGTGTGGCCGCGTCGACGCGCAAACGCCCCGAAGGCGCCTCGCGATGTCGCGCGACGGCCTCCTCCGCGTCCTCCATCGCCGTGAGGATCGCGCGGGCACGCTCGAGAAACAACTCGCCCTCCCCGGTCAGTTGTAGCCGCCGCGTGGTGCGCAGGATCAGCGCGACGCCCAGTTGTTTTTCGAGCCGCGTGAGCGCGCGGCTCACGCCGGAGACGGTCTGCTGGAGCTTCTCGGCGGCGGCGGTGATCGACCCCGCATCGATCACGGTGACGAATACGAGCAGTTCGTCGGTGGACGTCTTCATTGTTGATCCGCAGTCAAGATTCATTTGAGCCTAACACGGTTTGTGCGTGCGGCCGCACGGCGGATACTCGCCGTCATCGACCTCTCATCCACCTCTCAGCAGGAGCAAACCATGAAGATTTTCGTAACGGGCGCGGGTGGTTTTATCGGCGGATCGGTCGCGGCGCATCTCGCGCGTACGGGCCATACGGTACGCGGCCTCGTGCGCCGGCCCGAGCAGTTCGCCGACCTCGAAAAGCTCGACATCGAACCGGTGGCGGGCGATCTCGACGATCGCGACCGGCTGATGACCGAAGCGCGCGCCGCCGACGCCGTCATCAACGCCGCGAGCAGCGATCATCGCGGCGCGGTGGAAGCGCTGCTCGACGCGCTCGAAGATTCGAGCAAAGTGTTGCTGCATACGAGCGGTTCGAGCATCGTCGGCGACGCCTCGGGCGGCGAGCCGACCGAGCGCATCTACCGCGAAGACGCCCTGCCCGAGCCGACCGCCGACAAGGCGCCGCGCGTGGCCATCGATCGTCTGGTGCTGGCGGGCGCGGCACGCGGCATCCGCAGCGCGGTGCTCTGCAATACGCTGATCTACGGCGGGGGCGTCGTGCCGGGCGCGGCCAGCGTGCAGTTGCCGCGCCTCGTCCGCCAGGCCCAAAAGAGCGGTGTCATGCGTCACGTGGGGCGCGGCGCGAACCTCTGGTCGAATGTTCATATCGACGACGTTGCCGAACTCTACCGGCTCGCACTCGAAAAAACGCCTGCAGGCACGTTCTATTTCGTCGAAAGCGGCGAGGCCGCGTTCCGCGACATGACCGCGGCGCTCGCCGAAGTCATGAAGCTCGGCGAACCGCAGGACTGGCCGCTCGAAGCGGCGATCGAGGAATGGGGCTACGAGATGGCCTCGTACAGTCTCGGCTCGAACAGCCGCGTACGCGGCGGACGCGCCCACACATTGCTAGGCTGGCAACCGCGTCGCAGCTCGGTCACGGAGTGGATCCGCACGGAGATGGACATGGCGCAAAAATAAGCGCTGCAGACCACATTGCTGTTGCGTATCCGTAAGGTCGGTTCGCTAGAATCCGGCGAATTGAATTGTCCAATTTGTCAGGACTGCCGCCTCTTCGCCCGCGTTACGGATACGCCGATGTTCCTCGCGCTGAACTTCTACTGGCTGACCAATCTGCTCGCCATCTTGTTCATCGTCGCGTGTCTTTACGATAAGCGCTACGACGAATATGGCACGCTGACGCTCGCCGCCGGCGCCATGGGACTCATCGTCATGGCGATCGAGGTCCTGCTGCGGCCAGCTTTCGACATGGCGCTCTAGGCGCGCCGAGGCGTGAAGGCGTGTTCGTCCGCGAGCAGCGTCTTGCGTGCCGCAAGTCGTTCGTCCTGCGAAACGATCTTGTGCGCATCCATCGTTGTGCCCTCCTTTGCGTTTCGTGAGCAACGCTGCTCGCGCCGGATCAGCGAAACCGCTCCACCAGATGATCGAGCGCGCCGGACCAGCCGCCTTCATGCGCGTCGCGCGCGACTTCGTCGAAGAAGCGCTCGTGTTTGAGCGTGAGCTCCGTCGCGTGACCGTCCTCGCGCAGCATCACGGTCACGCGCGATTCGCGCTCGGGCGTACTGCGCCACACCCACGTGAAAACGAGCCGCGCGTCGGGCACCACCTCCAGATACGTCCCGCTCACGTCGTGCTGCTCGCCATCCGGCGCGCGCATGATGACGCGAAAGCGGCCGCCTTCGCGCACGTCGGCTTCGGCGTGGAGGCAGACGTGGTCGTTCGGATACATCCACTGCATCAGTTGCGACGGCTGCGTCCATGCCGCGTAGACCTTCGCGGGGCTCGCGTTGATACGCCGCCGGAGAGTGAGACCGGGACTGCTGGAGAAACCGGATTCGGGGCTGGCCGGCATGCGTCCTCCTCGACGAACGCCGCGAGGCGATCGAGTTGTTCGTTCCAGAAGCATTGGTAGCGCATCAGCCACTGCATCGCTTCTTCCATCGGCGCGGCCGCAAGGCGGCACGCCACCGTGCGCCCCGTTTTCTCGCGCGTGACGAGACCCGCTTCGACCAGAACGTCGAGATGTTTCATCACGGCGGGCAGCGACATCGCGAACGGCTGCGCCAGGGTGCTTACGGAGAGCTCGCGCTGCTGCGAAAGGCGCGCGAGCAACGCGCGCCGCGTGGGGTCGGAAAGCGCGGCAAAGGTGCGGTTCAACGCGTCGTCTTCATGCTTAACCATGCGGTTAAGCATAGGAAACGAATGAGGGAAGTCAAGCGCGAGCGGCACAAAAAGCCGCACGGCCCGCGCCGCCGTAACGCGACGCGGGCCGTGCAGCCGGCCGGGCGGGCCGCCGGGTCCGCCTGGCCGAAAGGCCGGGCCATTACCGTGTCAGCGCACGGATCAGATGGCCCAGCCGCCCAGGTAGAACGTGGCCAGCACCACCGCGATCGCCACGGTCCCCACGTTCAGCTTGCGATACTCGCCGCTCACGATGCGGCCGATCACGAGCGTGCAGAAGCCCAGCATGATGCCCGTGACGATGTTCGCGGTCAGCACGATGAACACGGCGCAGACGAGGCCCGACATCGCGTCGACCATATCGGCCATGTCGAGGCGCGAGACGCTCGAAAGCATCATGAGGCCCACGTACATCAGTGCCGGAGCCGTCGCATACGAGGGCACGAGGCCCGCGAGCGGCGCGAAGAACATCACCGCGAGGAACAGCACGCCCACCACGGCTGCGGCGAGACCCGTCTTCGCCCCTGCCGAAACGCCCACCGCCGATTCGATGTAGGCCGCCGCCGGCGCGCCGCCGAAGAAGCCCGAAAAGATCGACGAAAGGGAGTCGGCCGTGAGCGCGCGGCCGCCGTTGATGATGCGGCCGTTCTCGTCGAGCTGGCCGGCCTGGCCCGCCACGGCGCGGATCGTGCCGGTGGCGTCGAACACGGCCGTCATCACGAGGGCAAGCACGCTGGGCAGCACGGCGAGCGAGAGCGCGCCCTTGATGTCCATTGCGCCGATCAGCGAGGCATGGCCCGGCGCGGAAAGCGTCGGCCAGGCGAACACGCCGTGGAAGCTCACCTCGGGATCGAGCACGAAACCGAGCGCTGAGATCGCGACGATGACGATCAGGATCGAGCCCGGCACGCGGCGGCGCACGAGACCGAAGATCGCGGCGAGCCCCGCCACCGAGAGAATCGCCGGCAGCGACGTGATGTGGCCGAGAGTGACGGGCAGGCCCGCACCCGGGTTCTTCACGACGAGACCGACGTCGTTCGCGGCGATCAGCAACAGGAAGAGGCCGATGCCGATGCCTGTGCCGTGCGCGATGCCGTGCGGCAGGTTGCGCAGGATCCACGAGCGCACGCCCGTCACCGAGATGCCGGTGAAGACGAGGCCCATGAGGAACACGGCGCCGAGCGCGACTTCGGGCTTCATGCCCTTGCCGAGCACGAGACCGAACGCGGTGAACGCGGTGAGCGAGATCGCGCAGCCGATGGCGATGGGCAGGCGCGCCCACAGGCCCATCAGCAGCGAACCGAACGCCGTGGTCAGACACACGGCGACGAACACCGCGCTCGTGTCGAAGCCCGCCTTGCCGAGCATGCCCGGCACGACGAACACGGAATAGACCATCGCGAGGAAGGTCGTGACGCCCGCAATCCCCTCCTGGCGCAGCGAGCTGCCGCGCGAGGAAATGTCGAAGTAGCGGTCGAGGAAGCCGGTCGTGCCGATCGGCTCGACCTGGGCGCCGGCCGTCTCGGCGAGCGGCGTGGCCTGGGGTTCCATCATGGTGAGTGCCTCCTTTATCAGCGTGCTGAAACGCAGCCCTTGCCGGGTCCGTCGTCAGGTTCGTCTCGATTGGAATAAGTCGTGTCGGCGCGATGCGCGAGCCGCCGGCACACTCGAAGCAAAAATGCCGGTGACGGCTTTGTCTCCGAATCCACCGCGTGTGGGCGCGGCGATTCACATCGTTTTGACATCTTTTTTTGCTGGATCGAAGGTTAGGCGAACACAATCCAGGCTCCCATCGCGGGAATCGCATTCAGGACATGCCACGATCCTTATATTTGAGATGACAGGGTGCTGCGGGCGGGGCGCCCCCGCGTATACACCAGGCCGCACCAGACTCGCGCCGGGTCACCCCGCCCCTCGCTCACCGGCCTGGAAATCCCGCCCGCACCGGGCCGCGTTGCCGGCCGCAATGCTCAATTGCACGGGATGCGGACCCGCGCGGGTTAAACTCTCACGCACCCGACCCGGTTTTCCCCGCCGCGCGCCAAGGGCGCCGGCCGCTTCAAGGAGTTCCCGTTGATGAGAGGCGGTTTCGCACGTCCCGTTGCAGCCCTCCCGTACGCCCTGCCCCTGCTGGTCCTGCTCATGCTCTCGGGCTGCAGTCTGTTCCGCCCCGCCGCGCCGCCCCCCGAGCCTGAAGCCCCCGTTGCGGCAAGCGAGCCCGAAGCGCCCGCGAGCGAACCCGAAGAAGCGTCGGCACCCGAAGCGGCGAGCGTGCCCGAGGAAACCGCCGAGGCGAAACCTACGCAGAGGAAGCCGCACCCCGCGCCGATCCGGCGCCGCCGCCCGGCCCCGCCGCCGCCCGCTCCGGCCAGCGCGCCGGTGGCGAGCGGGCCCGCACCGATCGTCTCCCTGCGCACGATCGAGCGCGGCAGCTTCCGCACGCTGCTCGACAGTGCCGTCCAGAAAACCGACGGCAAGGTGGTCGGCCGCGCGGTCGACCTCGTGACCGGCCCCGACGGCAAGCCCACGGAAGTGGTCGTGAACCTGCAAGGCTTCATGGGCGTGGGCGACCGCAAGGCCGTCTTCCCGTGGAGCGTCGTGCGCGTGAACACGCAGCCGACCTCCCCCGCCATCACGCTCGCGCTGGGACCGGGCCAGCAGCCCGTACCGGAGCGGCCCCGCTCGGGTACCGGGGCCGGCGTCACGCCGCCCGCCGCGGGCGAGCCGAGTCCGACGCGCCTGCCGATGCTCGACGCGACCGTCGAACGCACCAACGGCGCCAAGGTCGGCCGCGTGGTGGACGTGCTCCTCGACGGCAGCGCGGATCCGCTCGCCATCGTGCTCGACGTAAGCGGCACGCTGGAAAAACGTCATACGATCGCGGCCGAATGGTCGGCGCTGCACTTCGTCACGAAGAACAACGAGCTGACCGCCCAGCTCGATATGAGCGACCAGCAGGTGGAAGCCTCGCCCGAATACGAGAACGGCCAGCCCGTGCGCGCGGTGACCCCCGCTGCGCCGCCCGCGCCCGCCGCCGCCTCTGCGGCTTCCGCGCACGGTGCCAAATGACGGGCGGCACGCTGCGCACGATGGCCAGCACGCGAAGTCTGCGAGCGCTCGACTGGCTGAACTTCTTCGTCGCGAACGTGCAGACGGGCTTCGGGCCGTTCATCGCGTCCTATCTTGCATCGCACAAATGGACCCAGGGCGAGATCGGCCTCGCGCTCTCGGTGGGCACGGTCAGCGCAATGGTGAGCCAGGTGCCGGGCGGCGCCGCCGTCGATGCCTTGCGCAACAAGAAGGCCGCGGCCGCCTGGGCGATCGTCGCGATCATCCTTTCGGCAACGCTGCTCGCCGTCAGCCCGACGGTCATTCCGGTGATGGCGGCCGAGGTCTTCCACGGCTTCGCGAGCTGCATGCTCACGCCGGCCATGGCCGCGCTCGCGCTCATGCTGGTGGGCCGCCAGAACCTCGGCGACCGGCTTGGACGCAACGCCCGCTGGGCGTCGATCGGCAGCGCGGTGGCGGCCGGCCTCATGGGCCTGTGCGGCGAGTACGTCTCGCCGCGCGCCGTGTTCTGGCTGACCGCGGCGCTTGCCCTGCCCGCGCTCGTCGCGCTGGCGATGATCGAGTACGACCGTCGGGGCCCCGGCGCGAACCTGGCCGCATCCGGCGCGCGCAAGCCCGCTGCCCCGCCCGCCGGCGAGCCGCGCGAGACCATCCTCGACCTGCTGCGCGACAAGCGCATGCTGGCGTTCGCGGCCTGCGTCGTGCTGTTCCACCTCTCGAACGCCGCGATGCTGAACCTCGCCGCCGGCGAAGTCACGGCCGGCATGGGCGACAACGTCCAGCTCGTGATTGCGGCGTGCATCATCGTGCCGCAAGCCATCGTCGCGCTGATGTCGCCGTGGGTGGGCCGCACCGCCCAGCGCTGGGGCCGCCGGCCGGTGCTGATCCTCGGCTTTTCGGCGCTGCCGGTGCGGGCGCTGCTGTTCGCGGCGGTGGGCAACCCGTACTTCCTCGTGCCGGTGCAGATGCTCGACGGGCTTTCCGCGGCCGTGTTCGGCGTGATGCTGCCGCTCATCGCCGCCGACGTGGCCGGCGGCAAGGGGCGCTACAACCTCTGTATCGGGCTCTTCGGGCTCTCGGCGGGGATCGGCGCGACGCTCTCGACGGCTGTGGCCGGCTTTGTCGCCGATCACTTCGGCAATACGGTGAGCTTCATGGGTCTCGCTGCCGCAGGCGCCCTCGCCGTGCTGCTGGTCTGGCTCGCCATGCCGGAGACGCGCGACGCGATGGAAGAAGAAAAGGCCGGCGACGTGGCCGTCTGAGCGCCGGCGCGCCCCGGACGCCGCGGACATCCACGCAAAAACGGGCACCGGCCCGAACCTCAAGGTTCAGGCCGGTGCCCGTTCTGCATGAAAAACCCTGTTAGACGACCTACGCTGCCAGCGCCTCGTCCAGACGCGCCGCAACCACGCTGCTCGGCAGGTTGTCGATCTTGCTGGCGAGGATCATCGCGTCGGCATTGGCCGGGCGATGGCGGCGATTGGGACTTGGCCGGAACACCGCGTCGCCGCGGCGGATCTTCTCACCGGTCAGCGCGCAAACCGAACTGCGCCTTGCCGTGCACACGCGCCAAAGCTGGTCGGAATAGCGGCCGTAAGTGGCGTCGCTCCAGCAGACCGTAATGCTTTCCGGATCATGACGCCGGATCAAGGTAATGCCCTGCGCATCCCACGAACGCACGGTAGCGCGGCGCCGATTGGCCGCCTCCGAAGCACCGCGTGTGATGGGTACCGGTCTGCAGCTCCTGCTGCTCTCCAGCTCGCCCGCCAGAAGCAAGGGCTCACTAGCCGCGGACAGAAGACTGACGGTTTGTTGCCAGACGCTGCCGGTATCTAATTTCGTCATAATGCACCTCGTGCACGCGGAAACGATTCAAATATGCCGGTCGAATAAGCACTCTGCCACGTCGGGATTATAGCGTGTCCATCTCGTAATCCACAGGAAAAACTCAATTTTCACACGATAATCCGAAACGCAAAACAATGAGACGGCCAAGCTTACAATCCGACTGAGTCGATACACCAATAGTTTCTTTACTTTCCGCAACTTTTTTGCCGATTTGACGATCTTTGTCATTGCCGGCACGGAAAAAATAACCGGCAAATCCGCTTGAAGTCCCGTGGCAGAAGGACTGCCCCATCAGCCAAACAGGTCTGCACCCGCTGCGGCCCGTTGACGCATATCAATACAGCACAGGCATCCGCAGGTACTCCTGCGTCACACGACCTCACCTGCATATTCGCGCCGAATGATGACCGATCAATGAAACGCAATAGTATGCGGGAGCGTCCCGGAGGGCGGATTTCACGTATCAAACATCAGTGGAAACCGCATGCAATTGCCGTGTGGCAGGAAACGCGAAGCTTACAACAAAGCCATTTGAGAGCGCGCTCTATTTCACGAGGGATTAATTCATCGTGAATGATTCTTTTCGCGTTTTACGATGTGCAATTGCGGATCGATTGCACCGAAATGGCGAACCGTCCTTGCCGAAATAGTTCGACGATTGGACGGCTGCATACAAAAATCCGTTTGCCCTTAAGTCTGTACGAAACATTACATCCTGAAGCGGGCACTCGCTCCGGCTTCAGTCGAGGAATTCCGCGGACCGTCGGCGCAGCATGGCGCCAAAGTCGTCGAGCCAGCCAATCGACAGACGCCAGCTCTGCCAGTACAGGTCGACATCGAGCGCGCGTCCGGGCGTGAGCTCGACCATCTCGCCGCGCGCGAGATGCGAGGCAATCATGCGCTCGGGGCACATGCCCCACCCGAGACCGGAGAGGCAGCAGCGCAGAAAGCCGGCAACGTGCGGAATCCAGTGCAGCGGCGCGTCGACCTGAGCGCGCGTGATACGCCGGATGAAGCGCTTTTGCAGTTGATCCTTCGGATTGAACTCGATGCACGGCGCGCGCCTTAGCGACTCGCGCGTCACGCCCTGCGCGAAATAACGCTCGAAAAACGCCGGCGAGCACACGGCAAGATAACGCATGCGCCCAAGGCGCGTCGAACGGCAGCCCTGCACCGGCTCCGCCTGCGTCGTGACCGCGCCTTGCACGCTGCCGTCGCGGATACGCTGCGCGGTATGGTCCTGGTCGTCGATCACGAGGTCGAGCAGAATGTCGCGCTCCACGCAGAACGGCGCAACGGCATCGATGAACCAGGTGCCCACGCTGTCGTCGTTGACGGCGACACGCAGCGTGGGCCTCGCGCTTTCGAGTGCGCCCGTGAAGGTCGGCATCGCGCCGCCCAGCTCCGCCTCGAGCAACTGCACGCGTTCGGTATGGCGGCACAGCAGTGCGCCGGAGGCCGTCGCGACGCACGGCTGCCCGCGCTTCACGAGCACCGTGCCCACGCGCTCCTCCAGCAGCTTCACGCGCTGCGAGACCGCGGAGGGTGTGACATTGAGCGCGCCGGCCGCGCGGTCGAACGAGCCGTGCCGCACCACCGCGGCCAGCGCGTCGAGCAACGCATAGTCGAGCATTAGCGTTCCTTAATCGGGTTTAAGAAAATCAGCTTCTCTTATGTCGCTGACGAACGCAGACTAGCGCCTCTTCCCCTGTCATGCAATCGGTCGCTCGCCGACCTCGGGTCTCAACATGAACTGGCTCGCTTTTTCCCATGGCGCGGCGCTCTGCGCCTCGCTGATCGTCACCATCGGCGCGCAGAACGCCTTCGTACTGCGCCAGGGCATTCTGCGCGCGCACGTCGCCAAGATCGTTGTGCTCTGCACGCTCTCCGACTTCGTCCTGATCGCCGCGGGCGTAGGGGGCGCCTCGGCGCTCGTCGAGCGCTATCCCACCTTCGTCCATTTCGTGCTCTATGCGGGCCTCGCGTGGCTCGTCTGGTTCGGCATCGGCGCGCTGCGGCGCGCGGTGCGCCCCGGGCACGCGGTGCTCGACCCGACGGCGGCCGCGGCCTCGCCCGAGCAACGTGCGTGGCCCATCGTGCTCATGACGCTCGCCTTCACGTGGCTCAATCCGCACGTCTATCTGGACACCTTCTTGCTGATCGGCACCGCAGGCGCCCGCGAGCCCGTGGGCGGACGGCTCGCGTTCGCGCTGGGCGCCATGAGCGTGAGCGCCATCTGGTTCGTCGGGCTCGGCTATGGAGCGCGCGCGCTCGCTCCGCTCTTTCGCCGCGCCGGCGCGTGGCGCGTGCTGGACGGCGCCATCGGCGGCATGGTGCTGTTGATCGCTTTTGCCCAGTTGCGTTGATCGTTACGTCAATAGTCGCGTTGATCGTTACGCGAATTGCGCCGATTGCCAGGCTACCGCGCCACGCTTCGGCCGCGCGACGGCGGCGACATGCGCGACACCCTCGCGCTCAACGCGTGGGAGGAGAGCCGCCACAAGGAAGTGCTGTCGCGCATGGTGGCCGCCCACGGCATCGGGCTTGCCAGCGAGCCGCCCTATGTCTGGCCGCGCGATGCGGAGTGGGCGTATCTGGTGACGGGCTACAGCGAGTGCGTCGACAGCTTCTTCGCCTTCGGCCTCTTCGAAGTGGCGCGACGCTCCGGGCTCGTTCCGCCCGAACTGATCGACACGTTCGACCCCGTGATGCAGGAAGAATGCCGGCACATCCTGCTGTTCGCGAACTGGGTGGCGTGGCACCGCGCGCGCCTCTCGTGGTGGCGGCGGATCCACTTCGAACTCAAGGTGGCGGCCGTGTGGGCCTTCCTCGGCTGGGAGCGCATTGGCCTTGCGCGCACCCTGGATGCCGAAGGCAACGTGCAAAGCCAGGACAATAACTTCACCGTGAACGGTGCGCAGTCGATGACCGATGTCAACATCGGTATGCCTGAACTCATGCGCCTGTGCCTGAGCGAGAACGACCGGCGCTTTGCCGGTTACGACGCGCGGCTCTTGCGCCCCGAAACGATGCCGAAGCTAATGCGCTTCGCACTGCGATTCATGCGCGACAAGAAAAAGCAGTAGTCCGAAGTCCGGCGCATTTGGGCGAGCGCGGGTCACTCCACCTGCGGCGTCGCGTTGCCGGCCTCCGGCGTCTCGCGCGCCGCGCCGCGGTTGACGTAGTGAATCGCGACGATGCCCGCGAGCGAGACGCAGGCCGGCACGGCCGCGGCCATGAACAGCGACGCCGACGACCACTGCAGATGCATCAGCGCACCACCCAGCACGGGACCGACCACCGAGCCGATGCGGCCTATGCCAAGGCTCCAGCCAATGCCGGTGGAACGCAGCGAAGTGGGATAGTAGGTCGCGGCGAGCGCGTTGATGGCGGGCTGGCCGCCGACGATCGAAAAACCCGTGAGGAAGATCGCGACGAACATCGCCGCCACCGATACCATCACGGCCGGATTACCGATCGCGGCCGTCGCGACGATGGCAATCACGAAGGTCGTGGCCAGCACGCGCGTAAAGCCCGCGAGGTCGATGATGCGGCCGAGCAGCAAGGTGCCGATCACGCCGCCTCCCCATAGCGCGGTGCCGGCCAGCACGGCGGTCTGCGTGGTGTAACCGGCATCGCGGATCACGGTGGGCAGCCAGTTCGAGAGGAAGTACATGTCGAGCAGGTTCGCGAAGTTCACGATCCAGAGCAGCACGGTCACGCGCGCGCGGCCCTCCTTGAAGAGCTCGACGAACGGCACGCCGCGCGAGCGCGTCTCCGCCGTCGTGAACACGGTGCCGGCCGGCAGCGCCAGCGCAGGCGCCACGCGCGCCAGGTTGCGGCGCACGCGCGTCCCCGTATCGCGGCCCTGGCGGAACAGCAGGAACTGGATCGATTCGGGCAGTGCAAGCCACATGAGCACGCCCATCACCAGCGGAATCGCCCCGCCCACGAAGAACACCGCGCGCCAGCCAAAGGCCGGGATCAGCGCGGCGGTGATGAGCCCGCCCAGCACGCCGCCCAGCGTGAAACCGCACGATACGATCATCATGAGCGTCACGCGCATGCGGCGCGGGCTGTACTCGCCGGCGAGCGCCATGGCGTTGGGCATGATGCAGCCAAGCCCGAGCCCTGCCGCGAAGCGCCACGCAATCAGTTGGGTGATCGAGTGCGCAAAGCCCGTGGCCATCATGCAAGCGGAGAAAAACAGCGTCGCACCGATCAGCACCGGGCGCCGGCCAATCTTGTCGGCGAGCGCGCTGAACGTGAGCGAGCCCACCAGCATGCCGAACAGGCCTGCACCGAACACCGGCGCGAGCGTTTCCTTCGCAATGCCCCATTCGCGGATCACGACGGGCGCGACATAGCCCATCGCCTGGACATCGAAGCCATCCATGACGAGACACATTGCGCACAGCACGACCACCAGCAGTTGATATGGCCCGAACCGGCTTTCGTCGATAACGCCGGTCACCTCCACGGTCTTGCTCATAAGAAAATCTCCACGGTTCTTCCGCTTGCGTACGCGCTTATGTACGTGATTACGCGCTATTGACGTTGCGTTATCAGAGTTCGAGTACCAGACGCTGCCCCTTCGCGCGGGAGCAGCAGGTCATCATGCGCGCATGCGTATCGCGTTCGGCGCGCGTAAGCACGACGTCGCGATGGTCGACCTCCCCCGCCAGCACGCGCACCTCGCACGAGCCGCACAGGCCTTCTTCGCAGTCGCTCTGCACGTCGATGTTCGCGCGGCGCAGCGCGTCGAGCACGGTCTGGTCAGCGGCAACGCCGAGCACGAGCCCCGAGTCCTTCAACTCCACCTCGAACGCATGCTCGTTTGCTGGATCGAGCTTGCCCACGCTCGCCGCGAAATGCTCGACGCGCAGCGCGTCTTCCGGCCAGGTCCCGCTCGCTGCCTGCAGGGCTTCGAGCATGCGCGCCGGACCGCACGCATAGACGCGCGTGTGAGCGTCCACGTCAAGCGCGCCGAAATCGTTGCGCGCGCCCTCTTCCGAGACATGCAGATGCAACCGGTCGCCGTGGAGCTGCACCAGTTCGTCGACGAAAGCCATCCCCGCGCGCGCACGTCCGCTGTAGTGCAATGCGTAGTCCATGCCAAGTTCTTTGGCGCGCCGCGCCATCGCGCTGATGGGCGTAATGCCAATGCCACCCGCGACGAAAATAACCCGGCGTCCTTCCTCGTCCAGACGGAAATGATTGCGTGGCCCGCGGATCTTCAGCCGCATGCCCTCGCGCACGGTATCGTGGATCCACGCTGAGCCGCCGCGGCTTTGCGCTTCGCGCAGCACGGCGATCTCGAACGCATGCGTATCGGCGGAGTTGCCGCACAGCGAATATTGGCGCGAGACGCCGGTGTCGCCGCATTCGACGTCGATGTGCGCGCCCGGCGCCCAGCGCGGCAACGTACCGCCTTCGGGCGCAACGAGGCGCAGCCGCACGATACCGTCCGTGGCGCGGCTCACGCGCTCCACGATCACGGGCCGGGCGAGCGCATGCGCCGAGGGCTCACCTATGCGAACGTTCACCGGCTTTTCGAGCAACGCGGGCTGCGTGCGCTCCGGATTCTGCGCGGGGTCCCACTCCACCCAAAGGTGCTCCGGTCCGCGGAACGAAGTGTTCGGCACGTAAGTGAATGCCTGATCTGCGAGCCTCATGTGCGGCAGACGCCGCGTAAACTCCTCGACAAAGATCTGCATTTCCATGCGCGCGAGATTCTTGCCCATGCATTGGTGCGAACCGTACCCAAACGTGACGTGGTCGCTCGCGTTGTCGCGCCGGATGTCGAACAGATCCGCATCGGCGAAATGGCGCTCGTCGTGGTTCGCCGACGACGTGACGATCAAAAGCTTCGCGCCCGCCGGAATGGCGATGCCGCCAATCTGCACGTCCTTCGTCACCAGACGCCGCCAGGCGGCCACCGAGCCGTTGTGGCGCAGGCACTCTTCGACCGCGCCAGGAATGAGGTCCGGGTCTTCGCAAAGCTCGCGCCACGCGCACGGATGTTGCAGCAGGAGCTTCATCGCATTGGCCGTGGCGTTCGCCGTGGTCTCGTGCGCGGCCACGATGCCGGCCATCATCATCGAATGCAGATAGGAGTCCGTGACGATTTCCGGATGCGCTTTCTGCTTGCGGATGCCGTACTGCATCCAGCCCGGGCCGTCGGGGTTCTGGCGCATCTTGTCGAGCACCTTGCCCGCGAACTGCCAGAAGTTGCCCACCGCGTGCGCCACCTCGACCTGCTCTTCCGGACGCGGCCTGCCCCACGTGTTGACCGTGTGCGCGATCGAATACTTGCGCAGGAGGTCCATGTCTTCCTCCGGCACGCCGAGAAAATGCAGGGCCACCGTGAGCGGCACCTCCCACAGCATCTGGTCGACGAGATCGGCGCGGCCGTCGTCGATGAAACGATCCACGTACTCGCTCGTAAGATGCCGCACCATCGGTTCGTGGTGCTTCAGATGCTCAGGCGTAAACGGCTCCATCAGCACGCGGCGGCGCGGCATGTGCGCGGGCTCGTCCTCGTTCACGAGCGTGCGGTTCATGGCGTAACCGTACGAGGCCAGCACGGCGTTCGCCTCCGGTCCCGTGGGCGTGATCTTTTCGAGCGCGATCGAGGGGCTGAACGTGAGGTTGTCGCGAAAGATCGCCTTGATGTCGTCGTAGCGCGTCACGACCCAATAGTCCAGTTGCGGACTGTAGAACACCGGCTCGTGCTCGCGCGCCCAGCGCACGTATTCGGGCGGGTCCTGCTGGTAGCCGTCGCTGAACGGGTCGAACCCGGCGGCGTTCGCGCTGACCGGGCAAGCGGGCGCGGCGTTCGCGGCGTGATGGGGAAAGGGACAGCCTCCCGCCTGGACTTGAGCCTGCGCCTGGGCCGCAGTCGTATTGCTCATCACATCTCCTACGCGTTGCATTTTGCGTAACTTTAGTACGCATTGCGTAAATTTAAGATAAGGGTTAACCTCCAACGAGGGCGAGCGTCGCCCTATCTGTCCAGCCGCTTAGAATCGCTGCATGAAAACCGCCCCTATTTCCTCCCCCTCGTCCGACGCCGCGAAGACCCGCAAAACCGCGAAGGCGCCCGCCGAGCGCGAGCGCCGCCAGCGCGTGCAGTCGGCACAGACCGGCATGGCCGTGCTCAAGGGACTCGCGCGCCTTGGCGGCCGCGCGAGCCTCACCGGCCTCGCGTCCCATGTGGGCGAAAGTCCCGCGAAGGTGCATCGCTATCTGGTAAGCCTGATCGAGGAAGGGTTCGTCGCGCAGGACACGGGCACGCAGCAATACCTGCTGGGGCCCGAGGCGATGATGATCGGCGTGGCTGCCATGCGCCAGGCCAATCCGGTGCGCGTGGCGGAGCCCGCGCTCGTGCGTCTGTGCGAACAGCTCGAAGTGACGGCGTTCGTCGCTGTAATGGGCAACAAAGGGCCGACGATCATTCGTTTCGAGGAACCGGGGCTGCCCGTGATTGTGAACGCGAGGGTGGGATCGGTGATGCCGCTTTTGTGGTCCGCGACGGGGCGCGTGTTTCTCGGCCTCCTCGACGACAAGCGCGTGCTCGCCCTCGCCGAGGAAGAACTCGCGCAGGCCGATGCTGCGCTGCGCGCGCAGCTCGATGCCCGGGACCCGATTGGCGCGTTGCGGCGCGACGTGCAGGCCATGCGCTGCGCGTCGGTCAGGGATACGAATCTCAAGGGGATCAGCGCCGTGTCCGCGCCGCTCTTCGATCACACGGGCAGGCTCTGCGCCGTGCTCACCGCGCTTGGCGCGACGGGAGGCTTCGACGCCTCGCTCGAAGGTCCCATCGGCACGGCATTGCGCCGCGAGGCCGCCGCGGCGAGCGCCCTGCTCGGGTATCTGCCCGAGGCCGACGCGCCCGTACAGGGCGCGTAAGCGCGGCTGGCGCGCTTACGCCCTCAGCACGCTTTGCTGCGCTCAGCGCGATGCCTGCGCCAGCGGTTTTTTCGCAGGCTGCGCGCCCGGCTGGTAGCCGTCGTTGAGCGTCTTCAGGAACGCGATCACGTCGTCGATGTCGTGCTCGCTCCACACCGGCTTGTCGCCCTGCTTGTAGGTCAGCGGCGCGTCGATGGTGTCCACGTTGTGGCGCAGATCGGGCGGCAGATCGTCGAACTTCACGACATGGCCGCGAGCATCGCGCGAGTACCACTTCTCCGGATTCGTGTCTCGCTCCACATAGAAGCGCAGCGCCTCGCGCAGCGTGTGGAAACGCCCGTTGTGGAAGAACACCTGGCGCGTCGCGACATTGCGCAGCGTCGGCGTCTTGAAGAGGCCGCACATCGTCTTGTCCTTCGCCAGATCGGTACGCAACGGGCCGCATAGGCCTTCGTCGTAGTACGAAGGATCGCGGTTCGCATGCAGCTCGGGATTGCGCGGCACGCCCAGCGCTTCGAACTGGAAGTCCGTAAAAAGCGGATGTGCGCCGTTGACGCCCGGCTGGTCGATATGGCACGACGCGCAATTGCCGCTGTTCGGATCGTCGAAGAGCTTCATGCCGTGCAGCTCGGCCGCGGTGAGCGTGGCCTTGCCGTCCAGGTAGTAGTCGAACTTGCTCGTGTACGGATGAAAGTCCGGTTCCTCGAGTTCGTAACGCTCGACGGCCGACATCGCCTGACGCAACGCCACCTCCGGCGAATCGAACACCGTCTCGCCGAACACCTGCTTGAAGCGCGCCGCGTAGGGGGCGCGCGCGAGCTTCGCGACGACCGAAGCGGCATCGCGATTCGCCATTTCGTCGGGATTGAAGAGCGGGAACGTGGCCTGGTCGTGCAGGTGATTGAAGCGGCCATCCCAGCCGAAGCCGCCCGACGGCGAATTGTCGTCCTCGAAACGCTCGCCGAGGCTCGCCGCCTGCACGTGCGTCCAGATCGGCGTGCGGTTGAGCACATAGCTCAGCGTAGGCACGGCGCGCGTGCCTTGCGAGTGGAGATCGGGGCCGCCCAGTTGGGCGGCGAGTCCGTTGGGAGGACCGTACGAATGCGCGGGGCTATGACAGCTCGCACACGACATGCGCCCCGAGGCCGAGAGCGATTGATCGTAGAACAGTTGCTTGCCGAGGGCCGCCGTGTCGCTGAGGACAAGCGGCTTCGCGGCCTGTGCCGTGGTTGCCGACGCAGGCTGAGCCTGGGCGTACGCGGCGCCCGGAGCGCTAAACGCCGCCACCGCGGCAGCGGTAGCGGCGAGCGCAGCCTTGACGGCGCGGCGCGCCGTCGTGGTTGCGTGAGACATGGACATGGTTACTGGTTCGTGTAGATGTCGTTACCGAAGCTCGCGAGCCCAGCCTGCCCGGCGTAGCCAAGGTGGCCGAGACCGAAGATGTCCTCGATGCTCTTGAGCATCGAATAGTGGTTGTACGGCACCGTCGAAACCGTGCCCGGCTTGATGAACTTCGAGATCATCACGGCGCCGGTCTGGTCGCCGCCGTAGTTCGCCTTCGTCATGACGAGCTGGATCGTGCCGAGCGACGCCGGCAGACCCGGAATCTCGGTCGCCGGGAGCGTACCGTACACCGACGACTGCGGGAACGCCGCCAGATTCGGACCTGGCTGTTCGCTACAGCAGGTGTCGCCCGAGTAGGTGAGCGTCAGCGTCGGCGGGCTGGTGGTCAGGTTCGGCGTTTCGGTCGCGTAGCTGCTCTCGTCGAAGTTGATGATCAGGAGTCCGTCGTTCTTGAACGCCGGCGACGACGTGATGATCGGCACCCACTTCTCGAGAAACGCGTTCGCGCTCGTGAGACCGCCCGGCTGACCGTTCACGCAAGGCGAATCGTGGCCGTCGTCGCAGAGGTTCGGCGTGATGAAGTTGAAGTTGGCCGTCGTCGCGACCGACTGCAGGTCGGTCTGCAGATGGCTCAGGTTCACGACGTTCGTCTGGCAGTCCGGCGAATCGATGATCGAGTGAAAGTACATGAACGGGTCGTGACGCGTTGCGTACTGGTCGCCCAGCGGCACGGCCGCGCTCGGCGCTTCGGCTTCCTGCGTGAGGTCGGTCGTGTTCAGCGTGGGGTGGCCGCAGGTCGCCGCTTCGCGCGACGGGTCGTTGCCCATGTCCTCTTCGTAGCCCTTCCACGTAAAGCCGGCGGCCTTCAACTGGTCGGGCAGCGTCTGGATGCTCGCGGGAAACACGCAGCCCGTGCCGACAGCCTGACCGTCCGACGTCGTGCCGGTCATGGCGTAGTTTTCATAGGCCGTGCAGTCGTTGTCGGTCTGCGGTGTCGGAGCCTGACCGCTGAGCATCGAAATGTAGTTGTCGAGGCTGACGTGGCCCGTGCCGTAGTAGTTCTGCACGAGCGCACCCTGCGAAGCGAGCGTCTGCGCCAGGTACGGCGCCTTCGTGCTGGAGCCGAAGGTGGTGGCGTAGTTTTCGTTTTCGAGCGTGATGACGAACACGTGGCGGATCTGGTGCACGCCGGCCGTGACGTTCGAGGACGACGATCCGCACGCGCTCACGAAGAGTGCGGCGAATAGCACGGCAAGCAATGCGGCGACAGGTGCCCAGATTTTGCCAGGGATGCGTGAGAGCATAAGATTCCTCTTGTGGGTCGAATCGTTATGGGTTGTTCTGTTTTTTTCGCCGCATGCGTGACGGATGAGGCGGCGCAAGATTAGGGAGCCGATGTGACGTGGATGTGAAATCGAGGCCTGGTTCATAGGTGAAACAGGAGAATCGTCAAAACGGACGATCCTTGCGCACACAATCAGTTTGCCGCCAAGCCGGCATGATCATATGCCGCTTATCCGTCTCGCGGCATACCGCTGCGCCGCCCTTGCCGGAGCCGTTTCACGTCCTCCCACTGCGCAGGGGCTATCATGTGGTTTCGTACCGCATAGGGAACAAACGAATCACATGGCCTCTCCCCAGGAAAACGTCAGCATGGCGGTGTTCTGCGACTTCGAGAACGTCGCGCTCGGCGTGCGCGACGCGAAGATCGACCGCTTCGATATCAAGCCCGTGCTCGAGCGGCTCCTGCTCAAGGGCAGCATCGTCGTGAAAAAAGCCTATTGCGACTGGGACCGCTACAAGGGCTTCAAGGCCTCCATGCACGAGGCAAGCTTCGAGTTGATCGAGATTCCCCACGTGCGCCAGTCGGGCAAGAATTCCGCCGATATCCGTCTCGTCGTCGACGCGCTCGACCTCTGTTATACGAAGTCGCACGTGGACACCTTCGTGATCGTGAGCGGCGACTCGGACTTCTCGCCGCTCGTATCCAAACTGCGCGAGAACGCGAAGAAGGTGATCGGCGTGGGCGTGAAGAACTCGACCTCCGACCTGCTCGTCGCCAACTGCGACGAGTTCATCTTCTACGACGATCTCGTGCGCGAGCAGTCGCGCAGCGCCTCGAAGCGCGAGAGCGCCGGCCAGGCCAGGCAGAAAGCCGGCGACGAGCGCCAGCCGAAGGCCGAAAATGACGATCGCGAAGAGCGCAAGTCGGAGGAACGCCGGTCGAGGGCGATCGCCTTCGCCGTCGAAACGCTCGACGCACTCGTGCTGGAGCGCGGCGACAGCGGGAAAGTCTGGGCCTCGGTACTCAAGAGCGCCATCAAGCGGCGCCGGCCCGATTTCAACGAGACGCGCTACGGCTTCCGCGCTTTCGGCAATCTCCTCGACGAAGCCCAGGTGCGCGGCCTGCTGGAAGTGGGCCGCGACGAAAAATCGGGCACCTATGTGTCGCGGACAAACCCGCCGGCAGCGCCCGCCGCAGAGGCCGCCGTGCCCATGGAAAAGCAGGAAGCCCCCACGCGCAGCGAAGAACCCCGTCGCGGCAAGGGCCGCGGCAAAGGAAGGCGCGACGAGCGCGGCGTGCAGGAACGTGCGGCAGGCGCTACCGAAGGCACCGCGGCGCAGACGGCCGAAACGCGGCGCGGCGCGGCCACCGGCACGCGCGACGACGAGGCCGCAGCGCATGCGGAGCAGACGGCCCTGCCCCTCTTTGGCGACGTGGCGCCCGCTTCGTCTCCGTTTGACGAGATGGCCGCGTTCTCCGTCGACGAGGTCGCCCAGGCCGAGCCCGAAAGCGCCGAAGCCTCCCGCCCGGCGCCGCGCCGCGCCCGCAAAACAGCCTCCCGCAAGAGCACGGCCCGCAAGACGACCGCGGCGCCGACCGACGAGCACGCGGCACCGGCTCCCGCCACCGCAGCGGACGGCGTCGTAGAAGCGCCGAAAGCGCCGGCCGCAAAGAAAGCCCCGTCACGCCCGCGCCGTCCGCGCGCCAAACCCGCCAGCGACGCAAGCTGACGGCAACGCGGCACGCGGCACCGACTCGGGTCGGCGCATGCCGCGCCGCCAGCGGGCTCAGGCGTCGCCGAACGGATTAGCGGACCGCTTCGGCGCCGGCGCGGCAGGCTCCTCCGCCGCACCGAACGGATCGGCCTCCCCGGCGGACTTCGCCGCTCCGAACGGGTTCGATGCTTTCGCCGGACCTGCGGCTTCGCCAAACGGATTGGGCTTGTCCGACGACCCCACCGCTTCCCCAAACGGATTCACCTTGCCGGCCCGCGCCGTTTGGCCGAACGGATCGGGCCTCACCTCGCCCTCCTCTTCTTCGCCCTCGGCCGCGAGGTTGTACTCGGCCTGCACTTTCGCGAGCACATCCGCGATACTCGCCTCGAAACCGGCTGCATTGCCGAAGTGCTTCATCGTCCAGTTGCAGTCCGTGCGGTACGCCGGCTGAAGCTGCGGCCGCGGCACGACGAACTTCACGCCATCGTCGATCACTTCCTGAAGCTTGTGCAGGCGTCGGCTCACCTCCTCCTGAAGCCGCGATGCGTTGAGTATCTTGCGCGCCATAAGCCCCTCCGGGTTCCGTGCGATCCGCAGAGCAGCAAGTCTAGCGCAACGGCACGACCACCGGATGCGCGCGCCGCACGGCCATCTTCCACGCCTCGCCGAGCTCGCGCGAAATCGAATCGTAGATCTCCTTCGAAATCGAGCGGTCCTCGTACATCGACGCGATGCGCTCGCGGCCCTCGCGCAGCGCATACAGCAGCAGCATGCGTTGCTCGAGCACGTCCGCCCCGTGCCCGAAGCATTGCCGCACGTCGTCGAGCGCATGCTCGAGAACCGTGATGCGCGCCTTGAGGATCGTCGCGAGCAGTGTGGAAAGGCGCTCGCCCAGCAGCGGCTTGAGGCTTGCGTCATTGAATTCGAATAGCTGATGCAGCACGACGCGCCGACACATGAGGAGTTCGAAGCGATCTGCGAGGGCATCGGCATAGGGCTGCTGGATGTGCAGCCAGCGGCTCACGAAGCGTGCGAGCTTCATTCCTGGCGAATACGCCAGGATCAGGCGCGCCGCACGTTGATAGCCCACGCGGCCATGCAGGCGCGCCTCTTCGATCATCGCTTCGGTATTGCGCGCCATGGCGTCGAGATTGCCGATCGAGATGATCCCGCTGCCATATTGCGGGATCAGGTCGCGCTCCTTCGCTGCCAGCGTGACGAGGCCGATGGCGAGACGCTCACGCTCGGTAAGCGCCGCCTCGATATCGAAAACGGTCGCGCTGAGGTCGATACTGCGCCGATAGGTCTCGCAAGCCGCGTCGGCTTGCTGTGCGCCGATGCGAAACGTCCGGGCCGCCGCACGCACCTGCTCCGAAACCGCGATCGCCGAAAGCTGCACGGCCTGCTGCTGCAGCGCCTCCTCCTGCGGCGAAAGCAGATCGAGCTTCAGCCGCCGGATCAGCAACTTCAGCGACGAGCCGTTCACGATCAGGCTCACCAGCACGAAGCCCGTTGCGATGATGGCGACGAAGCGGCGCGTGTTCTCGGGTAGCGCCATGTTCTGCGCGAGGCCGAGCGCGAGCACGAGCGTCACCGCGCCGCGCAGCCCGCCCCAGGCGATGACGAGCCGATAGGCGGCGCTCACGGGCTCGGTCAGCCGCAGGCGGCTCAGGAGCGGCAGCATGCCGAACACCACCACGAGGCGCGCTGCGAACGCCGCGGCCACGACCACGGCGAGCGCGGCGAGGTCGAGCCAGCGTGCGTCGCGCAGCGTGGCCGGGATCTGCATGGCGGCCAGCAGGAAGATCGCCGCGCCCGCCATGGCCGCGATCTGTTCCCAGATCAGTTGCAGATGCTGCCAGTTCAGCGGCGAAAGACGCGTGCGCCCGAGGCCGCTGATCACGAGCCCGGCCGCCACCACCGCGACGACGCCGGACACATGCAGCGCCTGATCGGCGAACAGATAGAGCGGATACGGCAGCGCGAAGCTGAGCGACACCTCGGCTTTGCCCTCCCCGCCAAGCCACGGCAGCACCCATGCGAAGAGACGCCCGGCGAGCGCCCCCGCGACGAGGCCGCCGCCCAACTGGATGCCGAACGTGCGCAGCGCGGCGCCGGCCGTGGCAGTGGCCGCGTCGCCGGTGATGGCCGCGATCAGCACGCTGGCAATGGCGATTGCGGCGGCATCGTTCAGCAGGCTCTCGCCTTCCACGAGTCGCACGAGCCGCGCCGGCGCCCCCACTTCGCGAAATACGGCCAGCACGGCCGAGGGGTCGGTCGTGGCGATCATCGCCCCCAGCAGGAGCCCGTCGACGAGCGGACCCAGTCCCGTCAAGCGAAGGGCGCCGCCCACCATGCCCGTCGCGACGAACACGGCCACCACGGCAAGCAGCAAGATGGGCGCGGCATCGCCCAGCATTTCGCGCACGTTCACGCTGAGCGCGGCCTGAAAAAGCAGCGGCGGCAGGAAAATCCAGAGATAGGCCTCGGGCGGCAGGCGCGGCGCGAGCGCGGGCGTCACGACGCTCGCGACAAGATGCGGCCACGCTTCCCCGCTCACGAGCCAGGCGCCGCCCAGCGTAAAACCCCACGCGGCGAGCAGCACCGATTCGGAAATGGCCCAGCGCACGCTCGCCGCCTGCACGAAGGCGATGCTCGCCAGCAAAAAGCCGCTCAGGAGAAGGATCGGGATGACCATCGTCTGCCAGTCGTTGCGCCCTGCTTTTACGTCCGCTGCTTTTGCATCGGACTACGGACCGACTTGCGAAGCCCTCGCGCTCACGAAGCCGGCAGCCCCACCACCGTCAGCGATTTCACCCCTTGCGCGCCCTGAATCAGCACGCCTTCGATATCCGCCGTCGCGGAGGGGCCGGTCACGAGCGCCGCGTAGCGCGCGCGGCGAAAATCGTCGCGCCGGTACGCGTCCTGCAAGCCGCCGACGATCTGCGCGAAATCGAGCAGCACGACCAGATGCTGAACGATGTAGCCGAGCGCGTTCACGACGTATTCGCGTTCGCTGAGCCACACCGAGCCCGTCTCCGCCACGCCGAAGCGCGCCCGCACGACGCCCACGTCGACCCTTTCGAGCCAGGTCGGCGGCATCGCGGCGTCGAGCGTGACCGTGCCCGACACTTCCGGCACCGCCGAGGCGATTTCGACGTGAGGGCCGAAGCGTTCGTGGATCAAGGGCAGCACGGCATCGGCCGATGCGGCCTGTACGGCGCGGCCGCCCATCAGTTCGAGCGACGCCACGAAACGCTCGCGCAGGTCACCCGCGGGCGTCCCGAAGAGCGGCACCTCGGGCAGATCGAGCGCGGCCGGCTGCGCAGCGCGTACGCGCGCGATGAACGCTTCACGACTGGCCATGGCCGCTGCCTCCTTGCCGGTTCTTCTTGTACCACGCATGAAAGGTCAGGGGCGGTGCTGGCGGCAGGTCGCGCTGGCGTCCCCAGATATTGAGCGGGTTGTACAGCATGAAGTTGGGCAAGCGCCGCAGCGCGCCTTCGAGCGACGCCACCGCGCCGCGATAGAGTGTCGGGCTCGCGAGCAGACGCCCGGCCATCTTCAGCACCTCCTGCTTGACGAAGGGCACCTCGTGGCGCGCGGCGATCACCTGGCGCCACTGATAAATCTGCTCATGGATGTTGATCTTCACGGGGCATACGTTGGTGCAGCTGCCGTTGAGCGTGGAAGCGAACGGCAGCGCGCTGAAGCGCTTGAGGTCGAAGGTCGGATTGATGATCGCGCCGATCGGCCCCGCATAGGTGCTGCCGTACGAAAGCCCGCCGCTGCGCCGGTAGACGGGGCACGTGTTCATGCACGCGCCGCAGCGGATGCACTTGAGCGAGTACCAGAAGTCGGGCATCGCGAGCCGCTCCGAGCGGCCGTTGTCGACGAGGACGAAGTGCAGCTCCGCCCCCTCGCGCGGCGCGCGGAAATGTGAGGTGTACTGCGTAATCGGCGAACCGAGCGCGCTGCGCGACAGCAGGCGGATAAAGACGCCGAGGTCCGAAATGCGCGGGATCAGCTTCTCGATGCCCATGGAGACGATATGCAGCGGCGACATGTTAGCGGACAGGTCGGCGTTGCCCTCGTTCGTGCACACGACCACGGTGCCCGTTTCGGCCACGGCAAAATTGCAGCCCGTCATGCCAGCCGTCTTCTCGCGCACGAACCAGGGCCGCGTGTTCATGCGCTGGCTCTGTGCGAGGTAGTGGATATCGTCGTTGTGCGGATCCGTGCCGATCGTGCGGCTGAAAACTTGCGCCACGTCGCCGCGCAGCTTGTGCACGGCCGGCACCACGATATGGCTGGGCGGCTGCGAATCGAGCTGCTGGATCCGCTCGCCCAGATCCGTTTCCATCACCGCGATGCCGCGCGACTCCAGATACGGGCGCATCTCGCACTCGTCAGTGAGCATCGACTTGCTCTTCACGAGCCCCGTCATGCCGCGCTCGCTCAGCAGCCGGTACACGGTTTCGTTGTGCTCCTCCGCGTTATCGGCGAAATGCACGTGCACGCCGTTGGCCTCGGCGTTGCTCACGAACTGCTCGAGGTAGTCGGAAAGCCGGGAGAGCGTGTGCCCCTTGATCGCCGAAGCGAGCGTACGCAGCGTCTCCCATTCGGGAATCGCCTGCGCCTGCGCGTCGCGCTTCATGCGCAGATCCCAGAGCCGCTTGTCGTGAAAGCTCACGTGCTCCGGATGGGCAAGAAAGCCGCTCGCCAGCTTCGCATGTTCGACGCGCTTCATTCGCGAACTCCGTTGAGCACCTGGGCAATATGGATGAAGCGGACGTCGGCATTCATGCGCTCGGCACAGCCCTGCTGATGCATGAGGCACGACATGTCGCCCGAAACGATGTACTGCGCGCCCGCGCCCACGTGATCGACCACCTTGTCCTGCCCCATGCGCACGGACACAGCCTCCTCCGTCACGGCAAAGGTGCCGCCGAAGCCGCAGCACTCGTCGGGACGTTTGGGCTGCACGAACTCGATGCCCTTCACGCCTTCGAGCAACGTGCGCGGCTTGGAGAACGCGGGGCCCGCCACCTCCGAAATCGAGGCCTCGTGCAGATGCCGCAGTGCGCTGCAGCTATTGTGCAGGCCGACACGCCACGGAAACTCGGCCCACGGAAACTCGCGCACGCCCAGCACATCGTGAAGGAACTCGACGAGTTCGTAGGTGGAC
Organism: Paraburkholderia sp. AV2; assembly: GCF_054968425.1. Taxonomy (NCBI): domain Bacteria; kingdom Pseudomonadati; phylum Pseudomonadota; class Betaproteobacteria; order Burkholderiales; family Burkholderiaceae; genus Paraburkholderia; species Paraburkholderia sp. AV2. The sequence goes on from NZ_JBANLK010000009.1 coordinate 26,245, forward strand.
GCCCGCACCTTGCGCACCTCGTCGGTCTGCTCGATGGCGGTGAGGTGGTCGCGCACGTGGTTCACGCAACTGGCCGAGGGGCCGACGATATAGTCGTAGCCGGCGAAAGCGCGCACGAACACGCGCTCCGCGCCCGCGGCCTCGGCCTGCGCGCCGCTGTTGGCCATGGGCTGGCCACAACAGGTTTGCTCGGCGGGATAGTCGACTTCGCAGCCGAACCGCTCCAGCAGTTCGAGTGTCGCGATCCCCACCTCGGGGTAGAACGCGTCGATGAAACACGGGATGAAAAGGGCGACTTTCATGCAGCGACTCGGACCGGACGGGACGCGCCCATTTTACTGCCGATCGCCGCCGGGGTGTCCGGAGCCCGATGCTAAACTCCCGGATCGACGTAATGCCTGCGCTACGCAGGCCTTCCTTGCGCCTACAACCTGTTCACACCATGTATCTGTCCATACTCGCAGTCGGCATTGGCGGCGCGCTCGGTTCGCTTCTGCGCTGGGTACTCGGCCTGCGCCTGAATGCGCTCTTCCCCGAGCTGCCGCTCGGCACGCTGGCCGCCAACGTAATCGCGGGCTATGTGATCGGCGTGGCCGTAGCGTTCTTCGCGCGCATGCCCGACGTGCCGGCCGAATGGCGCCTCTTCGTCATCACGGGCCTCATGGGCGGACTTTCCACCTTCTCGACCTTCTCCGCCGAAGTGGTCTCGCACCTGCAGGAGGGCCGCTTCGGCTGGGCGGCCGGCGAAATCGCCATCCACGTGTGCGCTTCGGTGGTGATGACGATCCTCGGCATCGCCACCGTCGCGGTCGTGATGCGTTAAAGCGCGGGACGCTTGTAGCCGCCGGGGAGCCCGTTCTTCGTCAGCACCCACTGCCAGAGCTGGATATCGCGCGCGCGGAACGCACCGGCGCACGAAAGCAGGTAGTAACGCCACATGCGATAGAACCGCTGCCCCATTTCGGCTTCGAAACGCGGCCAGGCCGCTTCGAAGTTCGCGTGCCAGGCCATCAGCGTGCGGTCGTAGTCGGCGCCGAAGTTGTGCAGGTCCTCGGTGACGAACAGGCCGCCCGAGGCATCCGCGATCTGGCCGATGGTGGGCAACTCGCCGTTGGGGAAAATGTATTTGTCGATCCACGCGTCGGGCGTGGTCTCGCGCCGGTTCTTGCCGATCGTGTGCAGCAGGAAAATGCCGTCGTCGGCAAGGCAGCGGTGCGCCACCTCCATATACGTGCGGTAGTTCTTCGGGCCGACGTGCTCGAACATACCCACGCTCGCAACGCGGTCGAAGCGTTCGTCGAGCAGCCGGTAGTCCTGCAGCCGGAACTCGACGGGCAGGCCCCGGCAGCGTTCGGCGCCAAGCGCGGCCTGTTCCTTCGAAATCGTCACGCCGACGCACGACACGCCATAGTACTCGGCGGCGAACTGCATGAGGCTGCCCCAGCCGCAGCCGATATCGAGCAGCCGCATGCCCGGCGCGAGCCCGAGTTTCCGGCAGATCAGATCAAGCTTGGCTTCCTGCGCTTCGTCGAGCGTCTTCGCGCCCCCCGGCCAGTAACCGCAGGTGTACGTCATGCGGCAGTCGAGCATGGTCTCGTAGAACGCGTTGCCGATGTCGTAGTGCTTCTGGCCCACCTTCCAGGCACGCCGCGCGGTCTGGCGGTTCATGAGACGCGCCTTCAGCGCATGGAAAACGAGCCGCGCGGGATCGATCCGCTCGTCGAGATGCGCGCGCAGAACATGCGCGAAGAACTCGTCGAGCCGCTCGCAATCCCACTGGCCATCCATATAGGCCTCGCCAAGGCCCAGATTGCCCAGCGCGAGCACGCGCTCCGGCACCTGGGGGTCGTGGATGCGCATGTCCCACGCGCGCGTGCCGTTGAGCTGCACGTCGGCATGCGCCAGCAGGTCGGCGGCAAACCGCCAGGCCGCGGAACCGGTGGCCTCGCGGGCGGAATGGGCTGCTTCGAGATCGGTCGTAGACATGGCGTGCTCCGTATCAGGACGTTCGTCGTCGCGCTCGTTTGCGAACTCTTATGATGCACCTGGCCGAAAAAACCTGCAGGAAAGCCGACAAGCGCCGCCGCCGTGCGCCATAATCGCCGCTTGACCGTTTCCACGCCTGCATGCAAGCCGCGTGCCACCGGGAGGACCCATGGCTTACGATCCGAACAATATCTTTGCGCGCATCCTGCGCGGCGAACTCCCCTGCATCAAGGTCTGCGAAGACGACAGCACGCTCGCGATCATGGACGTGATGCCTCAGGCCGACGGCCACGTGCTGGTGCTGCCGAAAGCGCCGGCCGAACAGATCTACGAACTCCCGGTCGAAGCCGGCATGGCGGCCATCGCCATGACCCAGAAGGTGGCGATAGCGGTACGCGCGACGCTCGCGCCGGAAGGCCTCCTGATCGCGCAATTCAACGGCGCGGCGGCCGGCCAGACCGTGCCGCACGTCCATTTCCACGTGATCCCGCGCCGCGAAGGCGAAACGTTGCGCCCGCATGCACGTGAAATGGCCGACATGGCAAAGCTGGAAGCAATCGCCCAGCGGATTCGGGCGGCGCTTTAAAAAAGCAGAGGCGGTGGCATTGCACGCTCAGACGCCGTAAAACCGGGCGAATTCGTGAAGCGGCGCACGTGCCGAACGCCACCGGTTGATGGCCGCGGCAGTGTCTTCGTAGCCGATCGCCATGCCGGAAAACAGCATATGAGCGTCCGGCAGCGAGAGAAACTCGCCCACCGTGCGGGCGTAGCGCGCCCAGCATTCCTGCGCGCAGCTATGCAGACCCGCTTCGCGCAGCAGCAACATGACGGTCTGCAGGAACATGCCGAGGTCGGCCCATTGCGGCGGGCCCATCTGCCGGTCGACGCTGCAAAAAAGCGCGAGCGGCGCGTCGAAGAACGCGTAGTTGCGCGCGAACTGGCGCAGCCTGCCGGGACGATCCTCGCGTGCGATGCCGATGCTGCGGTAGAGATCCTCGCCCACCTGATAGCGCCGATCGCGATACGGCGAGGAGAGCTCGCGCGGATAGACGTCGTATTCGGTACGCTCGCCCTCGGGGGCCTGCTCGATGCGCTGCGCCATGACGGCCTTGAGCGTGGCGAGCGACTCACCGCCTACCACGTGCAGGTGCCACGGCTGCAGATTGCCGCCCGACGGTGCGCGCGCCGCGTGTTGCAGCACGGCGCGGATCACGGCGGGGTCCACGGGATCGGGTAGAAACTGGCGTACGGATTTGCGGCTCTCGACCGCTTCACTGACCTTCAAGGACGCTCTCCTCGGTCCATTTATGAAAAGACGCCGGGATGCCCGGTGTTTTTTCATTATGGCCGAAGCGTGGAGCGATTGCCGATGGTCACTGGCGCCTGCCCGTTCGCGACCGGGTTCTTGCTGAGGTCGGTGATCGATGCGGGTGCAACGATTGTTTGCGCGTGGGTGCTGATTGTGTGTTTGTTGGCCTTCCGATAGCCGGGAGCGCCTGGTTGCAGCCCGAATTCGTCCGGTCGTAGTGGGCTGAAGGGCCTTATCTGGTGGGGTTTCCAGGCCTGATGGCCAAGAGGTCCGCTGGCGGAGAGAGGGGGATTCGAACCCCCGATAGGCTATTAACCTATACACGCTTTCCAGGCGTGCGACTTAAACCGCTCATCCATCTCTCCGGCGGGACGCGAATTATAGCAGAGTCCGGGCGGCAGGGGAAACCGGCCGTCGCCTTGCGCGCCGAGATACCAGAATCGCGCGCATGCCACAACGCCCTGCTCACCCGTCGATCCGCGAGCGATCGGTAGTAAACGCAAGCGCAACGAGCGAGAGCACCCCGCATACGATCACGTACCACGCGGGCGAAGTCGGCCGGCCGGTCGCGCCGATCAGCCAGGTCACGATGAATTGCGCAAAGCCGCCGAAGATCGACACGCCCCCCGCATAAGCGAGTGAAAGCGCGGTCGCACGCGTGCTCTTCGGGAACAGTTCGGCCAGCAAAATGCCGGTCGCGCCCGCGTTCAGCGAATGCATGGCGGACAGCACGCCCACCACTGCGCACAGCATCGCGGCCGAGGGCCACGCAATGACCAGCAGGAAGCCCGGCAGGATCGCCACGGTCAGCACGAGGCGTGTCCAGAACGCCATTGCCTTGCGCGAATAGCGGTCGGTCAGGAGCCCGCCGACCGGCGACACGACGAACATCACCGCACCCGCGATGATCCCGCTCCACAGGGCGGTGTCCATCGGCAGATGCAGCGTCCGGATCGCGTACGTCGACATGTAGTAGATCACGATGAAATGCGCGGACGTGCCGCCGATCACGAGACCAAGCGCGGCCAGCACGGCCCCGCCGTCGCGGCGCAGCACCGTGCCGAGCGGCGCCGATTCGCGCGTCTTGCGTTCCGCGCGCTCGCTCGCGCCGAAACGCGAACGCAGATAGAGGCCGATCGGCGCGATCAGCACGCCGCCAAGGAACGGCACGCGCCAGCCCCACGTCTGCAAGGCATCGGCGCTCAAATAGTGCGTAAGCAGGAAGCCGACCAGCGACCCGACGAGCGCTGCGGCCCCCTGGCTCGCAAACTGCCAGCTCGTGTAGTACGCGCGCTGCCCCGCCGGGGCTCGCTCGGCGAGCATGGAGGTCGACACGCCGACCTCGCCGCCCGCCGAGAAACCCTGAAGCAGCCGCGCGAGCACGATCAGTATCGGCGACAGCACGCCGATCTGCGCGTAGGTGGGCATCAAGCCGACCATGCCGGTGCCGATCGCCATCGTCGCGAGCGTAAGGTTCATCGCCGGCACGCGGCCGAAGCGGTCCGCGACGATACCGATCAGCACGCCGCCTATCGGCCGAGCGACGAAGCCAACGCCGAACGTGCCGACCGAAAGCAGCAGTTGCTGCTGCGCGGACACAGAGGGAAAGAACAGCTTGCCTAGCAGCACGGCGAAGAAGCTGTAGACAGTCAGATCGAAAAACTCGAGTCCGTTGCCGATCGTGATCGCAAAGATGAGTTGCCGGTTCGACGGCATGGCGGGCATCGCGGCCGCCCCGTCGTACAGGCCCTCTGCCTGAATGTCTCTCATGTAAGTCAGTCTCCGTAACCGCTTGCGATGCGAATGTCGCCCCGTAAACCGGGTGTCGTTCGCAGCACGCGGGGTGCGCGCCGCACGCGAGAGGCATGCAGCGACACCGGTCCGGACACTGTAGGAAACCAAAAGGAAGGGCCGGCAGCACAAATCGGCAACATGTGGCGAGTCGCGGGAAAACCCGGACGCCGGATGCGTGGTCTGCGCCGAAAATAGACAGGAAAACGAAAGAATTCCGGAGGAAGGAAGCCGGCCGTTTCAGAACTTGCGCTGCGTCTGCGAGGGCAATTCGCCGAACAGGTCGCGGTACTCGCGCGCGAAATAACTCAGATGCGTAAACCCCCAGCGCGCCGCCGCGTCGCCTATCAGCAGTTCTTCGGGGTTCGTCGAGCGCAGCAACCGCCGTACGGCGTTCAGGCGGATCGAGCGCAGGTATTCGACGGGCGTCACGTTCGCGACGCGCTGAAAGCTCGTCTGCAGCGTGCGGCGGCTGCAGCGCAGATGGACGCACAGGTCGAGCACAGTCAGCGGATGGTCGGCCTGCTCCTGCAAGAGACGCTCGGAGCGCCGGACGATATCGCTGTAGGTGCTGTGCGTGAGGTCGCGCGTTCCGCCGGTCGCGCCCTCCAGCAAGCTCAGCAGCAAACTCACGATTTCGTCCTGGAAGGGCTTCGTGCCCGCCGGATCGACGAGGCCGGCGAGACTCTGCTCGGCCGATTCGATCAGGAGTGCGAGACGCGTGCGCTGCTCCGCCCCGCCGTCGCCGGGAATCGGCAGTACGTTCTGGGCAAGCTGACGCACGGCATGCTCGCCGACCGTCAGCCCGACGAGTTCCTCCATTTTGCTGCCCGGCAGGCTCACGCCAACGTAGTGCATCGATTCGGGCGTATAGAGGCGGAATTCCTCGTGCTCGCCCAGCGACATGATCGCGAAGCCGTCAACGAACCGACCCTGAAACGTGCCCTGCATCGGCGCGTGCAGCGGGACCGCCAGCGACCACAGCCCTTCCGGCGACACGCCCGCCTGCACGACCCGGCGGTTGGTCGTTTCGCGGAAGAACTGGAAATCCGCGCCGCTCGCCTGGAACAGCGTGCATTCGAACCGGCCAGGCGTGATTTGCCGATAGGTCTGCTCCCAGCCATCCACCGCGTGCGACAGATCGTGGGTATCGGCAAGGGCAACGACCCGGAACTCCATCTTTCTCTCCTGCGAAACGAAACGCGACGCGCGCGACTCGCCCGAGGCCAATCGTCCGGATTCCGCCAGGCGGGCATCCCGCGCCGGATCAGCATAGCGGGAGCGCCAGCGGCGCGCAATGCACGCCGTTCCAGTACCGTCCGTTACCCTACGTTCACCTTACATTATCGTGTCGAGTCTGCCGGATCGCCCTGCGAGCGCGCCGCTTCAGGCCCCCTCGAAACCCGCGTCAAGCGCCGAAACGATTGCGTCGAGCGGTTCGCGCTCGATCACGAGCGGCGGGGACAGAATGATCTTCGTGCCGACCGGCCGCACGAGCGCACCGTGTGAGCGGGCGATTTCGGCTACGCGGTTCGCGTAGCCGCTGGCCGGATCGATCGGCTCGCGCGTTTTCCTGTCCTGCACGAGATCGAGCGCGACCATCAAGCCCTTGCCGCGCACGTCGCCAACCGCCGCATAGCGCTCGACAAACGGGCGCAACGCGCCAAGCAGATATTCGCCCTGGTGCGCGGCACGGCCCGCGAGATCTTCCTCGACAACGATCTTCAGATTCGCGATCGCGGCCGCGCACGCGACCGGATGCCCGGCATAGGTGTAGCCGTGCATCAGCGCGCCGGAGAAGTCCGCGTTGTTCATGAACGCCTGCTCGATACGCTCGTTGAAGGCCGTCGCGCCGAGCGGCACGTAGCCCGACGTGATTCCCTTTGCGAGGCACATGATGTCCGGCTTCACGCCCCAGCCGCGGCTGCCGAACAGGCTGCCGGAGCGCCCGAAACCGGTGACGATCTCGTCGGCGATCAGCAGTACGCCGTGCCGGTCGCAAACCTCGCGGATCAGCGGCCAGTAGTTTGCCGGCGGCACGATCACCCCGCCCGCGCCCTGCACCGGCTCGGCGATGAACGCGGCAACGGTGTCCGGCCCCTGGAACACGATCTCGCGCTCGAGCAGCTCCGCGCAGATCTGGCCGAGCTTCTCGGGATTGTCGGTGAACGGATTGCGGTAGAGCCACGGCGTTTCGACGTGAAAGCACCCGGGCAGGTTCGGTTCGTAGTTGCGGCGAAACACCGTGTTGCCGTTCACCGATGCCCCGCCGAAATGCGTGCCGTGATAGCCCTGCTTCAGCGAGATGAACTTCGTGCGGTCCGCCTGCCCTACGACCTTCCAGTATTGCCGCGCGAGCTTGAGCGCGGATTCGACGGCGTCCGAGCCGCCCGAGCTGTAGATCACGCGCCGCATGCCTTCGGGTGCGAGCAGTTCGATCAGCAGGCGCGAGAGCTCTTCCGCGCGCGGATGCGAGATGCCGTCGAAAAGCTGGAAGTATTCGAGCTCGTCGAGCTGGCGAACGATTGCGTCCTTCACCTCGCGGCGATTGTGGCCGATGTTCACGTTCCAGAGACCCGCCACGCCGTCCACGAGCCGGTTGCCGTCCTCGTCGAACACGTAGCAGCCGTCGCCGCGCACGATACGGATCGGCTTGCGCTGCTGCATTTCGGCCGGATGGGTCATCGGATGCCAGAAGTTCGAAGTGTCTTGTCGCATGGAGGTCTTCCGTTTCAGGTCGGGGGAAGCGGGATCGATCAGGTCACGATCCACAGGATGACGAAACAATGGCCGTCGCGGCGCGTCGTTACAGAAAGAGCATGCCGATCAGCTCGGTGCGGCTCGACACGCCCAGCTTGCGGTACATCCGCAGCAGGTGCGTCTTCACGGTGGGCTGCGACAGATCGAGCGCGCGGGCGATTGCCTTGTTCGCGTGCCCGTCGCGCACGAGCTGCGCGATCTGCTGCTCGCGGTGCGTGAGGCGCGGCCCGTCGGCCGCCACGTGCAGGAGGCGCTCGTCGCGCACGGCCGGAATCAGCGCGGCCTCGAGCAGCGGCTGCACGGCGCGCGCGCGGCCGAGGTCGTCGACGGTGAACGGCTCCGCGGGCGCCATGCGCAACAGCGAGAACGCAGCAGCCGGGCGAGCGCCGTCCCGCAGCAGCACCTCCATTACGTCGACGACCTGATACGCGTTCAGAAAGCGCTGCCAGTAGATCGAGCCGCCGCGCACGGTCGCCGGCAATTCGCTGTCGAGCGTCAGCACGTTGGCCGGCTGCGCCGCGAAGCGTGACGGATGCATCGGGTCGAGCGGGCAATAGCGCCGGAGCCAGGTGCGATGCATCGCCTCCGCCATGCCGAACAGTTCGAAGCCCGAGGGTTCCTGATCCTCGCCAATCCGGTAGAACACCGTCGCGGAGGGCCGCACGAGCTGCGCGAGCGCGCTGACCCCGGCGTCGAGCGCCGGGGTCAACGCGGCGGCACCGCAGGCGGGCACGCGTACCGCACCGCGAGCGGCGTCGCAAAACGAGGGCAACATGGCGGCCTCACGGGAAACATGCATTCCGCCCGATGCTACCGGCGCGAAAATCCGGCCGGTAGCACGAATCGGCAACCGGTTCGGCAAACCCGGCGCGTTGTCATCCTTTTGTCCGATTCCGCCCGCGGCGGCGGCCGGCCTAGACTGGAAGCCCGCATGTCCCTCGACCAGGAACGAAACGCATGTCCATGTCACGCACCATCCTCATCACCGGCGCCGGCACCGGCATTGGCGAAGCCTGCGCGAAGCGCTACGCGGCAAACGGCGACCGTGTCGTACTGATCGGCCGCCGGCGCGAGCCGATCGAGCGCATCGCCGCGCAAACGGGCGGCCTCGCGTTCGCCGCCGACGCCGCGAACGCCGGCGACTGGGCGCGCATTGCCGGCCAACTCGACGCCGAAGGCCTCGGCATCGACGCACTCGTCGCCTGCGCCGGTGGCCACGGACTCGGCACCGCGACCGAAATGAGCGATACGGACTGGGCCGCCGCGATGCGCGCGAACCTCGACACCGCGTTCGTCAGCGCGCGCGCGTGCCTGCCCGGCCTGATCGCGCGGCGCGGGTCGATCGTGCTCGTCGCCTCCATCGCCTCGCTCGCCGCCGGCCCTGCCGTCTGCGGGTACACGACCGCGAAGCACGCGCTGATCGGCCTGACGCGCTCGCTCGCGCGCGATTACGGCCCGCAAGGCGTGCGCGTCAACGCGGTGTGCCCGGGCTGGGTGCGCACGCCGATGGCGGATGCGGAAATGGAACCGCTGATGAGCCGCTACGAGGAGTCGCTCGATGCCGCTTACGCGCGCGTGTGCGCAGACGTGCCGCTGCGCCGGCCGGCGGAGGCCGACGAAATCGCAGCGGTCTGTGCATTCCTGACCTCGCCTGCGGCGTCGATCGTCACGGGCGCCACGATCGTCGCGGATGGCGGCTCGACGATCGTCGACGTGCCGACCCTCGCGTTCGAACACCTGTAACGGACAAGCGATCGCGGCGTGGCCGGTGCACGCCGGTAGCGCCCTTACCGCGGCCCTTACCCCGGCCCTTACGCCAGCGCGGCGGTCGACTCCGGCAATGTCGCGCCACCGTCGACGACGATCGTCTGCCCGGTCACGTACGAGGCCGCGTCGGACGCGAGGAACAACATCGCCGCCGCGATATCGGCCGGTTCGCCCAGGCGCCCCAGCGGGATCCCGGCCGCAATGCGCGCGTTGTGCGCGGCGTCGCCGAGATTGTCCATGGCGGGCGTGCGGATCATGCCCGGCTCGACGCCGTTGACCGTGACGCGCTCCTTCGCGAGTTCGAGCGCGGCGGCCCGAATGAAGCCGTTGACGCCGGCCTTCGAGGCCGCGTAGTGCGAGAGCCCCGGATACGCGACGCGCGGCCCCGTCACCGACGACGTCGCCAGCAGCCGCCCGCCACCCTGCCTGCGGAACGCGGGCAGCGCGGCCTGCGCGAGCCAGAACAGCGCGGCGAGATTCACGTCGAGCGTGCGGCCGAGAATCTCCGGGGTAATCGCCTCGAAGCGGGTCAGCGGAAAATACGCCGCGTTGTGGATCACGACGTCGAGCCGGCCGAACGCGGATTCCACGCCGGAGACGAGCGCCCCGATCTGTTCGTGCGCGGCAACGTCGACCTGCCACGCGCGTGCGATCGCGCCCGTGGCCGCGATCCGGCTGGCCGCCTCCTCGGCGACGTCGATCCGGAGATCCGCGATCGCGACGGCGGCCCCGCGCGCCGCGAAGGCTTCGGCAATCCCTCGCCCTATCCCCTGCGCGCCCCCGGTGATCAGCACCGTCCTGCCCGCGAAGTCGCGCGCGAGCGGCTCGCGTTGCGCGGCGCGGCTCATTCCGGATACCGCGTCACGTTCAGGATCTGCGCGAAGGCGCCAACCGGGAAATTCGACAGCGCGCCGAAATTGCTGCCCTGATAGCCGAAGATCTTGCCGTCGGTCTTCATTCGCTCCAGATCGATCATCACGACGCCGAGTGTCGGGACGATCTTCTCGCACCAGACAAACAACGTGAGTTTCCTGGCAATCCCGATCATGTAGCAGTGGTCGACGTCGGCAAGCCCGGCCTCGACGCCCGCCAGGCACTGCCACGTATAGAAGTTCTCGTTCAGGTAGATGTGCTCGTAGCGTTCGGTCGGGCTATATGTGTACAGGTTGCGCATTCCGATCAGTTCGGTCGTCGGAGCATGCAGCGGGGCGGATGCGTCGGCGCCTTCCTGCACGATCCGGCCGTGGCGGATCTGCACGGCCACGCCCGTCAGCGGCAGGCCGCGCTCCACGCGCGTAAAGGCGTCGAGGCGCGCCTCGCTTTCGGTCGGCAGGCTGCCCGTCACCGAAGTGCAGAGGCCCTGCCGGACGTCGATCACGATGCTGGTCGTCGAAGGCCGCGTACCGTCGCCGCCGCCAACGTAGTCGATGAAATACATGCCATCGCGTACCGACGTCACGCGGCACGCGAAGGTGGCAACGGAGGTAGCAACAGCGGTGGCAACGGCGGCGCGAACCGTGCCGTCCGCGGCAAAGGCGAGCGTGCTGCGCGTGCCGTCACTGAACGCCAGTTCGAACGTGCGACCGTACAGGTCGTCGACCGGGGCGAGGATGTTGCTCTCGGGAGCGAAACCGTCGGCGAGCGCGCCGACCGGGATGAAAACGGGTTGCGATGACATGGAGGACACTCCGGCAGGTCGTTGAACGGCAGCGCATGCGGCACGCGCCGCGCGTGCCAATGCGGCATGACGACCACTTTACGAAGTGCCGCAATCCGGCGGCATCGACCAGAAGGATGACAACGTAGCGCGCACCGCCGCTCAGGGGTGCCGGATATAGTCCACGAGCGCAACCGTATAAGCGTCCGGCCGCCGGTCCAGCAGACTCACGCCGATCGCCACGAGAAAGCCGGCCGGCACGCCGAACACGCCCGAACTGATGGGATCGATGCCGAACCACCGGCCGCCCTCGAAGCCGGTCAGTTGCGTGAAGAACGGATAGGTCGCGACGATGTAGTAGATGCACACCGCCAGCCCCGCGGTCATTCCCGCAACGGCGCCAAGCCGCGTGGTGCGCTTCCAGAACACGCCGAGCACGAGCACCGGAAAGAGGCTCGACGCCGCCAGCGAGAACGCCGCCCCCACGAGAAACAGGATGTTCCCCGTATTGAGCGACGCCACCCACGAGGCAAAAAGCGCCACGCCGAGCAGCAGGATCTTCGACATCGTCACGCGCCGCTGGCTCGAAGCCTCGGGATCGACCATGTGATAGTAGACGTCGTGCGAGAGGACGTTCGAGATCGTGAGCAGCAGTCCGTCGGCGGTCGAAAGCGCGGCCGCCAGCGCCCCCGAGGCAACGAGCCCCGACATCACATACGGCAGTCCCGCGATCTCGGGCGCGGCCAGCACGACCATATCGGGCTGCATCTGGATGTCGCCCCAGCGCACGATGCCGTCGCCGTTCACGTCGGCAATGCCGATGAGATACGGCTCGATGCGCCGCCACTGCATCACCCAGCGCGGCAGGTCGTCGAAGCGCTGTCCCACCAGATGCGAGAGGATCTCGTACTTGATCAGCACGGCCAATACCGGCACGGTCAGATAGAAGATCGCGACGAAGAACAGCGTCCAGCCCACCGAGCGCCGCGCGGAAGCCACCGTCGTCGTCGTGTTGTAGCGCGTGAGAATATGCGGAAGACTCGCCGTGCCCAGCGAAAGACAGAGCAGGAGCGAAAGGAAGTTGCGTTCGTGCAGACGCCGCGTCGCCTCGTTATCGGCCGGGAATGGCTCGTTCATCGGCACGGGCGTGGCCGCCCGCGCGAGCAGGTCGTCGCGCTGCTGCGTCCAGACCATGCGCGCCGTTTCCGCGTCGCGCGGGAATACCGCCAGGTCGCGCTCGAGCGTATCGATCTGGCGCAGCGGCCCGTTGTGGCGGCGCAGGTCGGCGAGCGAGTCCGCGAGATGGGTCTTCTCTTCCACCCAGGACTGCGGCAGCGTGTCGAGCCGCGTCTGCCACAGTGCCGCGCGCTGCCGGTACGCGTCGCGCACGCTCTGCTCGGCGTTCGCGTCGCGCACCTTGCCCTCCAGGGTTTCCATGCGCTCCATCAGGCGGCCGTAGTCGACCTGCGGCAGCCAGCTCAATCCGTCACGATGCGCGATCAGCGAAACGGGAATCAGGATCGCGGCGATCAGGATGATGTACTGCGCAACCTGCGTCCACGTCACCGCGCGCATGCCGCCGAGAAACGAGCACACGAGTATCCCCGCGAGTCCGCAGAAGATGCCGATGGCGAAGTCCACGCCGATGAAGCGCGTCGCGATCAGCCCCACACCCTGGATCTGCGCGACGAGATAGACGAACGAGCAGATGATGGTCGCGAGCACGGCAAGCGCGCGCACGAGATTGCTCGAAAAGCGCGTGCCGAGGAAGTCGGCGATGGTGTAACGCGCGAGCTTGCGCACGTAAGGCGCCAGCAGGAATGCCACGAGGCAGTAGCCGCCGGTCCAGCCCATCATGTAAGCCAGGCCGTCGTAGCCGGTGGCGTAGAGCGAACCGGCCAGACCGATGAACGAGGCCGCCGAAAGCCAGTCGGCGGCCGTGGCCATGCCGTTGAAGAACGACGGCACGCGGCGCCCCGCCACGTAGTATTCGACAAGGTCGGAGGTGCGCGAGAGCAGCCCGATGACGGCATAGACGGCGATCGGCACGAACAGGAAAACATAGCCGATCCACATGCCGGGGCCGGTGGAGAGCTCGATGCGCCACATCACGAACACGAAGGCGAGAAAGCCGAGCGTGTAGAGCGAGTACGAGCGGATCAGCCGGTGCGCGAGCTTCATCGCGGCGGCGCCTTGCTGGCCTCGCGAATCGCGAGATCGGCTTCGAGCGCGGCCTGCAGCGCGCGGTCGGCGCGCTGCATCAGCACGATATAGAGGGCGACGAGCAGCACATAGACCAGAATCGCGCCTTGCGCGCCGAAATAGAACGGCAACGAGAAACCCGCGAAGCTCACGCCGGCGAGTGCGCGGGCAAAGATCGGGACGACGAACGAGACCGCGAAGCCGATCGTCATGAGCGCCGCGATCAGCGTGAGGTTGAAGCGCCAGTAGCGCCGATGCGCGAGCGCCATCGCCTCGCTGACCGGCGGCGGCTCAGGCAGGGGATTGACGTTGTTCTGGGGTGCGGAGTGTGGCGCGGCCATGCGCCTATGTAGCAAAAACGCGCATGGCCGGAAATCGGGAAAAACCTGGGAACCCCATTTGCGCGAGGCCGGCGCTGGCGCCGGCCCCGGGCTCACAGCGATTCGCCGAGCTGGTCGAGAATCGAGGGATTCTCGAGCGTCGAGACATCCTGCGTGATGGCCTCGCCCTTCGCGAGCGAGCGCAACAGACGGCGCATGATCTTGCCCGAGCGCGTCTTCGGCAGGTTCTCGCCGAAACGGATGTCGCGCGGCTTGGCGATCGGCCCGATCTCCTTGCCCACCCAGGCGCGCAACTCGTTGGCGAGCTTGACCGCCGCTTCGCCCTGCGGGCGCGCGCTCTTGAGGACCACGAACGCCACCACGGCTTCGCCCGTCGTGTCGTCGGGGCGGCCCACCACGGCCGCTTCCGCCACGAGCGGATTGGCCACGAGCGCCGACTCGATCTCCATCGTGCCGAGGCGGTGGCCCGAGACGTTCAGCACGTCGTCGATGCGGCCCATGATCGTGAAGTAGCCCGTATCCTTGTCGCGCACGCTGCCGTCGCCCGCGAGGTAGAGCTTGCCGCCCAGTTCCTCGGGGAAGTAGCCCGACTTGTAGCGCTCGGGCTGACCCCACACGTTGCGGATCATCGAAGGCCACGGACGCTTCACCACGAGAATGCCGCCCTGCCCGTTCGGCACGTCCTGGCCCGTTTCGTCGACGATCGCGGCCATGATGCCCGGCAGCGGCAGCGTGCACGAGCCCGGCACGAGCGGCGTCGCGCCCGGCAGCGGCGTGATCATGTGGCCGCCCGTTTCGGTCTGCCACCAGGTGTCGACGATCGGGCAGCGCGCGCCGCCCACGTTTTCGTAGTACCAGACCCAGGCTTCGGGATTAATCGGCTCGCCCACCGTGCCGAGAATGCGCAGCGACGAGAGGTCATAGCTCTTCGGATGCACCTTCGCATCGGCTTCCGAGACCTTGATCAGCGAACGGATCGCCGTGGGCGCCGTGTAGAACACCGTGACCTTGTGCTTCCCGATCATGTCCCAGAAGCGGCCTGCGTTCGGATACGTGGGCACGCCTTCGAACACCACCTGGGTCGCGCCGATCGAGAGCGGCCCGTAGGCGATGTAGCTGTGGCCCGTAATCCAGCCGATATCGGCCGTGCACCAGAACACGTCCGTGGGCTTCCAGTCGAAGGTCCACTTCATGGTCTGGGCGGCCCACAGCAGATAGCCGCCCGTGCTGTGCTGCACGCCCTTGGGCTTGCCCGTCGAGCCCGAGGTGTAGAGGATGAAGAGCGGATGCTCGGCGCCCACCGGCACCGGCGCGCAGGTGTCGCTCTCGGCGGCCGAAAGCTCGTGCATCCAGCAGTCGCGGCCCTCGTGCCACGCAACCTTGCCGCCCGTGCGCCGGTAGACGATCACGCTTTGCACGGCCTCGCAGCCGCCCATCGCGATCGCTTCGTCGGCGATGTTCTTGAGCGGCAGCGCCTTGCCGCCGCGCATCTGCTCGTCGGCCGTGATGAGCGCCACGGCGCCCACGTCCACCATGCGCTCGTTGAGCGACTTCGAGGAGAACCCGCCGAACACCACCGAATGCGTCGCGCCGATGCGCGCGCAGGCCTGCATCGCGACGATGCCTTCGACCGACATCGGCATGTAGATGACCACGCGGTCGCCCTTCTTCACGCCGCGCTTCTTGAGCGCGTTCGCGAAGCGCGAGACGCGCGCGAGCAGGTCTTTATAGGTGACATTCGTGACGGTGCCGTCGTCGGCTTCGAAGATCACGGCAACGCGCTCGCCGTTGCCCGCTTCGACGTGACGGTCGAGGCTGTTGTACGAGGCGTTGAGTTCGCCGTCCTCGAACCACGTGTAGAAGGGCGCCTTCGACTCGTCGAGCACCTTGGTGAACGGCTTCTGCCACGTCAGGGTCTCGCGCGCGAGGCGCGCCCAGAAGCCCTCGTAATCGCGTTCGGCTTCGGCGACGAGCGCCTTCCAGGCATCCATGCCGGACACCGTGGCATTGGCCACCGCTTGCTCGGAAGGCGCGAAAACGCGGCGCTCGTGAAGAACCGATTCAATCGCAGACATCGACAACCCCTTGGTGAAGATGAAACGTAAAAGCCGTGGACGCGTGCCGCGCTTCAGTCGCGGACCACGCGCCGTCTCCCTGTGCCCCTCGCCCCGGCACGGTCCCGCGTGGGGCCGGCATGGCGAAGGCGCTCTTGTTCCCGCTGCACGCGCCGCGAACCGTGGCGATCCGCGTCGCCCCACTCCGACCCGCGCCGATTTGCACGAGTGGCGATGCGGCAATGCAGCATACATGGACAGCCGGCATGGCCGCCCCGTCCATTTCGCCTAGGTTAAGCGTAGCAACTTACCGGCCACTTACGCACGCAGCATCGCAGCC
Organism: Paraburkholderia sp. AV2; assembly: GCF_054968425.1. NCBI lineage: Bacteria > Pseudomonadati > Pseudomonadota > Betaproteobacteria > Burkholderiales > Burkholderiaceae > Paraburkholderia > Paraburkholderia sp. AV2. The sequence continues at coordinate 42,452 of NZ_JBANLK010000009.1, forward strand.
GCGCAACGCAAATGCCAGACAAGTGTGTGACGCCGTAGTAAGCGGGCATTTAGAATGCTAACTGAACTGTGTGCCCGGATTCCAGCTTGAACCGCTATTCTCTTTTCCTCGTCGCCGCGATGCTCCTCGTGGGCAGCAACGTCGGCATCGGCAAATCGATCGTCGCCTTCATCCCCGTTCCGCTCTTTGCGCTGCTGCGCTTCGTGATCGCCCTTGCGGTGCTCGCGCCATTGTTGCGCGCCGCGAAAATGCAACGCGTGAAACGCGGCGAATGGATCAATCTGTTCCTGCAGGCGCTGTTCGGCACATTCGGGTTTACACTGCTCATGCTCGGCGGCGTCCATCGCACGAGCGCCGTCGCGGCGGGCGTCATCACGAGCACCATTCCGGCCGTGGTCGCCCTCTTCTCGTGGTGCTTCCTGCGCGAGCGGCCCGACGCACGCGCGCTGGCGTCGATCGCGCTCGCCATCGCGGGCATTGCGGTCATCAATCTCGCCCATGCCGACGGCGGCTCGCCGCAATCGCTCGCCGGCAATCTGATGGTGCTGGGCGCAGTCTGCTGCGAATCGCTCTACGTGATCCTCTCGCGCCGCCTCACGCAAACGCTCGAACCCATCGACATCTGCGCGTACACGCACCTGTTCGGCTTTCTGCTGATGCTGCCAGTCGGGCTGCCTTACGCACTGTCGTTCGATTATCCGGCCGTACCCGCCGGCATCTGGGGCCTCGCGCTCTGGTACGGGCTCTCCGCCAGCATCTTCTCGTTCTGGCTCTGGATGAAGGGGATCCGCCACGTACCGGGCAGCATCGCAGGCGTCTTCACGGCCGTCCTGCCCGTCGCCGCCGCGATTTACGGCATGGTGTTCCTCGACGAACGGCCCACGCCCGCGCACGGCGTCGCGCTGGCCTGCGTGATCACCGGTGTCGCACTCGCGAGCGTCAAGACGAAGCGGCTGCCGCCCGTCGCGTCCTGACGCCCCGACGCCCTCGCTCCGGGTCTGCTCCGGGTGTTCCGGGTAGCTGCCGGGCTCGCGGCGGGCCCGCGCGCCGACGCTGTACAATAGCGCGCGCCCGGCCCATGCGGCGCGCATCCGCCGGCGGCGCCCCCGCATCCTGAGCACGACCAGGAACTTGCCGCGCGCCATCCGGCGCCGGCCGATGCCGTTGCCCCCGAATAGCGCGGCGCCTGCGACAAGATTCAATACCCCCCGTCCCCACTGAAGCTAGCCATGACCGTCATCAAACAGGAAGACCTGATCCAGAGCATCGCGGATTCGCTGCAGTACATCAGCTACTACCATCCGCAGGATTACATCGAGGCGCTCGGCCGCGCGTACGAACTCGAAGAGAGTCCGGCCGCGAAAGACGCGATCGCGCAGATCCTCACGAACAGCCGCATGTGCGCCGAAGGCCGCCGCCCGATCTGCCAGGACACCGGCATCGTCACGATCTTCGTGAAGGTCGGCATGGACGTGCGTTGGGACGGCGCCACGATGGGCGTGACCGACATGATCAACGAAGGCGTGCGCCGCGGTTACCTGAACCCGGACAACGTGCTGCGCGCCTCGATCGTGAGCCCGCCCGAAGGCGGCCGCAAGAACACGAAGGACAACACGCCGGCCGTGATCCACTACGAGATCGTGCCGGGCGACAAGGTGGACGTGCAGGTTGCGGCCAAGGGCGGCGGCTCGGAGAACAAGTCGAAGTTCGTGATGCTGAACCCGTCCGACTCGATCGTCGACTGGGTGCTCAAGACCGTGCCGACAATGGGCGCGGGCTGGTGCCCGCCCGGCATGCTCGGCATCGGCATTGGCGGCACCGCCGAGAAGGCAATGCTGATGGCGAAGGAATCGTTGATGGAATCCATCGACATTCAGGACATCATCAAACGCGGTCCGAAGGACTGGATCGAAGAACTGCGCGTGGAACTGCACGAGAAGGTCAATGCGCTCGGTATCGGCGCGCAAGGTCTGGGCGGTCTCGCCACCGTGCTCGACGTGAAGATCATGGCCACGGCCACGCACGCGGCTTCGAAGCCCGTCGCGATGATCCCGAACTGCGCCGCCACGCGCCACGCGCATTTCGTGCTGGACGGCTCGGGCCCGGCAAAGCTTGAAGCGCCGTCGCTCGACGCCTGGCCGAAGGTCAACTGGGAACCGAACACGGAAACCAGCAAGCGCGTGGACCTCAACACGCTCACGCCGGAAGAAGTCGCTTCGTGGAAGCCGGGCCAGACGCTGCTGCTCTCGGGCAAGATGCTCACGGGCCGCGACGCCGCGCACAAGCGCATCGCCGACATGATCGCCAAGGGCGAGAAGCTGCCGGTGGACTTCACGAACCGCGTGATCTACTACGTCGGCCCGGTCGATCCGGTACGCGACGAGGTGGTCGGCCCGGCAGGTCCCACCACGGCCACGCGCATGGACAAGTTCACGGAAATGATGCTCGCGCAAACGGGCCTCATCTCGATGGTGGGCAAGGCCGAGCGCGGCCCGGTCGCGATCGAGGCGATCAAGAAGCACAAGGCCGCTTACCTGATGGCCGTGGGCGGCGCGGCTTACCTCGTTTCGAAGGCGATCCGCGGCTCGAAGGTCCTCGCGTTCGAAGACCTCGGCATGGAAGCCATCTACGAGTTCGACGTGCAGGACATGCCGGTGACGGTTGCGGTCGATTCGTCGGGCACGTCGGTCCACAAGACCGGCCCCGCCGAATGGCAGGCGAAGATCGGCAAGATTCCGGTCGCGACGGCCTGAGCTCGTTAATCGGCTCACGCCGATATGCAAAACCGGGGCTCCGCGCCCCGGTTTTTCATTTGCCTTTTTGATTAACGCGAAAAGGATTGAGATTAATTCTCAGCACAACGCGAATGTCCGATCGGAATGCCGGTTTGGTCTTGGCATTTGCAGGCACAGCGTTTATTGTTCAGAACCAGAACCCACCTCCGCCCTACCAGGTAAGGAATAAATCATGCAAGGCGACAAAAAGGTCATCGAATATCTGAACGCCCAGCTCAAGAACGAGCTCACCGCGATCAATCAATATTTTCTCCACGCGCGCATGTACAAGCACTGGGGCCTCGAAAAGCTCGGCAAGCACGAATACGACGAATCGATCGGGGAAATGAAACATGCCGACTGGCTCATCGAACGCATCTTCATGCTCGACGGCCTACCGAATCTGCAAGACCTGCACAAGCTCCTGATTGGCGAGGAAACCGGGGAAATCCTGGCATGCGATCTGAAGCTCGAGCAGATTTCCCAGTCCACCTGCAAGGAAGCCATTGCGTACTGCGAGTCCGTGCGCGATTTCGTTTCGCGCGAAATCTTCGTGAAGATTCTCGACGACACCGAGGAACACATCGACTGGCTCGAAACGCAGATCGATCTCATCGGCAAGGTCGGCATTCAGAACTACCAGCAGTCGGCCATGGGTTCGGTAGAATCCTGATCACCGTCCTCGCGACACGGCGCATTTTCCCGGGAGGGAAATGCGCTTTTTCCAACCTGCCCCGAAACCCTTGAACCACTCGCCCCTCGCCGGCACCGCGCCCGTCGGCATCTACGATTCCGGCCTTGGCGGCCTTTCCGTGCTGCGCGCGGTGCGCGCCCTGCTGCCCGCCGAACGGATCGTCTATGTCGCCGATTCGCGCTATGCGCCCTATGGCGAGCGCGACGACGACTTCATCGCCGACCGCACGCTCGCCATCGGCGAATGGCTCATCAAGCAGGGGGCGAAAGCGCTGGTGGTGGCCTGCAACACAGCCACCGCTCAATCGATCGAGCTCGTGCGCGGGCAGTTGCCGATTCCGCTCGTGGGCGTGGAGCCGGGCGTGAAGCCGGCCGCGCTGCAGTCTCGCTCGCGCGTGGCGGGCGTCCTCGCCACCCAGGTCACGCTGCGCAGCGCGCGTTTTCAGGCGCTCGTGGAACGCCACGCCGGCGACCTGCGCGTGCTCAGCCAACCCGGCCACGGACTCGTGGAAGCCGTCGAGCGCTGCGACGTCGGCTCGCCCGAGCTGCTCGCGCTGCTGCGCGGCTATCTGCAGCCTATGCTCGACGCCAGCGCCGATACGCTCGTGCTCGGCTGCACGCACTATCCGTTTCTCGATACGGCGATTCGTTCGATCGTCGGCGAGCGTATGACGCTGATCGATACCAGCGTGGCTATCGCGCGGCAGCTCGAGCGGATGCTCGACCAGCACGGCCTGCTGGCGCCGGCGGCCGCCGGCGCGGCAAGCCCGGCCGACGCAGCCCCGGTGCGCTTCTGTTCGACGAGCGACGGCGCGCATTTGCGCACGCTCGCGGCCGCGCTGCTCGGCATCGACGCCAAGGTCGAGACCGTGCAGATTCCGTCGCGACGCACGCTCGCGCTGGAAGCTTCGGCGGCCTGAGGCGCGGCGCCTCCTTCCTTGGGCCATTTCTGGCCCCTTTAACGCCCTGAGCCCTGCCCGTCCGGCCCACGGCGCTCTCCCTTCCGCCCCCGATTCGCCGCTTCGCCACCCACCCGCGCGAACAGCAAAATCCCTGCTAAGAGCCCGGTTTTGTTACAAAAATTCCGCGAAGGCGCTTGCCAAACGCATCAAACAAAATGATAATAATTCGCATTAACCCTTTCTATCGCGCTTCATCATGATTGTCTGCGTCTGCAAGTCCGTTTCCGACCGGACGATCCGTGCCTCGATCGCTGAAGGCATGGACTCTTTCGACGAGCTCCAGTTCGAACTCGGCGTGGCGACCTGCTGCGGCAAGTGCGAAGAATCGGTTCGTGACGTGATGGCCCAAAGCGGCGTCTGCGCGACCCGCTGCGGCGTGGCTCACGCGCATCCGGTGGCGGTGCCTGCCGTGCAACCCCTCACGTTCTACGAGCGCAAGGCCGCTTGACTACCGCGGCGCGCGCCGGGCTCCCCGGCTTCGCGCCACCTTCCTGCCGACAGCAAGCCAGTTTCACGACCAGCCAGCTAGTTCGCGTTCCCCTCTTCAGGAGGTCGGGATGGAATTGCTGATCGGATTCGTGACTACCCTGTGCATCTCGCTGTTGATATTCCGCAAATGAAGCTGTCCGACACGGCGCATCGGCCTGCCGGGGTGCCGTCTTTCCTCCGGCAAACCCGCTAACATGCAGGCTCTCTCCACCACCGCCGGCACGTTGCCGGGCTCCGCCGTCCGCATGAACCGCCGTATCATTACCGCTACCGCGATCGTGGTGGCGCTGCACGCGACGCTCATTGCGTTCGTACTGACCCAACGCGACGCCGCCGCCCCTCTCGCGCTCGAATCGCACACGATCACGGCCGAGCTGATCCAGCCCGAACCCGTGGCCGCCCCCGCCGCGATCCAGTCCACGCCCACGCCACCGCCGCCGAAACCGGTGCCGCACGTGACGCGCGCAAAACCGGTGGTTCAGCCGCGGCCCAAGCCAGTGCCCACGCCGCTGCCGGTCGCCGATGCGCCGTCGCAGCACGCCGTCGAAACGCCCGCGGCCCCGACACCGCCCGCCCCCGCCGCGCCGGCTCCCGCGCCCGCTGCGGCAGCCGCGCCCGAGCCAGGCAAGCCGACCATGGCGCTCAACGCGCCGAAGAACGTTTCGCACCTCGACTGCCGCATCGTGCAGCCCGACTATCCGGCATTGTCGAGACGCCGCGGCGAAACCGGCGTGGCTTACGTGCGCTTCGTGGTGGGACTGAACGGCCAGGTCGAGAGCATCGAACTGAAGAAGAGCAGCGGCTACAGCCGCCTCGACGACGCCGCGCTCGCCGCCATGCACGAAAGCTCGTGCAAGCCTTATCTGGAAGGCGGCCAGCCGGTACGCGCGGCTTACACGCAGCCTTTCGACTTCAGCCTGAGCGACTGAAGCCGCCGACGCCGCATCACTTTCATGAATTGAATAACGAGGACTTGAGAATGCAGAACTACGGTATCGCCCATGTCTGGGCGCAAGGGGATTTCGTGACGCGCGGCATCGCGCTCGCGTTGCTGGTCATGTCGGTGCTGTCCTGGTGCGTGATTCTCGTGAAGGGCTGGAACGTCATGCGTCTGAAGCGCCTCACGAAGAACGCCGAGCAATCGTTCTGGCATTCCGGCGACTTCGACGACGGCGTCAGGAAGCTAGGCAGCGGCACCCGCGACGACAACCCGTTCCTCGCGCTCGCGCTCTCGGGCCAGGAGGCCGCCGACCATCATCACCAGACGCAACCGCACCTGCACGACCGCATGGACGTCTCCGACTGGATCACGCGCTGCCTGAAGGACACGATGGACGAGGCGATCGCCAGGATGCAAAGCGGCCTCGCGATCCTCGCTTCGATCGGCAGCACGGCGCCCTTCGTCGGCCTGTTCGGCACCGTATGGGGCATTTATCACGCACTGCTCACGATCGGCGCGACGGGCCAGACCTCCATCGATGCCGTCGCGGGTCCGGTGGGCGAAGCGCTCATCATGACCGCCTTCGGCCTCTTCGTCGCGATCCCGGCCGTGCTCGCCTACAACGCGCTCACGCGCGCCAACAAGGCAATCGTCACGAAGCTCAACCGCTTCGCGCACGGTCTGCATGCGTTTTTCGTGACCGGCGCACGCGTTGCCTCGACGAAGGGCAATCTGCGCGTCGCCGCGCGCGCGCACTGAAGCGGAGGCGCACCATGGCGACGAGCCCTTTTATGAGCGACGAAGACGACGGCCTGATGAACGAAATCAACATGACGCCGCTCGTCGACGTCATGTTGGTTCTCCTGATCGTTTTCATGGTGACGATTCCGGTAATCCGTCATGCCGTGAAAATCGACCTGCCGCATGCGAGCAGCCAGAAGGAAGACACCAAACCCGCGCAGATCAACGTTGCGATCGAAGCGGACGGCACCGTGCTGTGGGACGGCACGGCCGTGGACGACAAGACGCTGCAGACGAAGATAGCCGCCGCCGCGCAAGCACAGCCGCAACCGGAGCTGCATCTGAACGCGGACCGCAAGGTCGCCTATGAGAAAGTGGCGCAGGTGATGTCGGCGGCGCAGAGCGGCGGTCTCACGAAGCTCGGCTTCGTAACCGATCCCGCACATCGTTGAACGCAACGTCGAGCGCGTCGTCGGGCAGTTAGCGACAGGCGCCGGCCCTGTCCGCGAATTCTCCGCAGTGCAAAGTAAAAGGCCTTCATCGTCGGATGAAGGCCTTTTTTCGAGCGCACGCAGCGCATTCGGGCGGTATCGACGCTCACCGTCGGCCAGTTCGCGTCGACACATGCGACATGCCGTGGGCAACACGGACAGCGCTACCGACCCTGAAGGCTCGCTATGATAGCGGCCATCAATTCCCGCTCAAGACCGGTCTTGGCGAGAGGGATTTCAATATATTCCTCTCGCCTCTCGCATTCAAGACTTCGCCCATTGAAAGTAACGATTGCCGGCGACGCTTAAATGCGAAAAGTCATTAGCGTAATGCGCGGCGGCGAGCATTACGCTTCATGCGGTTTCGATCTTGCTGCGGGATATGGGGCGTGCAATGCCCGCTTCGCTTCGTACCTCGCCTCTTCCCTCGCTTCGTGCTTCACGTCTTTCTTCGTCCCGCGCCTTGCGATGCTGCTCCAGCAGCGGCTCGATTTCGCTGCGTAGCGGGCACTCCTGCTGCAGGTGCTTGTCCGCGTCGAGTACCTCGACGAGGTAATCCACGAACGCGCGCACCGCGGGCACCATCCCCTGCCGCGAGAGAAATACCGCGTAGAGCTGCGGCACCGGCAGCGTCCAGCCCGGCATCACCGGCGAGAGCTTGCCCGAGCGCAGCGCGGCGCCGTACATCATCTCCGGCATCGCCGCGATACCGAGGCCCGCCAGCACCGCCTCGCGGATCGTCGTGAGGTCCGCGGTGATGAGGCGCGGCTCGTGTTCGTGCGCGTGGCGCTTGCCGTCCGGAGCGATCAGATGGAATACATGCCGGCCGTCGCCCGTCGGCGTATCGAGTGTTTCGAAACGTGTGAGGTCGTCGGGCGTGAGCGGCGGCGCGTTCTGCGCGAGGAGGCTCGGCGCGCCCACCAGCATCTGCTCGGTCCGCCACAGCGGCCGTACCACGATGTTCGCGTTCTGCGGCGGCTCGGAACGCACGCGCAGCGCGATGTCCACGGAATCCTCGAACAGATCGATCACGCGGTTGGTGACGCGCATCACCACGCGCACTTCCGGAAAGCGGTGCATGAACTCCGGGATGATCTGCGAAAAGATCGTCTGCGAGAGCGTGACGGGCACGCTCACACGCACCGTGCCGCGCGGCGAAGAACGCAGCGACTGAACGACGTTCACGGCCGCCTGCGCTTCGGAGAGCATCGCACGGCAATGCTGGTAGAAAAGCTCGCCCGCTTCGGTGAGCGCGAGCTTGCGCGTGGAGCGCTGCAGAAGACGCACGCCGAGCGATGCCTCCAGTTCGCTCACCCGTCGCGACAGACGCGACTTCGAGATGCCGAGCACGCGTTCGGCGGCCGAAAAGCCGCCATGCTCGACCACCTGCGAAAAGTACATCAGGTCGTTCAGGTTATGCGAGTCGATCTTCATGTCGTCGTTCCAGCGATGGGACAATCCATTGCGTCAAGGCCGTCGAACTGCCCAAAACGGCTACCTATAATAGCGTTTTGTTTCGCTTATCGCGCAATTCCCATTTTTCCGAGGTGATATCCATGACGACCACCCGCACGATCGAACGCGTGTTTCCCGCCGTTCGCACCACCGAGGGCGCTGGATTCATCGTCCATCGTCCGTTTCCCACGCGAACGCTGATGGACTTCGATCCGTTCCTGCTGCTCGACGAGATGGGCCCGGTCGACTATGCGCCGGGCGCGGCCAAGGGCGCGCCCGATCACCCGCACCGCGGCTTCGAAACGGTCACGTATGCGCTCGAAGGGCGCTTTGGCCACAAGGATTCGGCGGGCCACTCGGGCACGCTCGCCCCCGGCGACGTGCAATGGATGACGGCGGGCGCCGGCGTGATCCACAGCGAGATGCCCGACCCCGAATTCGCGCGCGCCGGCGGCCGCGTGCACGGCCTGCAGCTATGGGTCAACCTGCCGGCGCGCGACAAGATGATCGCGCCGCGCTATCAGGAAATCCCGAGCGCGCGCATTCCGGTGGGCCGTTCGGCGGACGGCAAGGTTTCGGTGAAGGTGATCGCCGGCGAGGCGCTCGGCGCGAAAGCCGTGATCGAGACGCGCACGCCCATCCTCTACCAGCACTTCACGATCGCGCCGGGCGGCCGCGTCGAGCAGCCAGTGCCGCGCGAGTGGCGCGTGTTTGCTTATGCCCTCTCGGGCAGCGGCAACTACGGGCCCGCGGGCGAGCGCATCGAGGCTCAGCAGATGGTGGCCTTCGCCAATGACGGGGATTCGGTCGTCCTTGCCGCGCCGGACGACGCCACGGAGCCGCTCGAGGTGCTGCTGATCGGCGGTGTGCCGCTCAACGAGCCGGTGGTGCGTTATGGCCCGTTCGTGATGAACACCGAAGCCGAGATCCGCCAGGCCGTGCTCGACTACCAGGCCGGGCGCATGGGACGCATCTCGCACTAAAATAGCGGTTCGAGGGGCGCGTCGTGCGCCCCATCCCCTGTCCGCACCGCCCGCGAGGAGCTCATGGCCGAACCCACCGTTACCGCCCAGATCGGCTCGACCGACTACCAGGTTCAATTCGACGACGGCACCCACACCTGGATCGCTGACGAACCCGCCTCGCTCGGCGGCGGCGACCGCGGTCCCTCGCCGTTCTCGCTGCTGCTGTCGAGCCTCGGCGCCTGCACGTCGATCACGCTGAAGATGTACGCGCAGCGCAAGGAATGGCCGCTGGAGGGCGTGCGCGTGAAGCTCTCGATGGAAACCGGCAACGCAGGCACGACCATCGACCGCCAGATCGTGCTGGAAGGCGCGCTCAGCGACGAGCAGCGAGAACGGCTGCTGCAAATCGCGAACGCCTGCCCGGTCCACAAGGTGCTCACGAACACGATCGCGATCCGCACGGGCCTCTCAGCCGTATGAGCGGCGGTGCAGACACCAGGACATAGCCACAGGAAACCGCCGACCTTGAATTTCGAACATCTTGTCCAGATCAACGACCCGTCGAATCCGCTCGTCCAGCCCATGACGCGCGCGCAGCTCTGGGAAGGTCTCGTACTGCGCGCCGAGCAGCCGCAACTGTTCGTGCTCGGCCTCGACAGTTGCACGATCCTCGCGCGCGAAGGCAACACCCTGGAGCGCGAGCTGCACTATGGCCACGCCACGGTGCGCGACCATGTCACGCTCACGCCCGACCGAAGCGTGCGCTACGACATCGCCGCGACCGACACTTACGTGGGCGGCTCGCTCACCATGACCATCGAAGAGCCGGAGGAAACGCAGCTATTCCTGCGCTTCGACTACCGCACCACGCTGCCCACCGCCGATACCGAAGACGACCGGCAGACGTCCGAGATCGTGAAGTCGGCTTATCGCGAATCGGATATCGACACCGTGCGGCTGATCCGCCAATACGTGCTCGGTCTCGACGACCCCGAGGCGCGGCACTGAACGCCCCGTGCGCGGCCTCTCGTGCCGCGCTCCCCTGCCCCCCAAAGACTATCGCCGCGTCAATCCGATCAATTTCTTACAGTTGAAAATAGGAATGGTTATCATTTAGAATCACCTCATCCTATCGAGAAAGACGTCACGACCATGACCGACTTCAACCGCTCACCCACGCTCAGCTTGCGCCACCCAGGTAGTTCTGCCGGCAGCGCGACCAGTGCTTCGGCGCTGACCGCTGCGCGCGGCACGCCAGCCAGAACGGCACCGGCGAACAAGCCGTCCGCACCGGCACGCAGGAACGCGGAGGCGGCCGGCACAGCGCGGGCCGCGAACCCTGAGCGGACGCTCGACAGCACGGCGCTGCTGCAAGGCCGCAGCCACGTGAGCATCATGCATAACGGCGAGACGTATCAGTTGCGGGCCACGCGCCTTGGCAAGCTGATCCTCACCAAGTAGTACGTACCGGGTATTGTGGGGACCGCCTCCCTGAGAGGCGTTGGGGCAGTAGCCAGTCACGACGGCTTGCACGCGAGATCTAGACCCCTTCGTGCAGACATTCTTCAAGGCAGCCGTCGCAGCCAGCCACGCCACTTTTTTGTTCTCATTCGACGCCGATAGCACCGATGCCCGCGCGTGCTACAGCCGCATCCTGATCGGACTTCACGCCCGAGACGCCAATGGCGCCAATCACGTCTCCGTCGACGACGATCGGCACCCCGCCCTCCAGCATCGCCGGCAGCGGTGCGCTGAGGAACGCGGTGCGTCCCTGGCGGATCACTTCCTCGTAGACCTTGCTCTCGCGACGCCCGAGCGCGGCAGTGCGGGCCTTGGACGCCGCGATTTCGGCCGACACGGGCGCTGCGCCGTCGAGTCGGCGCAGCCACAGCAGGTGCGCGCCTTCGTCCACGATGGCAATCGTCACGTTCCACTCGTTGGCCCGCGCGTACGCAACGGCCGCGTCGCCCATTTTCACGATGTCTTCGTCAGTCAGTGCTACCCTGGTACGCATGGTTCGCTCTCCGATCGGTTGAACGTTGAACGGCCGGTCAGCGTGTCCAGCCCCAAAACATGAGCCACCACGCGCTGTCGACCACGGCAAGCGCGGCGACGAAGACCGTCGTCGCCGGAACGCGTTGCCAGAGCGATTGACTGTATCGGCCGCTCACCCGCCACGCAAGCCAGCCACTCCACATATTCGATATGCCGAGAATCGCAAGTCGCACGTCCGATGCCCAGCCGAGCGGGACGTGCTCCGCGCGCAGGAGCGACAGCGTGGTCGCCGAAAGTCCGAGGAATACGCCCGCGCCCGCGAGCGGAATCAGCGCCTGAGCAAAATGGTGCAGCCGGCGCATGTCGAAACGCCCGAAGAGTGCGCTCGCGCCGGCGAGCAGGGCAAACAGCGCGGTGCCGTAGACGAGCCCCGTCGCGACGATATAGCCGACGATCATCGTGCCGTCGAGCCATGAAAACACATCGTTCTGCTCAGGATAATGCGTGAGCAGGAACCACGGCGCGTTCGTGTCGAGCGGCCAGACGATGTTGCGGTCGATGAGCCAGCCCGCAGCGGCCTGCTTGAGACCGATGAACCACGGCGAGGCAGTCCAGTGAAACGCGCCGATGGCGATCCCGAGGAGTCCGTAGAGAATCAGCGCCGTATCCCAGCCGCTCGCCTGCCGGTTGCCGAGCCCGACCACCTCCTCGGCCGGCGAACGCCACGCGAGATCGATGGCGTCGCGGTGACCCGCGCAGCGGCCGCACATATGGCAGGCGGCGGCACCCTTCATGTTGCGCAGCGGCACGAGCGGCGCGCAGTTGATGGGGATGACGCGTTGGCCGCCGTGCTCTCCCGCCGTGTACGAACGGCGCCAGGCGTCCTCGTCGACCTTGTAGTGAAACGGCGCGAGACGCGCCAGTAGCGAGAAAACCCCGTTGACGGGGCACAGGTAGCGACACCAGACGCGCTTTTCGCGTCCGTACAAAAAGCCGATCACCATCGCGCCGAGCGTCGATCCCCCCAGCACCAGCAGCACCGCTTTCGGGTACTGATAGACGCTCACCATCTGCCCATAGATCGTGGTGAGCCCGAAGGCGACGGAGGGCCAGCCGCCCCAGCGCATCCAGCGCGGAATCGCCCCGCCGCGGCCGAACCGGCTCGCGAATTCGGTGAGGGCGCCTTCGGGGCATAGCACGCCGCACCACACGCGCCCGAGCATCACCATCGAAAGCAGGACGAACGGCCACCAGATGCCCCAGAAGACGAACTGCGCGGCGAGCGTGAGATTGTTCCAGAGATGCGCGGTGTCGTCGGGCAGCGGCATTGCCGCGGGCACGAGGATCAGGAACGCATAGATCGCGACGACGACCCATTGCACGGCGCGGATCGCCGCACCGTGCCGCTGCATCCACTGCCCGGCCAGCGCGAGCTTGCCACGCGGCGCGGCCGGCCGGGCCGAACCACAGCTCACGCCGCCTTCCTCTGGCTCGCGGCGGCCCGGCCGCCGGCGCGCCGCACGAGGAACCCCACCATGAACCAGTACGCGGCATACGCAGCCAGGTTCATGAGCGCGGGATGCGCGCGATAGCCGGTGAGCGTTGCGACGAGCGAGCCGACGGTGCCCGAATCATCAAGCAGTGCCGAGGAATTCCACACCTGATCGACGAGCGTCGGCAGGATTTCCTTGTCGATCAGCTTGTCCACACCGGTCTGGAACAGACCCGCGCCGAGGAACAGCAGCATGATTTCGGTGACGCGAAAGAACTGGCGCCACGAGAACACCTTGCCGCCCAACTGCAGCACATAGAACGTGAGGAACGCGAGTGCGAGGCCGATCAGTACGGCGAAGTACTGGCTCGCCGCTACGTGCCCCGACTGCCCGAAGCCGAGGCCATAGAGGAAAATCACCGTTTCGCTGCCCTCGCGCGCGATGGCGAGCGCGACCAGCACGGTCACGCCCCACCAGTTCGCGTCGCGCGCGGTCTTTTCGAGCGACGCCTCCATCTCGCGCTTGAGCGTGCGCCCGTGCTGCTTCATCCACAGCACCATCTGCACGATCAGTACGCAAGCGACGAGCACCATCGCAATCTGGAAGTCGTCCTGCGCATCACCGGAAAGCACTTCGGTGAACCCGACCAGCGCCGCGCCCAGCGCAACCGCCGCGAGGATCCCGAGCGCCACGCCGCCCCACAGATAGGGCAGGCCGCGCCGCGCGTCGGCGTCCCCGTTCTTCAGCCACGCATAGAGGATGCCGACGACGAGCAGCGCCTCGACGCTCTCCCGCCACACGATGAACATCACCTGACCCATTCCACTCTCCTGCAACCGGCGCCGCCGGTCATGCCGCAACGCTCATCGGGCAACGCTCATTTGGCAACGATCACGCCCTGCGCCTGCTGATGAAAGTCGTCGAAGAACTTGTATTCGCCCGGATCGAGCGGTGCGATGACGACGAACGATTCCGCGCCAGGCGCCAGCACCTTTTCCTTGCGCAACTGGACGCTCTCGAACTCCACCGCGCCCTTGCCCGTGTTACGCACCTCGATCTTGACGCGCTTGCCCGCCGGCACGTCGATGCGCGCGGGGTTCAGCTTGCCGTCGGCCATTTCCAGCCTGAACGTCGGCAGATCCTCGGCATGCACGACGCCTGCCAGCGGCGCAACGAGCGCCGCGGCGAATGCGAGCGCCGCCATCTTTCTGATTCCAGTCATCCGTTGTTCCTGCCTGAGTTCCGCGCGATCAGTAGCCGCCCTTCTTGCCGATGCCCGCGAACGGGAAGTCGTATTCGAGCGTGAACGGCTTGAACCACGGGCCCACGCCCGTTTCCTTGTCGACGTGACGGCCGAATGCCATGTGACCGGTCTGCATCGGCGCTTCGACGATCAGCTTCAGGTGGTACTTGCCGGGGCCGGCCAGCTTGACGTTGTCGCCGTAATGCGGCCCGTCGTTCGCGACCATCGGCATGAGATCGCCCTTCTGCACGTAGTTCGAGCCCGGCTTCGAGAGTTCGTAGTGGACCTGCAGATAAGGCATCCAGTCGCCTTCGGCGAAACCGGTCGGGTTGTTCTTGACCGCGTGGATGTCGGCTTCGAGGTGGACGTCCGAGTCGGACGCCTTGCGCATCATGCCTTCGGGTTCCATGGTGATCGGCTGCAGATAGACCGCGCCGATTTCCATGCCGCCCTGGATCTGTTGCTTGCCGATCGGGTATTCGGCCGCGCTGGCCGAGCACGCCGCTGCCGCGGCGGCAATCAGCGCCGTGCCGCGCAAGAGAGAGTGAATCCGCATCGAAACTCCTGTTTTTTTATGAGAGACACCAAGACAGCGCATCAACAACAACGGAAACGTTAATGCGAACAATTCTCAATATTGCAGGAGTGTAGCACCGATAGGGATTCGTAACAATTGAAAGTCGGCGACAGGTCTATTGGGGAAAGGGCTTTGCCCATAAAGGAAAAGGCGCCGGGCGGCGCCTTACATGATGAAGGAAACGTAAGTTGATTCGGTCAGGCCGGATGATCGCCCACGTTCGCCCCGAACACGCGCTGGCGCAGCAGCGCCAGCTGATCGCGCGTCTGCGCAGCCTTTTCGAATTCGAGATTCTTCGCGTGATCCATCATCTGCTTCTCGAGGCGCTTGATCTCCTTCGCGATCTGCTTTTCCGACATGTCCTCGAACTTCGCGCGCTCCTGTTCTTCGCGCAGCTCGGCGCGCGCTTCGTCCACGTTGTAGACGCCGTCGATGATGTCCTTGATGCGCTTGACCACCCCGCGCGGCACGATGCCGTTCGCCTCGTTGAAGGCCATCTGCTTGGCGCGGCGGCGCTCGGTCTCGTCGATCGCGCGACGCATCGAGTCGGTGATGCGGTCGCCATAGAGAATCGCCTTGCCGTTCACGTTGCGCGCGGCGCGGCCGATGGTCTGGATCAGCGAGCGCTCGGCGCGCAGGAAGCCCTCCTTGTCGGCGTCGAGAATCGCCACGAGCGAGACCTCGGGAATGTCGAGCCCCTCGCGCAGCAGGTTGATGCCCACGAGCACGTCGAAAGTGCCAAGTCGCAGGTCGCGAATGATCTCCACGCGCTCGACCGTGTCGATGTCGCTGTGCAGATAGCGCACTTTCACGCCGTGATCGGCGAGAAATTCGGTCAGTTGCTCGGCCATGCGTTTCGTGAGCGTGGTGACAAGCACGCGTTCGCCGGCCGCGACGCGTTCGTTGATCTCCCCTAGCACGTCGTCCACCTGCGTCGAGGCGGGCCGCACCTCGATCACCGGGTCGACGAGACCCGTGGGGCGCACGACCTGCTCGGCAATCTGACCCGTCACCTTCTTCTCGTAGTCGGCGGGCGTGGCCGAGACGAAGATCACCTGGCGCATCTTGTGCTCGAACTCGTTGAACTTGAGCGGCCGGTTATCGAGCGCCGAAGGCAGCCGGAAGCCGTAATCGACGAGATTTTCCTTGCGCGCGCGGTCGCCGTTGTACATGCCGTTGAGCTGGCCGATCAGCACGTGCGATTCGTCGAGGAACATCACGGCGTCGGCCGGCAGGTAGTCGACGAGCGTGGGCGGCGGCTCGCCGGGCAGCGCGCCCGAGAAGTGCCGCGAGTAATTCTCGATGCCCTTGCAGAAGCCAAGCTCCTGCAGCATCTCGAGGTCGAAGCGCGTGCGCTGCTCGAGCCGCTGCGCCTCCACGAGCTTGCCTTCGGTATGGAAGAACTCGAGCCGGTCGCGCAGTTCGGTCTTGATGGTCTCGACGGCGCGCAGCACGGTATCGCGCGGCGTGACGTAGTGCGAGGACGGATAGACGGTGAAGCGCGGAATCTTCTGCCGCACGCGGCCCGTGAGCGGGTCGAAGAGCTGCAGCGTCTCCACTTCGTCGTCGAAGAGTTCGACGCGCACGGCCATCTCCGCGTGTTCGGCCGGAAAGATGTCGATGGTGTCGCCGCGCACGCGGAACGTGCCGCGCTGGAAGTCCTGCTCGTTGCGCGTGTACTGCATCGCGATGAGGCGCGCGATGATGTCGCGCTGGCCGAGTTTGTCGCCGTGCCGCAGCGTGAGGATCATCTGGTGATACTCGGACGGATTGCCGATACCGTAGATGGCCGAGACCGTCGCGACGATCACCACGTCGCGCCGCTCCATCAGGCTCTTGGTCGCGGAGAGCCGCATCTGCTCGATGTGCTCGTTGATCGACGAATCCTTCTCGATGAAGAGGTCGCGCTGCGGAACGTAGGCTTCCGGCTGGTAGTAGTCGTAGTACGAGACGAAGTACTCGACCGCATTGCGCGGAAAGAACTCGCGAAACTCGGAGTAGAGCTGCGCGGCGAGCGTCTTGTTCGGCGCGAACACGATGGCCGGGCGCCCCAGGCGCGCGATCGTGTTCGCCATCGTGTAGGTCTTGCCCGAGCCGGTCACGCCGAGCAGGGTCTGGAACGAGAGGCCGTCGCCCACGCCCTCCACGAGCGTTTCGATGGCTGTGGGCTGGTCGCCGGCCGGCAAGTATGGCTGATAGAGCTGGAACGGCGAACCCTCGTACTGGACGAACTTCGACTCGTCGAGCGCGGGCGCATCGGCCACGATATGGTCGGACATGGGGCGGCATCCTGTGCCTTGAGCAAGCGACTATTCTAGCGTCTTGCGCCCCGGCGAGCCGGGGGTGGTCCTGGCAGGCGAAAACGCCCCCCAGATTCGCTACAATAGCGCGTTGCGTGGCCGGCCGGCTGCGTCGCCTGCGGCAACCGCGCGGCGGCGTTCAAGCCAGCGCACCGGCCAACCGGATTGTCCATCCTTGACTATAGCCGAACCATCATGTCCCTCTTTTCCGCCGTCGAACTCGCCCCTCGCGACCCCATCCTGGGCCTGAACGAAGCCTATAACGCCGATGCGCGCACCTCCAAGGTGAACCTCGGCGTGGGCGTGTACACCAACGAGGAAGGCAAGATCCCGCTGCTGCGCGCGGTGCGCGAGGCGGAAAAGGCCCGCGTCGAAGCCGGTCTGCCGCGCGGCTACCTGCCGATCGAAGGCCTCGCCGCCTACGACGCCGCCGTGCAGAAGCTGCTGCTCGGCGACGACTCGCCGCTGATCGCGGCAGGCCGCGTGGTGACGGCCCAGGCATTGGGCGGCACGGGTGCGCTCAAGATCGGCGCCGATTTCCTCAAGCGCGTGAACCCGACCGCGAAGGTCGCGATCAGCGACCCGAGCTGGGAAAACCACCGCGCCCTCTTCGAGAGCGCCGGCTTCGAAGTGGCGGCCTATCCGTACTACGACGCGCAAACCAACGGCGTGAACTTCGAAGGCATGCTGGCCGCGCTGAACAGCTACGCCGCGGGCACGGTCGTCGTGCTGCACGCGTGCTGCCACAACCCGACCGGCGTCGATCTCACGATCGACCAGTGGAAGCAGGTCGTCGAAGTCGTGAAGGCGCGCAACCTCGTGCCGTTCCTCGACATCGCCTATCAAGGTTTCGGCGACGGCATCGCGGAAGACGGCGAAGTCGTGCGCCTGTTCGCCGCTTCGGAACTCAACGTGTTCGTTTCGTCGTCGTTCTCGAAGTCGTTCTCGCTCTACGGCGAGCGCGTGGGCGCGCTGTCGGTCATCACGAACAGCAAGGAAGAATCGGCCCGCGTGCTCTCGCAACTGAAGCGCGTGATCCGCACGAACTACTCGAACCCGCCGACGCACGGCGGTTCGGTGGTCGCCGCCGTGCTCGGCTCGCCGGAACTGCGCGCCATGTGGGAAAACGAACTGGGCGAGATGCGCAACCGTATCCGCGCGATGCGCACGGGCCTCGTCGAGCGCCTGACGGCTGCCGGCGTGGACCGCGACTTCAACTTCATCAACGTGCAGCGCGGCATGTTCTCGTACTCGGGCCTCACGGCCGCTCAGGTGGACCGCCTGCGCGAAGAGTTCGGCATCTACGCCGTGAGCACCGGCCGCATCTGCGTGGCCGCGCTCAACACGCGCAACCTCGACGTGGTCGCGAGCGCCGTCGCGCAAGTGCTGAAGTAAGCAGAGCCGCTCGCAAACGAGCAAGTTGAAACGGCGTCCGTTCAAGATGAACGGACGCCGTTTGTGTTTTAACGCCAGTCCACGTCAAGTCACGTGCTGCCTTCCCCCGGCACTCGACGGCCGCCGCGCGCGTCTCGATGAATATCGTGAGTGACGAAGCCGGCGTCGTTGTTGGGCTTCTCCAGCCACCCCGGCTGCGCAAGCGACGCCCGAATGTCCTGCAGACCGCTCGCCCAATGCTCGCGCATGGTCGAAACGCCGAACTGGAAGTCCTTGAAGTGCCCCTCGTACTCCTTCTGCCGGTAGATCAGGTGGACCACGTTGTACTTCTTCGAGCACGACAGCTCATTCGCCACTTCTACCCACGCATCCTGCCGATGCTCGGGCGCGACGCGCTCCAGCACCTCGCGCAACACATGACGGAAGCGCTGCGAGCGCTGCAGCATGTCGGTCACGAGACGCGTGCGGCTCGAATACTGGATGTCCTTCACCCGGCCCTGGACGTCCGTGATGTTGTCGGGCACGGGCCCGCGCGCGCTCCAGAGGTCGACCTGAAACGCGAGCGTGTCGCGGCGCGGCGTGGTCTGGATGACCTCGTAGAGCGGTGTGTTCGACATCAGGCCACCGTCCCAGTAGTACTCGCCATCGATTTCCACGGCCGCGAAGCCCGGCGGCAGCGCTCCCGAAGCCATGAAATGCTCGGGCCGCAGCTTCATGGTGGTGTTGTCGAAGTAGGCAAAGTTACCGGTGCCGACGTTGACGGCGCCAACCGAAACGCGAATCTCCTTCGAGTTGATCCGGTCGAAGTCGCATAGCCGCTCGAGCGTGGCCTTGAGCGGCCGCGTGTCGTAGTAGCTGGCCTTTTCGGGATGCCCCGAGCCGTGCGGCAACGGCGGAGGAAAACGCGGGACGAAGAAGCCCTTCTGGCCTTCCACGATTGCGCCTGCCGCCTGCATCGCGGTGAACGTCTTGCGGATCGCATCGCCCGAGTTGAAGAACGCATGTTCGACGAAACCGGGCAGCGGCGGCGTGTAGGCGGGCTGACAGATCGTTTCCCAGAACTCGTGCAACCGCGCCACGCGGTGCTCGGGCGCGTTGCCGGCGATGATCGCCGTGTTGAGCGCGCCGATGGAGATGCCCGCGAGCCAGTTCGGCGCGATGCCGGCCTCGGCGAGACCTTCATACACGCCAGCCTGGTAGGCACCGAGCGCGCCGCCGCCCTGCAGCGTCAGCGCGACGGTTTCCCATTGGGCGGTCTCTTCGCCGCAGTGGCGGGGATGCGGCCGCGGCGCGGCGCCGGTATGCACGCCCGCCTGTTCGTCGACCGCGCTGGACTGGACCTGCCCTTTCTTGCGTTGCGCCATGGCCGCGTCTCCCTTACTGCATAAACCAGCCGTGGCTGACGATGAAAGACTGGCCCGTGAGCGCGGCCGTCGGGAACGCGGAGAGGAACAGCACCGTCTGCGCGACGTCTTCGACGGTCGTGAACACGCCGTCCACCGTGCCGCCCAGCATCACGTGCTTGACCACTTCCTCTTCGGAAATGCCGAGCTCCTTCGCCTGTTCGGGAATCTGCTTGTCGACGAGCGGCGTGCGCACGAAGCCAGGGCAAACCACGTGCGAGCGCACGTTGTGCTTCGCGCCTTCTTTGGCCAGCACGCGCGCGAGACCGAGCAGCCCATGCTTGGCGGTGACGTAGGCCGACTTGAGCGGCGAGGCCTCGTGCGAGTGGACCGAACCCATGTAGATCACGACGCCGCCGCGATCGTCCTTGTACATGTGCTTGAGCGCGGCCTTGGTGGTGAGGAACGCGCCGTCCACGTGGATGGCCTGCATTTTCTTCCAATCGGAAAACGCGTAGTTTTCAATCGGATTCACGATCTGGATGCCGGCGTTCGAAATCAGGATGTCCACCGAACCCAGTTCGGCCGCCACGCGGTCGATCCCCTGGTTCACGGCGTCTTCGTTCGTGACGTCCATGGCCACGCCGATGGCCTTGCCGCCCGCGCCCTTGATCTCTTCGGCCACGGCGTCCGCGCCGCTCTGGTTCAGGTCGGCAATGGCGACCGCCGCGCCCGCCTGCGCGAGCGTGAGGGCAATCTGCTTGCCGATGCCGCTAGCCGCGCCAGTAACGACGGCGACCTTGCCGTCCAGTTTGGTGTTGAGGGAAAGAGACGACATCGAGCACCTCCAGGTTGTAGATGAAATCAGACCTCGACTCGCGGACACTGTCAAACTGACCGGACGGCGTATGCCATTCGGCAGAATGCTGCACCGCGGCCAACCGCGCTATTGTGCATGAAGCCGGCAATCTCACGCATCGAGTCCGGCACAAGCCGCTTGCGCTGGCGCTAATATCGGGCTTCTTCCCTTCTGGAGACATTCATGAACTATCGGCGACTGGGCCGCTCGGGCCTGCAGGTCAGCGAACTGTCCATCGGCTCGTGGGTCACTTACGGCAACCAGGTCGATCGCAACCTGGCGCGCGAATCGCTCGCCGCGGCGCGGGACGCGGGCGTCAACTTTTTCGACAACGCCGAGGCCTACGCGGGCGGCGAGTCCGAGACGATCATGGGCACCGCGCTCAAGGAACTGGCGTGGCCGCGCGTGAGCTACGTGGTTTCGACCAAGTTCTTCTGGGGCTTGAACGAGGCACCGAACCAGTACCACACGCTCAACCGCAAGTACCTGCTGAACGCCATCGACGGCTCGCTCAAGCGCCTTCAGCTCGATTACGTCGATCTCGCGTTCTGCCACCGGCCGGACCCGAATACGCCCATCGAGGAAACGGTCTGGGCGATGAGCGATATGGTGACGCGCGGCAAGGCGCTGTACTGGGGCACTTCCGAATGGAGCGCCGACGAAATCCGCGCCGCGTGGGAGATTGCCGAGCGGCATCACCTTCATAAGCCGGTCATGGAGCAGCCGCAATACAACCTGTTCCATCGGCGCCGCGTGGAAGACGAATACCGGCGGCTCTACGAGGACATCGGCCTCGGGCTCACCACCTGGAGCCCGCTCGCCTCGGGCCTGCTAACGGGCAAGTACAAGAGCGGCGTGCCGGCGGACAGCCGCGCCCAGTTGCAGGGCTACGACTGGCTGCGCGGATCGCTCACCGACGCGAACCGCAACGCCATCGTCGCGAAGCTCGCCGATCTGGCCGCGGAGCTGGGCTGCACGGTCGGCCAACTGGCCATCGCCTGGATCCTGAAGAACCCGCACGTGAGCACCGTGATCACCGGCGCCTCGCGGGTGGAGCAGATCGGGCAGAACATGCTGGCGAGCGACATTGCCGAAAAGATCACGCCGGAAATCAAGGCGCAGATCGAAGCGATCGTCGGCGACGAGCACGACTGAGGTTCGCGGCAGCACCGGGGCCGCGTACAATACGCGACCCCGATCCGCCGCCCGTTTTCTTCCGACTTTCCGTCCCACCCATCATGCTGAGTTACCGCCACGCCTTCCATGCAGGCAACCATGCCGACGTCCTGAAACACACCGTGGTCGTGCAGCTCCTGCGCTATCTCGGCAAAAAGGACAAAGCCTACTGGTACATCGACACCCACGCGGGCGCGGGCGCCTACGCGCTGCGCGAAGGCTATGCCACGAAGACCGCGGAGTTCGAAACGGGTATCGGCAAACTGTGGGGGCGCACCGACCTGCCGGCGGCGCTGGCCGAATACGTGGACGAAGTGGCGGCGCTCAATCCGGACGGCGGGCTGCAGTTCTATCCGGGGTCGCCCTATCTCGCATGGCGGCTGATGCGCGAGCAGGATCGCATGCGGCTCTTCGAGATGCATAGCACCGAAATCGAGGTGCTGCGCCATCGCTTTCGCGACGCGGGCCGCCGCGTGATGCTCTACGACGGCGACGGTTTCGAAGGCGTCAAGGCGCTGCTACCCCCGCCGCCGCGCCGCGCGCTGGTTCTGATCGACCCGTCGTTCGAGGACAAGCGCGACTACGCGCGCACGATCGCTTGCGCGGAGGAAAGTCTCAAACGCTTCGCCACGGGCACCTATGCGATCTGGTATCCGCAGGTCACGCGGCCGGAATCGCAACGCTTCCCGGATCAGCTCAAGCGCCTGCAGGACAAGAACTGGCTGCACGTCACGCTCACGGTCAGCCAGCCGCCCGCGGACGGTTACGGGCTCTTCGGCAGCGGCATGTTCATCCTGAATCCGCCCTACACGCTGGTGGCATCCATGAAGGAAACGTTGCCCTGGCTCGTGAAAGCACTGGGCCAGGATCAGGCGGCGCAGTTCAAGATCGAGTCGCGCGGCGATTGATCGCCGGCGCCCTTATTGAGCCGGCGCGGGCTGGGGCGTCGGCCTGGGGTACGGTGGGCGCGGCGGATTGGGCCGCGAACCGCCGCCGCCCGGCACCTCGATGTACGGCGCGACGATATAAGGCTGCGACGACTGCGACGAGTTCGTCGTGGTCTCCGCAGGCTGGCGGGCCGTGACTATCGGCTCGTGCGAAAGCGGCGCGTTTTGCAGCACGATCCCCTTCTGGCCGTCGCTGATGCCCTTTTGCGTATCGAGTATCAACGGCGGGCCGTCCGCCCAGGCGGCGGCGTGTCCCAGCGCCAGCCCGCACGCCAGCGCGGCGGCGGGCAACCAGACGATCAAAGACTTGCGGAATATGCGGTCTGACACCATGAACGGTCCCCGAAATGAGTGGCTTCACTTGCTGCTTCACTCGTATGTCGGCCAATCTCAAAAAGGACTTTACCTTACCGCAGTGTCAAGGTTCAGACTGTGCGTGTGGCCTGCAACGCAAGCACCGACAACGCGGGCGCCAGATACGACAAAGCCCCGCAATGCGGGGCTTGAAACAGCCTTGGCGTAGTGCCGGCTGGTACCGGCAGACGCCGGAAAACGCTGGCTTAGTTCGAGTAGCCGGTCGATTCGAGCGAGCGGATGCGCTGTTCGAGTTGCACGATGTCCGTCGACGATGCGAGATAGGCTTCGCGGCGGGTACGCTCGCTGACTTCAAACCAGTTGCTCAGGGCTTCGAGGATGTACGCAAACATGATGGTGCTCTCCAAGGATCGGTATGTATCCCCGGTGGATTTGCATCAGGGATTACCCTAGTAAGGGATAACCCGCATTATAGCGATCTTTGGGAACTTTGCTAGTGAATTGCCCGAATGCCGTGCATTCCAAACTGGAATGCATCAATTCAAGGAATCCACAACACCATGATTTATCGGCGTATTTTTTCTCGTCGCCAGCAGTTGTTTCGACAGGACCCTGAAATGCACCATTTCAGGGCTCATCCTGAAACAAGTTGCGACAATTTGCCTGGCGCAACCACAGCGGCGTCAGTGATGGCAGGCGCCGGCTTCGCCGATCGACGGCCTGGAGTCGGCGAGATTTTCGAGAATCGGGCAGTCCGGCCGGTCGTCGCCGTGACAGTGGTCGGCCAGATGCGCGAGTGTGTCCCGCATCTGGGTCAGCTCGGCAATGCGCTGGTTCAGTTCGATCACATGCGCCAGCGCGATGGACTTGACCTCCGCACTGGCGCGCGAGCGATCGTGCCAGAGTGCCAGCAGCCGGCGGATATCTTCGACGAGAAAACCCAGTCGTCGAGACTGGCGGATGAAGCGCAGGGTGTGCACCTCCTCCGTGCCGTACACGCGATAGCCCGATTCCGTGCGCCCCTTGGGCGCGAGCAGTCCGACGCTCTCGTAGTAGCGGATCATTTTCGCCGTGACGCCCGATTCGCGCGCCGCTTCGCCAATATTCATGGGTCCCTTCCCGCATTCGATCGATGGGTCGATCGTACACCTTCCCATTGTGGGAAGGTCCAGCGTCCGTCACCGGGCCGGCTGGCATAATCCGGCGACGGCCTCCTGTCCGCAGCAAGCAGCAGTTGAGTTCCCCCTTCAGTTCAGAAAAGGAAGACACGAT
Source organism: Paraburkholderia sp. AV2 (assembly GCF_054968425.1). Lineage (NCBI taxonomy): Bacteria > Pseudomonadati > Pseudomonadota > Betaproteobacteria > Burkholderiales > Burkholderiaceae > Paraburkholderia > Paraburkholderia sp. AV2. The sequence goes on from NZ_JBANLK010000009.1 coordinate 66,877, forward strand.
GATCCAGTTCAACGTAGAAGGCATGAGTTGCCAGCATTGCGTGGGTGCCGTTACCCGCGCGATTCACGAGCACGACGCCACCGCGAAGGTCGAAGTCGATCTGGCCGCGGGCCACGTGACGGTCGAATCGAACCAGAGCGCCGACGTGCTGAAAGCGGCTATCGACGAGGCAGGCTATACGGTAAAGAACGCCGGCACGGCGAACGCGTGACGCGCCGCGCCATGTTCAAGGTTGCCGTGATTGGTGCGTCGGGGCTGCTCGGACGCGCCGTGATGCGCGAGCTTGGCGCCGGGACGGACTGGCGGATCGTACCGACTGCCTTCCGCCACGCCGGGCCGCAACAGGTTTCGCTCGACGTGCGCGACAAGCATGCCGTCGCGGCCTTCGTCGCGCGCGAAGCCCCCGATGCGATTGTTGTCGCCGCCGCGGAGCGTCGTCCCGACGTGTGCGAAAACGACCCCGTTACGGCGCGCGCGCTGAACGTCGATGCGGTGCGCACCATCGCCCAGGCGGCACGCCCGCGCGGCGCGTGGGTGCTGTCGATCTCCACCGACTACGTGTTCGACGGCACCACGCCGCCCTACCGCTGCGACGACACGCCAAATCCGCTCAACGCCTATGGCCATAGCAAGCTCGAAGGCGAGCGCGCGCTGCTCGAGGCAACGGACAATGCGCTCGTGCTGCGTCTGCCGCTGCTCTACGGCCCGGTCGTGGACTGGCAGGAATCGGCCGTGACGAGTCTCGTGCCGGCCGTGCTGGCCTCGGCCCAGCCAGGTGCGCAGCCGGCCGCGATGGATGCGTGGGCCACGCGTTATCCGACGTTCACCCCCGACGTCGCGTTCGTGATCCGCGAACTGCTGACGCGGCACGCGGACGGCAAGGCGGTCTGCGGCATCGCGCAATGGTCGGGCAACGAGCCGATGACGAAGTATCGGATCGCGCAGCATCTCGCACAGGCACTCGGCGTGGACGCGCGGCTTCTCGCCCAGACGACGCCCGCCGACGCGACACCGCGCCCGCGCGACTGCCACCTTGATTCGAGCCGCCTCGAAGGCCTCGGCATCGGCCGGCGCACGCCGTTCGATGCGGCGATCGGCGGCGTGCTCGGCGGCTTCGAGGCACGTCCCGCTCAATGAAAATTCCGGCTCTCGGTCGCCAGCCGACCGAGCAGCCGGCTATGATCCTCCAGCCGTTGCGCGACGAGGTGGATCACTTCGCCTTCGCGCTGCACGACGCCTGCCACCGCCATCAGCGAAGACCCGAGCAATTCCTTGCGTTGCGCCTCCACGAGCGCCGCGTGCACGATCACGTTGATCGTGCCGGTCTCGTCCTCCAGCGAAACAAAGATCGTCCCTTTCGCCGTTCCCGGCCGTTGCCGCACCGTGACGATGCCGCACACGCGCGCAAGTCTGCCGTCAAGACACTGCGTCAGTTGCGCGGCCGTGCGGAAGCGCTGCTTCGCGAGCCCCGGCCGCAGCAGTTCGAGCGGATGGCGGTTCAGCGTCAGCCGCAAACTGGCGTAGTCGGCGACGATCTCCGCGCCCTCGGACGCGCGCGGCAGCGCGAGCGGCGCTTCGGCGAGCGGTGCGTCGCGCAGCAGCGCCGGCACCGCATGCTGCGCGGTCACGGCCCACCACGCCTCGCGCCGGTGCCCCGCGATGCTCGCGAGCGCATTCGCCGCCGCAAGCGCTTCCAGCTCACGCCGCGTGAGCGCGGCGCGCCGCGCGAGATCGTCCACGTCCGCGAACGGCGCCTGCGCACGCGCCTTCATCACGCGCTGCGCGGCGTCTTCGGAAAACCCCTTGATGAGGCTGAAACCGAGCCGCACGGCCGGGCCGCCGCGGCCATAGAGATCCGGCGGCAACTCGATTCGCGCACGCAACCTGCGCGCAAAGCGGCGCAGGAAACAGCACGCGAGCCTCGGCCGGTCCGGCGGCCACGCGGCGCGCAGCCGCTGCTGGAGCCGCTCCACCCTGGCCCGGCGAGCACGTGTCGCGTCGGCATCGAGCCGCACGCCCGGCCGCATACGACTCTCCAGTACCGCTTCCCAGTCGCTCAATACGATATCGGGCGCCAATACCTCCACGCCGTGGCGCTTCGCGTCCTGTACGAGCTGCGACGGCGAATAGAACCCCAGCGGCTGACTGTTCAGCAATCCTGCCAAAAAAGCGGCCGGCTCGTAACGCTTGAGCCATGAACTCGTGTAGACGAGCATCGCGAAGCTCGCCGCATGGCTCTCCGGAAAGCCGTAGTCGCCGAAGCCCTCGATCTGTTTGCAGATGCGGTCCGCGAATGCTGCCTCATAGCCCTTCTCCATCATCCGGCGCTTGAGATCGTCCTGATACGGCCGCAGGTTGCCGTGACGCCGCCATGCGGCCATCGCGCGGCGCAACCTGTCGGCTTCCTCGGCGCTATAGCCGGCGGCCACCATCGCCAGATGCATCACCTGTTCCTGGAAGATCGGCACGCCGAACGTGCGCTCGAGCACCGGCTTCAAGTTCTCCTTCTCATATTCGACCTTCTCTTCCCCGCGCCTGCGCTTCAGATACGGATGCACCATGTCGCCCTGGATCGGCCCGGGCCGCACGATCGCCACCTGAATCACAAGGTCGTAGTATTTGCGCGGCCTGAGACGCGGCAGCATGCTCTGCTGCGCGCGCGATTCGATCTGGAACACGCCGATCGTATCCGCGTGGCAGCACATCTCGTAGACGGCGGGATCTTCGCGCGGGATGTCCTGCACGCGAAACTGCGGCAACCCGCGCCGCAGCGCGACGAATTCCAGCGAACGCCGGATCGCCGAAAGCATGCCGAGCGCGAGCACATCGACTTTCAGAAGCCGCAGCGTATCGATATCGTCCTTGTCCCACTCGATCACATAGCGGTCCTTCATCGCGGCGTTCTCGATAGGCACGAGGCGCGAGAGCTTGTCCTTCGCAATCACGAAGCCGCCCACGTGCTGCGAGAGATGGCGCGGAAAACCGCGCAGCTCGCGCGTGAGGCGAATGAGTTGCTGCGTGACGTGCGAGTCTTCTGAAAAGCCGGCCTCTTTCAGATGATGCGCGATCGAATCGGGACCGTCCCACCATTGCTGCGCGCCCGAAAGTTTTTCGACGAGCGCCACGTCGAGCCCGAGCGCCTTGCCGACATCCCTCAGCGCGCTGCGCGAACGGTACGTGATGAGCGTCGCGGCCAACGCCGCGCGGCGTTGACCGTACTTTCGATAGACATACTGAATGACTTCCTCGCGCCGCTGATGCTCGAAATCGACATCGATATCGGGCGGTTCGTTGCGCGCGCGTGACAGAAAACGCGCGACGAGCATGTTCATCTGCACCGGGTCGATCTCGGTAATCCCCAGGCAGTAGCAGACCACCGAGTTCGCCGCCGAGCCGCGCCCCTGGCACAGAATGCCCTGTGAGCGCGCATAGCAGACAATGTCGTGAACGGTCAGGAAGTACTTTTCGTACTTCAGTTCGGCGATCAGCTTCAGTTCCTCTCCGATCTGCTCCGATCGCTTCTCGTTCAACCCGTCGGGCCAACGCTCCAGCGCGCCCTGCATCACGAGCTGGCTCAGCCACGTGAATGGCGTCTCGCCTGCAGGCACCAGTTCTTCGGGATATTCGTAGGCCAGTTCGGCGAGCGAGAACGTGCAGCGGCGCGCGACATCGAGCGTCGCGTCGAGCGTATCGCGCGGATACAGCGCGCCCAGGCGCACGCGCGAGCGCAGATGCCGCTCCGCGTTCGGCTCCAGTACGCGTCCGCATGCCGCGAGCGGCTGGCCGATGCGAATGGCGCTCAGCGTGTCCTGCAGCGGCTTGCGCGAACGCGCATGCATCAGCACGCCGCCCGCCGCGACGAGCGGCAAGCCCGTTTCCTGCGAGACATGGCGCAAGGCTTCGATCTGCGTATCGTCGCCGCCCGTGCGCCAGAGTTCGAGCGCGAGCCATGCACGCTCCGCCGCGAAACCCGCCAGCCAGTGTGCGGCGCGCAGCGTCTGTGCCAGCGTCGCCGTGCGCTGCGGCACCAGCAGCAGCACACAATCGCGCAGATACTTCAGATGTTCGAAGCCGGGCTCGGGATCGACGAAGTCATCGGGATACACGCGATAGTGGCCCTTGTCCGCCCGCGCGCGCGCAAGCGTAATCAGCTCGCAGAGATTGCCGTAGCCCTCGCGGTTCATCGCGAGCGCAACCAGCGAGCAGAACGGCTTTTCTTCCCCCTTATCCGGGTCGTCGCCGCGCTTCTCGACGAGATTCAACTCGCTGCCGATCAGCAGGTGCAGCGACGGCACGAACGACCCCAGTTTCGCCTCAGCCTCCGCCCCGCCGCGCTCGCGCGCTGCGCGCACGGCTTCTTCGTGCGCCTTCCTGAGCGGCTCGTCGTGCTCGTTCAAGGCGCTAAAGGCGCGCACGACACCGGCGAACGAACATTCGTCGGTGATGGCAAGCGCCCGATAGCCGTGCTGGATCGCCTGCTCGACCAGTTCGCCCGGCTGCGAGGCGCCTCGCAGGAACGTGAAATTGGTCAGGCAGTGCAGCTCCGCATATTCGGGCAAATGCATGGGCGACTGCGTGGGCAACGTCGACATGATCGCCGCTTTAACCGAAGAGCCCTTGCAGATACCACTCGCCGCCCATGCGCTCGCGATAAAGCCAGAACATGCGCCCCTGGTCGTCGGCGGCAACGTAGTAGTCGCGCCCGACCTCCTTGCCGTCCCACCAGCCGGTTTCGATGCGCTCGGCGCGCGTGAGCGTCTTCAGCGGCCGCCGGTACACGGGACGGTCGTTGCGCACGGCCAGCTTCAGCGGCTTTTCGAGCAGCCATGCCGGGCGCGGCTGTGACGGTAGCGGCACGTCGGGCAGATCGAGCATGCACTGCGTGGAGGCCGACGTTTGCGCTTCCTTCGGCTGCGGATTGCGCGGCTTGTGCGGACTGCGGGCCTTGCCCGACTTGCCTCCCGAAGCGCGATAAGCACGCGCCGCCATCGCCCGCTCGGGCCGGTGATCGTCCTCGACGAAAAGCTGCAGCACGTTCTGCTCCCCCACCCGCGCGCCAATGCGTTCGAACAGTTGCGCGAGCGAGGCTTCCGAAGCCTCGGGCATCGGGAACAGCGTGTCGTTAGGCGCCGCGTACTCGCTCACCCCGGTGGCGACGAGCGCAAGCCCGATCACCGGCGCGGCCAGCTCGGTCTGGTTCAGCTTCTCGCGCAACAGCCAGAGCAGATGATCGGCATCGCGCGAGGGCGCCGCCCATGCGAGCGTGAGGCTCGACGTGCGCGGCGCGTGCCGCGACGCCAACTCGTGTTCGAGCCGCAGCTCGAAGGCCGTCAGCGCCGCGTGCTGTGCACAGAGCCAGCCCGTCAGTTGCATCACGAGCCGCCGCGCGGCGAAGAGCAGCGCTTCGGCGCTTTCCACGCGCGCCTGCAATTCGAGTCCGGCACAAAACGACGGCGGCGCGCTGAACGAAGCGCGCGGATCGGGTGCCTCGCCGCGCGCCTGCGCAAGCCAGGTGAGCACACCGTCGCCGAAGCGTCGCACGATGCCGTCGCGCGGCAAGCGACGCAGATCGGCAAACGTCGCGCAGCCGATCTGCGTGAGCGCGTGCTCGTGCGGCGCGGCGAACGGCGCGAGCGTGACCGGCAACGCGTCGAGCACGCGCGCGAGCGTCGCTGCCTGGAGCACGCGCCAGCGGCGCAGGGTACCCGAACTGCGCTGCGTGGCGCGCGCCTGCGCGAGCGTCCACGCGCCCCAGGCGGTGGGCGCACAGGCAATGCGGGCGGCGTGGCCGCAGCCGGCCACCGTCGCCGCCACCTTTGCGAGCAGCGCGCGCACGCCGCCAAAGAGGCGCAGCCCGGAACCCACCTCCAGCAGCAGCGTATGCGAAGGCGCGAACGACACCTTCGGCGTGTAGGCGAGCAGCGCGAGCGCGAGCGCCTCGACCGCGCGGCTCTCGCGTGACGGATCGGGCGCGAGCAGCACGAGGCCCGGCGCGAGGGCAAGCGCATGGGCGCGCGTGCTGCCCGCGTCTACGCCGAAGCGCAAGGCATCGAGATCGGGGATCAGGACACGCAGGGAATCCGCCAGCGCGTAGCAGCGCGCGTCCTGCGGCGGCGCATCAGGACGACGAGGCGATACCGGGTCCGACAGGAGCGGCGGCTTCACGGCCTCCAGCGGCAAAAGCGGCAAGGTAACGGCGATCCACAACATGATTGACCCCGGGCGGCGGCATGACAGATGCCGGCCCCGTGGGGGGCAGCACGGCATCCTGCAGCGGCAGCGTAACGACGAGTGGCTGGGCGGGCGGCGGCCCGCGGCGTTTGAAGATATCGACGGACACGGCGGTAAGCTGCATCCACTGGCGCCGGTTGAGATTCGCGTCGACAGGCGGCGGCACCGGCGTGCAGACCATGCGCAGCGGCGCCGGCGACGACTGGTTGCGCGCGGCGGGCGGCCGGATCAGGAACGCGAGCGTGCGCGAATCCTGGGCGGCGACCTGCAGGCGCCGCACCGCGTCGGCACGCGCCTTCGCCTGCCAGAGCAGCACCGCGCCAACGCCCTCCTGACGCAGCGCCTGCTCGGCGACCCAGGGCGCCTCGGCTTCGCCCGCGCGCACCCAGATCACGCGATCGAGCGCGAGACCCCAAGTCTTGAGCGCGCACGCATACGGCTGCCACGGCGGCGCGACGAAGAGCACGTGCTGGCTGGCCGTGGCCGTCAGCGTGCGCAGCGCGGGGGCGACGAGCCGCATCTCGCCGATGCCGCCCTGCTCGACGAGCAGCTCGGTCAGGCTGCCCGCGGGCCAGCCCGCACCGGGCAGGAGCGCATCGAGCGCGGCGTGACCGCTTCGCACCGTGCGCTCGCTCGCGTGCGCAAGCTGATCGCCTTGCCAGATCCGGCTTTGCAGCCGGGACGGCAGATGTGTCGCCGCAAGCTGGAGTGCTGCTGCCATGAGTGCGCTCGGTCAAAAAGGCTCAGATCAAAAGGGAAATAGATCCCCCTGCCCGGCCAGAAAAAGGGGGCATGACGGGATGGCTACCTGGCGCCGTAGCACGCCATAACCTGTATATTTATACAGTATTTCATGGGATTTGGGAAAGTGGATGCAGGAGCACCCACGCACGCCCTGGGGGAGACCGGAATGACGAGAGACCAGGAACGACAGCCGGAGCCATTTTTGAGATCGGTGCTATAACGCGAATCACGCGCCCGCTTGCAGCTCGTTTGTGCAGCCAGTTTCACTAAAAAGGCAAACAGACCATGAAAAACAAAGCGTGGAAGTTGCGTTTGGGAGGATTGGCAATCCTGACGGGTGCGGCGCCGGCCGCGGGCCACGCGGCCTGTAATGCAACGGCGCCGCCCAGCAATACGACCGTGACCTGCACGGGCGCGGGCATTCCTTCGGTCGTCGCCGCAAGCGGCAGCACCGGCGTCACCCTCGACATCGCGCAGGGAGCGACGGGTAGCTATACGCTCTCGAGCACACCCACGCCGTTCTCCGTGGACACCTCCAGCGCAATTACGAACAGCGGCACGCTTGCGCTCTCCGGCAACGGTACGGGGGTGGCGAACCGCGGCGCGATGCTGATCGGCATGAACAACGGCAACACGATCACCAACGGCGCAACGGGCGTGATCTCCACGACGGGCGCCTACAACGACGGCATCGCGGCAAACGGCAACAACAACACGCTCATCAACAACGGCAAGATCACGACGAGCGGCAGCAACTCGTATGGCATGACGGCCGCTTGGGGACAAAGCAACACCGGTGCGTCGGGCAATACGCTCATCAACACGGGAACGGTCACGACCTCGGGCAGCAACGCTCGCACGGCCTCGCTGCTGGGCGGCAGCGGCACCATCAGCAACAGCGGCACGCTGACGGCGTCGGGCAAAGACGGTACCGCCGTCTACATGCAGGGCAACAACGACACGCTGATCAACAGCGGCACGATCCAGACCACCGGCACCGCATCGAGCAGCGGCAACGTCGACGCGGTCGTGTCCAACACGGTCGGCAGTTCGTTTACCGCGACGATCACCAACGAGGCCGGCGGCCAGATCATCAGCAACAGCGGGATCGGCGTGCGCTCGACCAACGGCAGCACTACGATCACCAATGCCGGCCTGATCGAAGGCGGCGGCGGCACCGCGATCCAGAACGGCAACGGCAACGACACGCTGATCCTGCAGACCGGTTCTCAGATCGTTGGCATAGCCAACGGCGGCGGCGGCAACAACGCCGTGCTGCTGCAGGGCACGGGCACCGCGTCGAACGCGTTCGTGAACTACCAGAGCCTGACGATGGAAGGCGACAGTTGGACCTGGGCCGGTACGGGCACGTTCTCGACCGCACTCGTGCAAAGCGGCACGCTGAACCTGACCGGCACGCTCGGCACGACCACCGCAACGGTCGTCGCCACGGTCAACAGCGGCGCGACGCTGCAGGCGAATGCCTCGAACCTGCCGCTCTCCGTGACCGACAACGGGCTCGTGCGCTTCCAGCAGGACAGCGCGGGCACCTACACAGGCCTCATTGGCGGCACGGGCGCGGTGGAGAAAACCGGCGTTGGCACGCTGACGCTCGCGCCTTCCGCCTCTGGCGGCAACACGTATTCGGGCGGCACGACGATCACGGAGGGCACGCTCTCGGTTGCGGCCGACAACGCGCTCGGCACTTCGTCGGGCGGGCTGACCTTCAACGGCGGCACGCTGCAGTTCGGCAGCGCCTTCGATCTCGCGGCAAGCCGCGCGATATCGATCACGTCGAACAACGGCACGATCGACACGCAGAGCTACGACTCGACGATCGCGCAAAACATCACGGGCGCGGGAGCGCTGACCAAGATCGGCTCCGGCACGCTGACGCTCAATGGTACGGACAGCTACACAGGCGGCACGAATGTCGACGAGGGCACGCTGATCGTCGGCGACGGCAGCAGCGATCCGCCGTCGCTCGCAGGCGGCGGGCCGGTGCTCGTCGCGTCGGGTGCGACGCTCGGCGGCTACGGCAGCGTGACAGGCAACGTGACGAACGAAGGCACGATCTCGGTCGCCAACGCGCTCGCGAGCCTTGCGAGCGGCACGACCGGCAACTTCCAGATCGACGGCAACCTCACCAACGCGGGACTCGTGCAACTGGGCGGCAGCGGCGTGGGCAACACGCTGACCGTCGTGGGCAACTACATCGGCCAGAACGCGACGATCGCGCTCAACACTTACCTGGCCGGCGACGGCGCCGCTTCGGACCGGTTGATCGTCAGCGGCGGAAACGCGAGCGGCACGAACACGTTGAAGGTCACGAACGTGAACGGACCCGGCGCGCAGACGGTCAGCGACGGCATCGAGGTCGTGCAGGCCACGAATGGCGCGACGACGAACGCGGGCACGTTCACGCTGTCGGGAGGCACGGTTGAGGCCGGTGCCTATGCCTATTACCTCGTGAAGGGCGGCGTGACGGCCGGCAGCGGCGAAAACTGGTATCTGCGCAATACGATCGCACCGCCGACGACGGAGACGCCTCCGCCGACATCGTCGACATCACCCACGGTACCGCCTCCGGCCGGGCCGCAGATCACGCCGGCGGAAGGCACGCCCGCGCCGATCACCGAAGCCGTCGAGAACGCCGGCTCCGACACGTCCGCCGTGCCGGTCTATCGGCCGGAGGTGCCGCTCTATACGGAAGCGCCCAGCGTCGCACGGCAATTGGGACTCCTGCAGATCGACACGTTCCACGATCGCCAAGGCGAACAATCGCTGCTGACGGGAGACGAATCCGTGCCGGCGGCCTGGGCGCGTGCCTGGGGCGGCTACAGCAATCTGCACCAGGGGGGCGACGTCGCGCCGTCGTTCGACGGCACCATGTGGGGCATGCAGATCGGCCAGGACCTGTATGCGGACAGCACGGTCAGCGGGCAGCACAATCACTACGGCTTCTTCGCAGGCTTCTCACGGGCCGTGGGCGACGTGAACGGTTTCGCACTGGGACAACCCGGGCTGGGTGTCGGTTCGCTCCAGGTCAACGCGTATAACCTCGCAGGCTACTGGACGCACATCGGCCCCGGCGGCTGGTACACGGACGCCGTCGCGATGGGCAGCGTGCTCACGGTGCGCACGAACTCGAACAATGGCGTGAACGGCTCGACGGACGGCAATGCATTCACGGGCTCGTTCGAAGCGGGATTGCCGATCGCGCTCGGCGACGGCTTCACGCTGGAGCCGCAGGCGCAGATGGTATGGCAGTGGCTGTCACTCGACGCGTTCAATGACGGCGTGTCCAACGTGACCTGGAACAACGGCAACACGTTCCTCGCGCGAATCGGCGCCCGCCTGCAGTGGGCGACCTCGACGAACGGCATCGACTGGAAGCCCTGGCTGCGCCTGAACGTGCTGCGCACGTTCGGCGCCGACGACCAGACGACTTTCGGCGGCACGACGACGCTCGGCACACCAGTTGGACAAACGCTGGGACAGATTGGCGTGGGCGTGGTCGCCCAGTTGACGAAGCGCGGCAGCGTGTATGCGACGGGAAGCTATCTTGCGAATCTCGGCGGCGAGCATCAACGCACGATCACCGGGAATGCCGGGGTGCGGTGGGCGTGGTGAGGACACGCCCAACCGGGGGCAACGATCCACTCAGGACGGAAGGTCGAGCAATACGCGTATATCGACCGAGCGATTCCCATACGAAAACACACGCTCGACCACCTTGAACGCCAGGGGTCCGGAGTCGGTTTCCGTTTCGATGAAGTCGCCAGGTTGAGGAAAGGGGATACCAACCGAATAGGAGAACCGGGTGGGCGGCAGCGGCCCAGCGGCTGCAATGGCTCTCTCGGAGTACCTGATATGGATGTCGATGTTCATTCCGTCTCCGTCTCTTGTGGTTGCGGAACCAATAAATTAGCACGAGGCGGGCTATGGGATCTGCGTTTCGTACAGCCCGATCTCCAGAGTCAGCGCAAAGCAAACGGCTTATGGCCCGTCGCCTTCAACGCGGCATTGATATCGGTACGAGTGTTAATAGCGCTGACCTTACCCCGCCGAGTACATCATTCGTAAATTAGTGGTCTCGCCGGTTTTTGATTGATGCAATTGCCGGAATTGGTCCGGCGCCAGTTGCCCCAGCGCACTGTGCGGCCGGACCAAGTTGTAATCGATTCGCCAGGCTTCAATGCGTTGGCGTGCGTCATCGATGCTGACGAACGCGTGTTGATTCAGACATTCCTCGCGTAGTCGCCCATTGAAGCTCTCGATATGCGCGTTCTCCACCGGCTTGCCGGGACGGATGAACTGCAATCGCACGCCGTGCTCGTGCACCCACGCATCCAACGCGCGACTCACGAATTCCGGCCCGTTATCGACCTGAATCGGCCTCGGGCAACGCCCCTGCAATCGCAACTGCTCCAGTACGCGGGCAACACGCGCGCCGGTTAGCGAGAAGCCCACTTCAATGCGCGGACACTCCCGATTCCATGCGTCGATAATCGTCAGCATACGCATGTGCCGCCCGTTGGCCAGCGAATCGAACACGAAGTCTATCGCCCACGCCGTCGCCCAAAGGTGGCCGGCGCCGTACGGTCGATGACCGCGCAGCATTAAACGGCATCCTGTATGTCTTGCAGACGGGCATCCCATGGGAAGACCTACCGCAGGAACTCGGTTTCGGCAGCGGCATGACATGCTGGCGCCGGCTACGCGATTGGCACGCCGCAGACGTATGGGCCCGGCTGCATCTGGCAATGCTGCGCCGACTGCGTGAACATGACCAGATTGAGTGGGAACGGACGAGCCTTGATGCAGCCAGCGTTTCCAGCCCCCGGGGGGCCAGGAAACCGGCCCCAACCCGACGGACAGAGGCAAGCTCGGGTCGAAGCGGCACATCGTCGTAGATGCGCGAGGAATTCCGCTTGCCGTCACGGTCACGGGGGCCAACCGGCACGACTCGATTGCGTTCGAGCGGACAGTCGATGCCATCCCGTCGGTGTCGGGACTGAATGGCCGGCCTCGCAAACGCCCGAGCAAACTGCATGCGGACAAGGGCTATGCTTTGCCCGGTGCCGGCGCTACCTGAAGCAGCGCGGAATCACGGCTCGTATCGCCCGCAGAGGCGTAGAGAGCAACGAGCGACCTGGACGGCATCGCTGGGTCGTCGAGCGCACGCATACCTGGTTCGCCGGATTCGGCAAACTGCGCATTCGTTTCGAGCGTCGTCTCGACATTCATGTTGCGTTGCTCTCCCTGACTGCGGCTGTCATTTGTTCCCGCTTCGTGGATGACTTGTGTTAGCGACTCTTAGTCGGTTCAACCAGTGTCCACACCTGGCCGCGCTACGCCCCACGACCAAGTACAACGATCGCTTCGGGCGCACGCTTAATGCAACAGGTGTGAGACGACCCGGAAGAGCCCTTCGGCTTGCCGATGCGCGCGCCGCCTTGATGCAGCGGGCGGACGCTGGACCGTAATGCATTGATACAGCAGGACGGCGCACCCGATAGCATGGCCGCCCCACAAGGGCGGCTTTTCGCATTTCTGGCGATCCGTTTTTTCGGATATGTCTGATATCGCTTTTCCTCTGCCTTGCCAACGATTGGCCTTGGGTTAGTGCGTCCCCTTGGAGCGCATAAACTGGGTCGCCAGGATGCGCGGCGAGTCTACTGTTCCGTGTCCCTTGGCGGGGATTCAAGCTCAATCTGGATGGGTAGGTTATGGCAGGTAATGAACTCCCGTATTACGAGATTAACAAGCTGTTGTGGCGCTGGAGCAAGAAAGACGGCGCTCGCATCGTGCATGAGGTCCGCTTGTCGATGGACAAGGCTCCGCCAGCATTGCCGAAACAACCCAAACCGAAGGCCCCGCCGCCGCCCGCACCACCACCGAACCGTACGGCCAATACAATTAACGGTGTCATGGACGCATTCGAAGCGCTGGGACGGTTCAAGAAGTGGCTGGATACCCCCGATCCGCCCAAACCGCTCAAGGCCACGCCTGAGCCAAAGGTGGAGACGGTGCCGCCGTTCGACATTCAGGAAATACCGAACGCCATGCGCAAGGAACATATGCCGGTTGGGGCCAAGATGATGGAGCGGTGGTTTGCAGGAAGGCTTAATTATTCGCCGAACAATAATGGCATTGACCAGAATGGGAATCCCTATGCTGACGATATGTATGCTTACGACGACATAAAACTGGATTGGGTGCTCAAATACGACCGGGCAAAGGTTAAATTTGACGAGCTTGTTAGTGAAATGATTTATCGGCCAAAGGCGATGCATGAAATATCCGAAAAATTAAGTTATTATCGAAACTACTACGGATTGTTTTTCACAAGCGACATTTGCGGTCATGGTATCAGGGAATTGCATAATTCTTTTGAATTCCAGGTAAGTACCGTTGATGCGGTACTTTCTGAGAAGTTGGAAGATTTCCTACGCTTCAATATGGATAACCGTGGAATTCCCGATGATCTTTATGCGGCGTTGGGCGGATTTGCGTTCTATGCGGCGATAGCGCAAGGCAACATTGAAAAAAACCCATCAGGGGATCGTATTGCCAAGGTGACCGGAATATGGATGTATGTGAAAAACCCTTTCTCATTCACCGATGAACGCGGGGCGCGATCAACCTATTTGGGGCATTGGGGGGTGAATGGAGTTGCGCTTGTTCCCTACGCGTTCGTCGAATCAAAAACATCTCGGCTCCCCTATCTCGATTACCCCGTTGCGATTGGTAATGTGCGTGTAAAATCGAATCTATATTCTCCGGTTCACAATTCTGATTTCCGGGATTAGCAGAAAAAACATAATCGTGGTGGCGATTTTATCAGTTTTTCTGATAGGAAATTTATTCGACTGCAAAATCCCATCCGGGTGCCACTATGAAGCGGTCAGTTAAGATTACTTTTTTTGTATCCTTCTTATTATAGGGTACTGGTTAATGTTCGACGATACTCCACATGGTACCAAGTGTGAGCGATCTAACTCACCAGATGGGAAATTTATAGCCGAACGATGCATGTTTGGTATGGAAGGCCGGGCGGGTAATGATTATGTTGGCAGATTATATGATGAAAAAAACGGGAGACTGCTCGCTCAACATACTTTCGTTGCCTATGCAGATGACATCCAAGTATTATGGACTGGATTTGGTGAGGAAGAAAAACACTACAATAAATCTGTAATGTTCATAAAAGGCGATGGTGGCGATGACCAAACATACATTGATCTTCCACCTTCTTCTTGGGAAAAAATACGGGCAATGAGGCCCCGGTTGCCTTGGGGCCGCTAGTTGGTTAGGTTCCCTGAGCGCCCCCATTTCGGTGCACCAGAAGGCCGCCCTTGTGGCGGCTTTGTCTATGGGGCCAACCCGCCAGCCCGCATACATGCGCCGCCCACGCTTCCATCATCGGGCGGCGCTGCCGCGTCGATAGTTTGCCCCGCATTTCTGCAATCGTTCTATCCTTCCTACTTCCGTCAACGTGATACCTGAGGGGCGCGGAGGTCCGCACCCAGGCATGGGCCATGCACCGCGCGAAGTCCTTTTTTTGGCAGCACGCCATGCATGTCGTGCTGCGGTATGCGGCCCCCTAGGCAATGGAGTACGTGGAAGCGGCGTTCTCCGGCGATCCTAACGCGGCTCTGGAACTGGCCGTTGCGCTCGACAACCCCAAGCGCGGCGCGGTGGCCGTGGCAATGTGGGATGCAAAGATACCCCGGCCCGCGTTTCGCAAGTACCTGGAGGCGGTTTGGGAACATGACTACGCCAGGGTGATTGGCGCTGCCGGGACGCGCCGCCGCCTCGCGACCATGTTTCGCTATGCCGCGTTTCCCCTGCCGGATTTCATGGGGCCAACCGTGCGCGTCTGGCGCGGCGCATGCGGCGCATCGGAGATGCCTGGCGCGAACCGGCTATAGCTGGACACTCGACCGCGATATCGCCTGCTGGTTCGCCATGCGCTTCGCAGGCCCGGAGCCCCTTGTGCTGGCGGCGGAGGTGCCGCGAAGGGAAATCGTGCTGTATACCGACGCACGGGACGAAGCCGAAGCCGTACTGATGCACCCGTCAGCCGCGAGCGTTGATGGCGCACCCGAAGAATGGCTAAGCCGCTATGGGGTGGTGAAGGCCGCGAATCAGGATTTCTCCGCCAGCAACCCTTCCGGCGTTGATTGAATTTGCCTACACAGTGCCTACACGGACCCAGAAAGCAAAAAGCCCAGCCGGTTAAGGCTGGGCTAAGTGCTTGAAACTATTGGTCGGAGCGATAGGATTCGAACCTACGACCCTCTGATCCCAAATCAGATGCGCTACCAGGCTGCGCTACGCTCCGACGAATCAGAGATTGTAGCGGCTCTCACCCTCCCCCGTCAAACTGCGCCGCCTCGCCTTGCTCCTGCCACCCCGGACGTGCAAGATGCGGAGACAGGGCAATCGCCCTACGCCACCCTACGCTGCCCGATCCGATCCAGGAAACGCCAATGCACCTCATCCTCTGGCGCCACGCCGAAGCCGAAGACTTTGCCGCCAGCGATCTCGCACGCCAGCTCACCACGCGCGGGCGCAAGCAGGCGCAGAACGTGGCGAAGTGGCTGCGCGCCCGCCTGCCCGACGACACCCTTATCCTCGCGAGCCCCGCGGCCCGCACGATCCAGACCGCCGAAGCGCTGACCGACCAGTATCGCGTCGTGCGCGAACTCGCGCCCAATGCGAGCGTCGATGCCGTTCTCGCCGCAGCAGGCTGGCCGCAAGGCGCCGCGCCCACGGTCCTCATCGTCGGCCATCAGCCCACGCTCGGCGAAGTGGCGGCGCGCCTCCTTTCCAGCGGACAGGACCCGCGTAGCTGGGCGCTCAAGAAGGGCGCCGTGGTCTGGCTCGCCAGCCGCGAGCGCAACGGCGACGAGCAGGCCGTCCTGCACGCCGCGATCACACCCGACCTGATCTAGCAGCAACGCCATCACAGCCGCCCGCCCTCCGCGGGCGCGCCACCCAGGCCCTTGCCACCCGCTACGACGGCAACGGCCACTTCGGCTGCCCAGGCATCCAGCGCAGCCCTCTTCCCACCTACACCCACCTTACGCCCAGTCACCGAATCGTCATTGCGCTGCCATGTAACCGTAACCGCGCCTTACTACATTTGCCGGAAAAGTTCCGTTACCTCCCGACCAGGACGACCCATGCGAGATCTGCCGACGCCCATCCTGCCGCTCGCCTCGACGTTGTTCGAGACGAACCGCCGCCTGCCGCGCGCCGAAGAAACGATCACCGCGCAGCATCGTCTGCAGGTGGCCTGGGCTCGCAGCGACGAAGAGCTGCGCGAAGCCCAGCGCCTGCGCTACCGCGTGTTCGCCGAGGAAATGGGCGCGCGTCTCACGGGCCCGGCCGGCCTCGACGTCGACGCGTTCGACCACTACTGCGACCACCTGCTCGTGCGCGATCTCGACACGCTCAAGGTCGTCGGTACCTACCGCGTGCTGCCGCCGCACGAGGCCACGCGTGTCGGCCGCCTCTACGCCGAGAGCGAATTCGACATCTCGCGTCTGGCCCACCTGCGCCCGAAGATGGTCGAAGTGGGCCGCTCCTGCGTGCACCCCGACTACCGCAGCGGCGGCGTCATCATGTCGCTGTGGGGCGGGCTCGGCGCCTACATGACGCACAACGGCTACGAAACGATGCTCGGCTGCGCAAGCGTCTCGATGGCCGACGGCGGGCACTACGCCGCCAACCTCTACGCCGCGCTCGGTGCGAATGCGCTGACCGCGCCCGAATATCGCGCGTTCCCCCACACGCCGCTGCCGGTCGAGGAACTGCGCACGGGCGCCCCGGCCGTACCGCCGCCGCTCGTCAAAGGCTATCTGCGCCTCGGCGCGAAGATTTGCGGCGCGCCCGCCTGGGATCCCGACTTCAACTGCGCCGACTTCCTCACGCTGTTCCGTCTTTCGGAGATCAACGAACGCTACGCGCGCCACTTCCTCGGCGAAGCAGCCGGGCACTGAGCACAAGCCGCAAAACCGAAATACAAACGCCCGGCTCGCAGGCCGGGCGCTCTCATTGCGGGCACCGCAAAAAACGATCAGTCCTCCGTATAAACCACGCGATACGGCATGCCGATCTTGCCCCACTCCGCCGCTTCCTGCACGAGGTTGTAATCGGTAAGCGGATTGTTCTGAACCCACGAGTTGGGCAGGCGCACTTCATAGCCATTGCCATCCAGCGCCACCGTAATCTCGGGCAGCCCCACGTCGGCACGCCGGCGGCACAGCAGCGTCGCAAGGCGCAGACAGGCCAACAGCGGCCATTGCACGTCGCGCGTCTGCGAAAGCTTGCCGAGCTTGCCCACGTGGCCGAGCACGAGCGCCGCGAGCCGCGCCTGGTCGGTGCGCGAGAAACCGGGCATGTCGGCGTTGCTGGCGATATAGGCCGAGTGCTTGTGATAGGCGCTGTGAGAAATCGAAAGACCGATCTCGTGCAGCGACGCGGCCCAGCCGAGGAACATGCGGCTTTCCTCAAGACGCTCCTCGTCGGACTCGCCAAGCTGGTCGTAGAAGCGTATGGCCAGTTCGCCGATACGCCCCGCCTGCGCGCGATCGACGCCATAGCGTCGCATGAAGCCCTCGACCGTGATCGTGCGCATGTCCTCGTGCTGCGAGCGCCCGAGCAGGTCGTAGAGAACACCGAGTCGCAGTGCGGCGTCGGTGGTGTCGGCATAGTCGATGCCGAGTTCCTCGAACACGGCGATCATGATCGAGAGGCCGCCCGCCAGCACCGGAATGCGGTCGGGCTTGAGCGCGACGAGCTTCAGGCGGTTGACGTTCTCGGCCTTGATGAGCGCGCGCTTGAGCCGTTCGAGGCCGCCGCGCGTAATGCCGTGCGTGATGCCCGGGTCGTTGAAGCCGTTGGCCTCGACGAGTTCGGCGAGCGCGCGCGCGGTGCCCGACGAGCCGATCGCCTGCTCCCAGCCGGTCTTGCGGTAGTCGCCGGAGATGATCTGGATTTCGCGCGTGGCCGCGAGTTCGGCCTGGCGCATCGTGTATTCGTCGACGTTGCCCGACGGGAAGAACTGGCGGCTGTGGCTCACGCAGCCGATATAGAGGCTCTCCATGCGGATCGGCGTGTAGTGCGCGCCGATGATGAACTCGGTGGAACCGCCGCCGATGTCGACAACGAGCCGCTTGCCCGCGCTCGCCGGCACCGAATGCGCGGCGCCGGCATAAATAAGGCGCGCTTCTTCGCGCCCCGCAATCACTTCGATCGGAAAACCCAGCGCGTTTTCGGCTTCGACAAGAAACTCGCGCGAATTCTTGGCGACGCGCAGCGTGTTGGTCGCAACCGCGCGCACGTGATCGGGATGGAAGTCGCGCAGACGTTCGCCGAAGCGCTTGAGTGCGTCCCAGCCGCGCACCTGCGAGGCGCGGTCGAGCATCTTGTCCCTGGAGAGACCGGCGGCAAGGCGGACCGGCTCGCGCAGGGCGTCGACGGGATAGATCTGGCTGCCGGCTTCGGTCTCTTCGACCCGGCCAACGATCAGGCGAAAACTATTGGAACCAAGATCAACGGCAGCAAGCAGTTGGGGGTTGGTGACCATCGAGGGGGCGGGCTCCATGCGTGCGAGCGCGGCCATTCGGGCGGCGGCCGCGCTGTTCAAATGTGTCATTTTAAGCGTACCCGCTTTCACAATGTCGCTCCTCATGCCAGCAAGGATGAACTAGTGAGCATGAACCACTGTGCATCATTACGAACCGCGTTGTCTTTTTCGTGAAAATGCAGCGTAAAATTTATGACACCGCGAATGTCACAATAAAGTCACCAAACTGTGCGAATTTCCGAGCGTCCGTTCGAATCCAACCCTGACATTCAGTTTTCATTGCCGATGTCCATCCGCTACCCCTTACTCAATCGCGAGCTGGGCATTCTGGGATTCAACGAGCGCGTGCTCGCGCAAGCGGCCGACCCTTCGGTCCCCTTGCTCGAACGCCTGCGCTTCATCTGTATCACCAGCAGCAACCTCGACGAATTCTTCGAAGTCCGTATGGCCGGGCTTCAGGAACAAATACGCGACAACCCGGGCGCGCTTTCGCCTGACGGCATGTCCCTACAGCATGTGTACGACCTCGTGGTCGAGCGCGCGCAGCGGCTCGTGCACCGTCAGTACAGCATGCTGCACGATACCGTGCTGCCGGCCCTCGAGCAGGAAGGCATCTACTTCCACGGCACCGACGCCTGGAACGAAGCGCAGACCGAATGGGCGCGCCGCATCTTCCTCGACGAATTGCTACCCGTTCTCACGCCAATCGGGCTCGACCCCGCGCACCCGTTCCCGCGTGTGCTCAACAAGAGCCTGAACTTCGTCGTCGAGCTCGAAGGCAAAGACGCCTTCGGGCGTCAAGCCGTCATGGGCATCGTACAGGCTCCGCGCGCACTGCCGCGTCTCGTGCGCATGCCGCAGGAACTCTCGGGCTTCCAGCACGGCTTCGTGCTGCTCGGCTCGCTCCTGCAGCGCTTCATCGGCGAACTGTTCCCGGGGCTCGTCGTGCGCAGTTGCAATCAGTTCCGCATCACGCGCAACAGCGAGCTCTTCGTCGACGAAGACGAAATCACGAATCTGCGCGTCGCGCTGCAGGGCGAACTGCCCGCGCGGCACCTGGGCAATGCCGTGCGCCTCGAAGTATCGGCCGACACGCCGGTGCAGCTCGTGAAGCGTCTGCTCGACGAAAGCGGCCTCACCGAAAAGGATTGCTATTACGTCGACGGCCCCGTGAATCTCGTGCGCCTCATGCAACTGCCCGAGATGGTGGACCGCCCCGACCTCAAATTCGTGCCGCACGTCCCCGCGATTCCGAAGCGCATCGCCGCGAACAGCAATCTGTTCGACGTGATCGATCAGGGCGACGTGCTGCTGCATCATCCGTACGAAAGCTTCCAGCCCGTGCTGGAACTGCTGCTGCAGGCCGCAAACGATCCGAACGTGGTCGCGATCAAGCAGACCATCTACCGCACTGGTACCGACTCGCCGCTGATGGACGCGCTCATGCAGGCCGCGCGCAACGGCAAGGAAGTGACGGTAGTGGTGGAACTGCTCGCGCGCTTCGACGAGGAAACCAACATCAACTGGGCCTCGCAGCTCGAAGCCGTGGGCGCACACGTGGTCTACGGCGTGGTGGGCCACAAGTGCCACGCAAAAATGATGTTGATCGTGCGCCGCGTGTCCCAGAACGGCCGCATGGTGCTGCGTCGCTACGTGCACCTCGGCACCGGCAACTACCACCCGCGCACGGCACGCCTCTATACGGACTTCGGCCTCCTGACTTCCCAGCCGAAGATCTGCGAGGACGTGCATCACGTCTTCCAGCAGTTGACCGGCATCGGTGGCGAACTGCCGCTGCACGAGCTGTGGCAGTCGCCGTTCACGCTGCATCCGAAGCTGGTCGAAGCCATACGCGCCGAGGCCCACGCGGCGCGTGCCGGCAAGAAGGCGCGCATCGTCGCGAAGATGAACGCGCTGCTCGAACCCACCGTGATCGACGAGCTTTACGAGGCCTCGCAGGCTGGCGTGAAGATCGATCTGATCGTGCGCGGCGTCTGCTCGCTGAAACCCGGCGTACCGGGCCTCTCCGAGAACATCACGGTGCGCTCGATCGTCGGGCGCTTCCTCGAACATCACCGCATCTACTACTTCTATGCCGGGGGCGAGGAGAACGTCTATCTGTCGAGCGCCGACTGGATGGACCGCAACCTGTTCCGCCGCGTCGAAGTGGCCTTCCCGATCGACGACCGGCGCCTGAAGCGCCGCGTGATCGCCGAAGGTTTGTCGACCTTCCTCGGCGACAACCAGTCGGCATGGCTCATGCAGAGCGATGGTCACTACCGGCGCCGCCGCGCGGGCAAGTCGGTGCGCAATGCGCAGTTGAGCCTGCTCGCGAAGTTCTGCCCGTGACGCCGTAACGTTATCGCGCCGCGTCGTTTCGTGCGACGCGCGCCGCAAGCAAAAAGGCCGCGCAATTACGAATTGCGCGGCCTTTTTATCGCCCGGACGAAGCGTGCCGTAAAGCGTGCCGTCTCACGCCGGCGTCGGCTGCCGCCGCGCCGTACGCCCGACCGGGAAGCGCACCGTAAACGTACTGCCGCGCCCCTCCTCGCTCTTCACCTCGAGCGCCGCATCGTGGCGCTGCAGCACGTGCTTGACGATCGCGAGGCCCAGCCCCGTGCCGCCCGTGTCGCGCGAGCGGCTGCGGTCCACGCGATAGAAGCGCTCAGTCAGACGCGGAATGTCCGCGGACGGAATGCCAAGGCCGCTGTCCGTCACCGAGAACACGGCGCTGTGGCCCTCCTCGCGCCACGACAGGTGCACCGTGCCGCCTTCCGGCGTATAGCGCACCGCGTTGGTCGCGAGATTGCCGAGCGCACTCAACACTTCGGTTTCCGAACCGGTCACGCTGAGGCTGTCGTCGAAGTCGGCCGTGATGCGATGATGACCGCCCGAAAGATTCTCCGCATCCTCGCACACATGGCAGAGCACCGCGCGCATGTCGACCATGTGATCGCCGGGCTGCTGCCCTTCGCCTTCGAGCTGCGCGAGCACCAGCAGGTCCGTCACGATGTGGCGCATGCGCGCCGCCTGCTGCTCCATGAGTTCGAGGTAACGCGCCCGCTCGCTCTCCGAAAGCGGCAACTCGTGCATCGTTTCGAGGAAGCCCGACAGCACGGTGAGCGGCGTCTTCAATTCGTGCGAAACATTCGCGACGAAGTCACGGCGCATCGCGTCGGTGCGTTCGAGCTCCGTGATGTCCTGCGAGAGCACGAGCTTGCGGTTATCGCCATACGGAAACACCTGCACCGAAATCACGTTCTGCCGCTTTGCGCCCATGCCGCGCATGATCAGCATGTCTTCGTAGCGGTTGGAGTTCAGGTAGCGCACGAAGTCCGGCTGCCGCACGAGGTGCGTGATGTGCTGGCGCAGGTCGCGCTTCGCATCGAGCCCGAAATGCAGTTCGGAAATGGCGTTGCACCACTCGATCTGGTCATGGTCGTCCAGCATCGCGACGCCATTGGGCGAGGCCTGGATCGCCTGGATGAAGCGCGAATGCTGCTGCTCGACCTGGCGCACCTGGGCGTGCCAGCGTTTCGCGAGCTTGTGCAGACGGTAATAGATTTCGCCCCAGACGCCGGGAGCGCTGGGGACTTCGCCGTAGACCGGCGCATCGAGCAGGCGCCAGAGACGCTGCTTGTGAAACGTGCTGAAGAGCATTTGCGCGAGCAGCGCGGCGACCGCCAGCGCAAGCGCGACCTTGACGCCGAATAGCGCACTGACGCCCGTGCACACGAGCGCGAGCAAAACGATGGAAACGAAGGAGCGCGCCCAGATGATGTTCATGTTCCGTTGATCTGAAAGAGACAGTCCGAACGGGGACGCCTGGTCGGGGCGCGCTGCATCGATGCGCGAGCGGCACGCAATCACACAGATCCGCGCCGCGGCGTGCAGCGCGGCTAAAGCAAGTCGTGCGTCAAGCGCTCTTCGCGAGACGGTAGCCGCTACCGCGCACCGTTTCGATCATAGCATCGCACCCCGCCGGCTTGAGCGCGGCGCGCAGCCGCTTGATGTGCACGTCCACGGTGCGCTCTTCGACGAACACATGGTCGCCCCACACCTGGTCGAGCAACTGCGTGCGGCTGTGCACGCGCTCGGGGTGCGTCATGAAGAAGTGCAGCAGCCGGAACTCGGTCGGGCCGAGGTCGAGCTTGATCTCGCTGCCTTCGGCATGCGCGGCGACGCGGTGCGTGGCCGGATCGAGCTTCAGGCCGTTGATCGCGACGACGTCCTCGGTAAGCTGCGGCGCACGGCGGCGCAGCACCGCCTTGATGCGCGCCATCAGCTCTTTCGGCGAGAACGGCTTCGTGACGTAGTCGTCCGCGCCGATTTCGAGGCCAAGCACCTTGTCCTGCTCGTCGCCGCGTGCGGTCAGCATGATGATCGGGATGTGCTTCGTGCGCTCGTTGTTGCGCAGATCGCGCGCGAACGACACACCCGACTTGCCCGGCAACATCCAGTCGAGCAGGATGAGATCGGGCAGCACGTCGCTGATCAGGTTCTGCGCCTGTTCCGCGTTGTATGCACGAATCGGGCAATGCCCCGCGTGCTGCAGGTTCACGGAAATCAGCTCCGAAATCGCGGGCTCATCTTCGATGACGAGAATGCTGCTAGGCATCGGCACCTCTTGACCTTTTATCCAGTTAACTCAGCTCAATGCTTCACGTTCGAGCGCGTCGCGCGACTTGTGCCGCACGTCGGTGCCCTTCACGATGTAAATGATGAACTCCGCGATGTTCTTCGCGTGGTCGCCGATCCGCTCGATCGCCTTGGCGATGAACAGATAGTCGAGTCCCACCGAGATCGTGCGCGGATCTTCCATCATGTACGTCACGAGCTTGCGCACGAACGCGCGGAATTCCTCGTCGATGGCCTTGTCGTCGCGCACGATCTGCGCGGCGGCAACCGTGTCGAGGCGTGCGAACGCGTCGAGCGCGCGGCGCAGGATCGAGACAGCCATCTCGCCCGAGACCTTGATCTCGGCGATGTTCACGCTGCGCGAGGCACCGTCTTCGAGCAGACGCTTCGTGCGCTTCGCGATCTTCTCGGCTTCGTCGCCGGCGCGCTCGAGGTTCGTGATGGTCTTCGAGATCGCGAGCACGAGACGCAGGTCGCGCGCGGCCGGCTGGCGGCGCGCGATGATGTTGCTGCACTCTTCGTCGATCTCGACTTCCATCGTGTTGAGGCGGTCTTCCGCGACGATCACGCGCTCGGCGGCTTCGCCGTCGAATTCGTTGAGCGCCTGCATCGCCGTGATGATCTGCGATTCCACGAGGCCGCCCATTTCGAGAACCTTCGACGAAATGAGGTTGAGGTCGGCGTCGAACTGGCTGGACAGATGCTTGTCGGACATAATTTCCTCCCTCTCCCGGTCAGCCGAAACGGCCCGTGATGTAGTCTTCCGTTTCCTTGCGGACCGGCTTGATAAAGATCTTCTCGGTGTCGCCGAACTCGATCAGCTCGCCGAGATACATGTATGCAGTGTAGTCCGAACAACGCGCGGCCTGCTGCATGTTATGAGTGACGATCACGACCGTGTAGTCGCTCTTGAGCTCGGCGATCAGCTCTTCGATACGGCCCGTCGAGATCGGGTCGAGCGCCGAGCACGGCTCGTCGAGCAACAGCACTTCGGGGCGGATCGCAATGCCGCGCGCGATGCACAGGCGCTGCTGCTGGCCGCCCGAGAGGCCGTAGCCGCTCTGGCCCAGCTTGTCCTTCACTTCGTTCCAGAGCGCGGCCTTGGTCAGCGCCCACTCGACGCGGTCGTCCATCTCCGGGCGCGAAAGCGTCTCGAACATCTTCACGCCGAACGCGATGTTGTCGTAGATCGACATCGGGAACGGGGTCGGCTTCTGGAACACCATGCCGATACGCGCACGCAGGAGCGAGATGTCCTTGTTGTAGGTCAGCAGGTTCTCGCCGTCCATGAGGATCTCGCCTTCCGCGCGCTGCTCCGGATAGAGCGCATACATCTTGTTGAAGGTGCGCAGCAGCGTGGACTTGCCACAGCCCGACGGGCCGATGAACGCCGTCACCTTGCCTTCGGGAATCTGCAGGTTGATGTTCTTCAGCGCATGGTATTTGCCGTAGAAGAAGTTGAGGTCCTTCACCTCGATCTTCGGCTTGCCGAGCGTTTGCTCATGCGCACCCTGGGCGGGATCCGCAGGTTCGAAACCCGCAGCCGGCACACTGGCGTGGCCGGCGGTGTTGATGTGACTTTCTGCCATGTTCATCGGATGACTCCGCCCTTACTTTTTCGAAAAGATGCCGCGCGCGAGAATATTCAGCCCCAGCACGCCCAGCGTGATCAGGAAAACACCGGCCCAGGCGAGCGATTGCCACTGCGCGAACGGGCTCATCGCAAACTTGTAGATCGTGACCGGCAGATTCGCCATCGGCTGATTCATGTTCACGCTGAAGAACTGGTTCGACAGCGCCGTGAAAAGCAGCGGCGCGGTTTCGCCGGCAATGCGCGCCACGGCCAGCAGCACGCCCGTCACGATGCCCGCCACGGAGGCCTTCAGCGTGATCGACATCACCATCTTCCACTTCGGGGTGCCGAGCGCGAAAGCCGCCTCGCGCAGCGCGTTCGGCACGAGCTTGAGCATGTTCTCCGTCGTGCGGATCACGATGGGGATCTGCAGCAATGCGAGCGAGATCGCACCGGCCCAGCCACTGAAGTGCCCCATCTTCGCAACGAAGAGCGCGTAGACGAACAGGCCCACGACGATCGAGGGCGCCGACAGCAGAATGTCGTTGATGAAGCGCGTCACGCTGGCGAGCCACGCCTTCTGGCCGTACTCGGCGAGATAGACGCCCGCGAGAATGCCGATCGGCGTGCCCACGAGCGTAGCAATGCCGACGAGCAGCAGGCTGCCGACGATCGCATTGGCCAGACCGCCGCCATCGGTGTTCGGCGGCGGCGTGGACTGCGTGAAGAGCTGCACGGAAAGTCCGCCCACGCCGAGCGAGAGCGTCGTATAGAGAATCCACACGAGCCAGACGATACCGAACGCCATGGCGGCGAGCGAGCACGTCAGGGCGATCGCGTTGACCACGCGGCGGCGGTGCTGCAGCTTGCCGCGCATCTTCTCCAGTTCGGCGCCGTAGGTGGCGCCCGGAATCAACATCCGCGGCTCGCTCATCGTGCGCCCTCCGCTTTTTCGAGGCGCAGCAGCATGACCTTCGAGATCGCGAGCACGATGAACGTGATCACGAACAGGATCAGGCCCAGCTCCATCAGCGCGGAAGTGTGCAGGCCCGGTTCCGCTTCGGCGAACTCGTTGGCGAGCGCCGAGGTGATGCTGTTGCCCGGCGAGAAGAGCGACACGTTGTCGAGCAGGTTCGTGTTACCGATCACGAACGTGACAGCCATGGTCTCGCCAAGCGCGCGGCCGAGGCCGAGCATCACGCCGCCGATCACGCCGGTCTTCGTGAACGGCAGGACGATCTTCCACATCACTTCCCAGGTCGTGCAGCCGATGCCGTAGGCCGACTCCTTGAGCAGCACGGGCGTGACTTCGAACACGTCGCGCATCACCGAAGCAATGTACGGAATGATCATGATCGCGAGGATCACGCCGGCGCACAGAATGCCGATGCCGATAGGCGCACCCTGGAACAGAGCCCCGACGAACGGAATACCGCCGAGCACCTGGCCGATGGGCTTCTCGAACCACTGCGCGAAGATCGGCGCGAACACGAGCAGACCCCACATGCCGTACACGATCGACGGGATCGCGGCCAGCAGTTCGATGGCGATGCCAAGGGGACGGCGCAGCCACGCGGGCGAAAGCTCGGTGAGAAAGAGCGCGATGCCGAAGCTCACGGGCACGGCGATGATGAGCGCGATGATCGAGGTGGCGATCGTGCCGTAGATGGGCACGAGCGCGCCGAACTGCTCGCTGGGTGGATCCCAGTCGGCAGTCCAGAGGAATGCGAAGCCGAACTTCTGGATCGTCGGCAGCGAAGCAATGATGAGCGACACGATAATGCCGCCGAGCAGCAATAACGTGACGATAGCGGCGAGGCGCGCAAGGCCGCCGAAAATGATGTCGCCGACCGGACTGGGCGCTTTTTGTTGCGCCGCGTTGCCGGACGGATTCGACACGAGCGGGAAGTCGGACATGGTGACCTGTTTCCAGATGCCGTCAGGTGCGAGCCTGGCGGCCGTCATGCAGCTGGGGACTGCAGCCCGTCCATTCTCCGGCCTTACAACCGGATAACGAACGGTCTCTTTCAAAACGGCCGAACGGGGCTCGCGCGATTTTCGCGACGGCCCCGTCCGGCTTGGCGTCAAGCCTGCCTTTTATTCAGCGATCGGCTTGCCGCTCGCGTCCTTGACCTTCGTCTTCCACTGGGACTGGATCTCGTCCACGACCGATTGCGGCAGCGAGATGTAGTCGAGGTCGCTCGCCGCGGCACCGCCGTTCTTGAACGCCCAGTCGAAGAACTTGAGCGTTTCCTTGCCCTGGTCCGGCTTGTCCTGCGCGGTGTGCAGCAGCACGAAAGTCGCGCCCACGACCGGCCATGCGTCCTTGCCCGGCTCGTTCGTGAGGATCTGGTAGAACGACTTCTTCCAGTCGGCACCGGCTGCAGCAGCCTTGAACGTCTCGGTATCCGGCTGAACGACCGCGCCCGCTTCGTTCTTCATGGCAGTGTAGACCATGTGGTTTTGCTTCGCGTACGCCCACTCGACGTAGCCGATCGCGCCCGGCAGACGCTGCACGAAGGCCGCGACGCCGTCGTTGCCCTTGCCGCCCGTACCCGTCGGCCAGTTCACGGTCGTGCCTTCGCCGATCTTGCTCTTCCAGTCGGGGTTGACCTTCGACAGGTAGTTCGTCCAGATGAAGCTCGTGCCCGAACCGTCGGCGCGGCGGACCACGGCGATGTCGAGGTCAGGCAGCTTGACCTTCGGGTTCAGCGCGACGATGGCCGGATCGTTCCACTTCTTGATCTTGCCGAGATAGATGTCGCCGAGCACCGGGCCCGACAGCGTGATTTCGCCGGCCTTCACGCCCGGCACGTTGATCGCCGGCACGACGCCGCCCACCACCGTCGGAAACTGGAACAGACCATCCTTGGCAAGATCGTCGTCCTTCAGCGGAGCGTCCGAGCCCGCGAAGTCGACGGTCTTGGCGAGGATCTGCTTGATACCGCCCGAGGAGCCGATGCCCTGGTAGTTCACCTTGCCGCCGCCCGACTTTTGATAGGCGTCCGCCCATTTCGTGTAGATCGGTGCTGCAAAGGTGCTGCCCGCGCCGGTGATATCGGCTGCCTGCGCTGCAATCGCGAAGAGCGCGCCAGCAACGCCAGCGAGCGCGGTTTGCATCAATTTCATGAGACCTCCAGTGTGTGAGCGGATGAACGACACCGCGAAGCTTAGGGTCTCTATGTGACAGTACCGTGACGATTCATGAATTGAACATGACAATACGATTACCGGATGAAAGGCGGGACTTGGCTGGAGAAGGGACTGACTTCAAGGCTGTTGCGGCCTGTACAGCAAGCATTTGAGGACGCGCCGCAAAGGTTTGCAGCCTGCGGCGGGAGGACGCAGCGCGGGTGGTTTTGGCGAATTTACCTGTCACCGAAAGCGTATTGAAACCTCTCTGGGCAAGACACCTGTGAGGCCAGAATCAACGTGCGCGGTGGTAGCGTTGTCGCCGCGCACGATGACTAAAGGAGTTCCGGCTCAGGCAATGGAGCGTTGGACCGTCTCGGCTATCGCTTCGGCGTGTTGATTGGCGTCGCGCTCCTCGCGTGCCTCGACCATCACACGCAGCACCGGCTCCGTGCCCGAAGCGCGGATCAGCACGCGGCCGCGGCCCTTGAGCTCGGCCTCGGCGTCGGCAATCGACTTCTGGATCGTGGCGTTGCCCTTCCAGTCGGCACCCTGCGCGATACGCACGTTGATGAGCCGCTGCGGAAACAACTGCACGCCATCGAGCATCTCCGCGATCGTCTGCCCGCTGCGCTGCATCGCGGCCAGCACGAGCAGCGCTGAAACGATACCGTCGCCTGTCGTGTGGCGATCGAGCGACAGGATGTGCCCCGAGCCCTCGGCGCCTAGCTGCCAGCCGTGCTCGCGCAACTGCTCCAGCACGTAGCGGTCGCCCACGGCGGCGCGCACGAATTTCACGCCAAGGCGCTCGACGGCCTGCTCCACGGACAGGTTCGTCATCAGCGTACCCACCGCGCCTGCCACCTCGCCGTCCGTCGCGATGCGATCCTTTACGAGCACGTAGAGCAGTTCGTCGCCGTTGAAGAGGCGCCCGTGCGAGTCCACCACCTGCAGGCGGTCGGCATCGCCGTCCAGCGCGATGCCAAGATCGGCATGATTCGCGCGCACGGCACGCACGAGCGCGTCCGGCGCCGTCGCGCCAACACCGTCGTTGATGTTGAAGCCGTTCGGCGAGACGCCGATCGGAATCACATCGGCGCCCAGTTCATGGAACACGTGCGGCGCTATGTCATAGGCTGCGCCGTTCGCGCAGTCCACGACAAGTTTCAGCCCGCGCAGGCTGAATGCTTGCGGGAAGGTGCTCTTGCAGAATTCGATGTAGCGCCCGCGCGCATCGTCGAGGCGCCGCGCGCGGCCAAGCTGGGCGGACGGCGCACAGTCGAGCGGCAACTCCAGTTGCTCCTCGATCTGCGTTTCGACTTCGTCGGGCAGCTTGTTGCCGTCGGCGGAGAAGAACTTGATGCCGTTGTCGTAATAGGGATTGTGCGACGCGCTGATCACGACGCCTGCCGCGAGCCTCAGCGCCCGCGTGAGATAGGCAATGCCGGGCGTGGTCATGGGACCGGCCAGCATGACGTCGATGCCCGCCGCCGAAAGCCCGGCCTCGAGCGACGCCTCCAGCATGTAACCCGAGATGCGCGTGTCCTTGCCGATCAGCACGGCCGGGCGCGGCCCTGAGGCCGCGGCCGAACCGGCGAGCACCTTGCCCGCCGCATAGCCGAGCCGCAACACGAAATCGGGCGTAATCGGCGCCGAGCCGACCTTGCCGCGCACTCCATCCGTTCCGAAATAACGACGTCCCATCCTTCGATTCCCCTCTTTCTGCACGGCGTCTGTTCAGTTCCGCGTTCAAGGTTATACACGGTGGGCCGGACGGCGCGCGGCTTCGCGCACAGCGGCCCATACCTTCAGCGCGTCCACAGTCTGTGCGACATCGTGAACGCGAATGATTGCCGCCCCCCGCTCGGCCGCGCACACCGCGGCGGCCAGGCTGGCGGCGACACGCTCGGGTGCGGGACGGTTGACAAGCGCACCCAGCATCGACTTGCGCGACATGCCTGCCAGCACTGGATACGGCGCCGCCCCCTGCCCCACGCGCGGTGCCGTATCGGGCAGGTGCGCGAGCAGCGCGTAATTGTGCTCGATCGCCGCTTTGCCGAAGCCGAAGCCCGGATCGACACTGATACGCGCCTTCGCGATACCCGCCGCCTCCAGCCCGGCAACGCGCGCCGTCAGAAACTCGCGAACTTCGCCCACGACGTCGACATAAGCCGGCTCGCCCAGTTGCATCGTCTGCGGTTCGCCCAGCATGTGCATGACGCACAGGCCGCAATCGCTCGCGCGAACGGCATCGACCGCGCCCGGCATCCGGAAACCCCAGATGTCGTTGATCAGATCGGCACCGGCGGCTAGCGCACGACGCATGACTTCCGGCTTGTACGTGTCGACCGAGAGCGGCACGTTTGCGCTCCGCAGTTGCTCGATGAGCGGAATCACACGTTCGAGTTCCGCGTCGAGCGGCACCGGCGGCGCACCCGGCCGCGTCGATTCGCCGCCGATGTCGATGATGTCGGCGCCGTCGAGCAACATCTGCTCGGCACGGCGCAGCGCCTCGCCGCGCTCGTAGCGGCCGCCGTCGGAAAATGAATCCGGCGTCGCGTTCAGGATCCCCATCACGAGCGGGCGCTCGAAGGTCAGCGTGAAACGGCCGCACTTCAGAGGCTCGGGAGCCGGTTCGGTCGGGAGATTACCCTGCAAAAGCATATTGGGCACGTCAACAAACGTCAGATAGGTAACAAAGCTTGCGCCAGTCGAACGCGGTGGCAAGAAATGTCGAAAGAAATGTGAAGCGGGGCCCGGTTGCCCCCCCCAACGGCCGCCACATTAACCGGCCCCCCCCAAACCCCCGCGGGGGGGCGACCCCGCGTGGACACGCCCCCGCCGGCCCCCCCCCCCCCCCCCGCCCCGCC
>NZ_JBANLK010000009.1:97676-160180 GCF_054968425.1 Paraburkholderia sp. AV2
CCACAAAAACAATATTGGCCACCAAAAAAACCGAAACATCGTAAACACAGCTGGCCCCCGTCCACCGCGGTGCAAATAATTGACAAAAAAAATGGCACGCGGCCCTTGGTCCCCCCCACACCGCCCCGCAACTTTACCGGACCCCGCTCAAGCCGGCGCGGTCGCGCTACCGGGCTTGACCTCGCTCGAGCTGCCGCCCGACGACGGCGCGTCGCCGGCACCAGGTGCGCTGCTCTTGGGCGAGCGCGGCGGACGGCCCGCCATGATGTCGTTGATCTGGTCGGCGTCGATCGTTTCCCACTCCATCAGCGCGGCAGTCATTGCCTCGACCTTGTCGCGGTTCTCGTCCAGGAGACGCTTCGCGAGGTTGTACTGCTCGTCGAGCACGTGGCGGATTTCCGCATCGACCTTCTGCTGCGTCGCTTCCGAAATCGTGCGCGTGAAGCCGCGGCCGAACGGACTGGCGTCGTTCTCGTCGTCCACATAGACCATCGGCCCGAGGGCATCGGTCATGCCGAAGCGCGCGACCATCGCGCGGGCCGTCTGCGTCGCCTTGTTGAAGTCGTCCGATGCGCCCGTGCTGAGAAGATTCAGGAACAACTCTTCCGCCACGCGGCCACCGAACAGGATTGCCAGGCGATCGAGCAAATAGTCCTTCGAATACGTTTCGTTGTCGTGCTCCGGCAACTGCCACGTCACGCCCAGCGCACGGCCGCGCGGGATGATCGTGACCTTGTGCACCGGATCGGCCTTCGGCAGCAGCTTCGCGATCACCGCGTGGCCCGACTCGTGGTAGGCCGTCGCGCGCTTCGCTTCCTCGCGGATCACGGCCGACTTGCGCTCCGGACCCATGAAGATCTTGTCCTTGGCATCTTCGAAGTCCTGCATTTCGACGATGCGCTTCCCGCGGCGGGCCGCGAAGAGCGCGGCCTCGTTCACGAGGTTCGCGAGGTCTGCGCCCGAGAAGCCCGGCGTGCCGCGCGCGATCACGGCCGCGTCCACGTCGTTGGCGATCGGCACCTTGCGCAGGTGCACCTTCATGATGTGCTCGCGGCCGCGAATGTCAGGCAGCCCCACATAGACCTGACGGTCGAAACGGCCCGGACGCAGCAGCGCCTTGTCGAGCACGTCGGAACGGTTCGTTGCCGCAATCACGATGACGCCCGAGTTCGCCTCGAAGCCGTCCATCTCCACGAGCATCTGGTTCAGCGTCTGTTCGCGCTCGTCGTTGCCGCCGCCCATGCCGGCGCCGCGATGACGGCCGACCGCATCGATTTCGTCGATGAACACGATGCAAGGCGCGTGCTTCTTGGCCTGCTCGAACATGTCGCGCACGCGGGCCGCGCCCACGCCGACGAACATTTCCACGAAGTCCGAACCCGAGATGCTGAAGAACGGCACCTTCGCTTCGCCGGCAATGGCGCGGGCGAGCAGCGTCTTACCGGTGCCCGGAGGGCCGACCAGCAGCACGCCGCGCGGAATGCGGCCACCGAGCTTCTGGAATTTCTGCGGATCGCGCAGGAAGTCGACGAGTTCGGACACTTCTTCCTTGGCTTCGTCGCAGCCCGCAACGTCGGAGAAGTTGACCGCGTTGTTGTTCTCGTCGATCAGCCTTGCGCGGGACTTGCCGAAGGAGAACGCCCCGCCTTTGCCGCCCCCCTGCATCTGTCTCATCATGTAGAACCAGAACACGATGATGAGGATCGTCGGTCCCAGGTAGTACAGTGCGGAAACCAGCGCGTTCGGCTCTTCGTCGGCCTTGCCGCTCACCTGCACGCCGTATTTCATCAAGTCGCCGACCATCCAGATGTCACCCGGGGAGACGATCTGGTATTTCTGGCCATCAGCCGGAGTGACCGTGAGGTTCCGCCCCTGCACCACGACGCTCTTGACCTTGCCGCTTTTCGCGTCGTCCATGAACTGCGAATAGGAAACGCCTTCCTGGACACGGGGCTTGTCGAACTGCTTGAACACCGTAAACAGCACCAGTGCGATCACCAGCCACACTGCTGCCTTGGAAAACATGTTGTTGTTCAAAGCACCACTCCTTCACTCATTGACGGGCGCCTACATTTGCCTTGCGACACCACCAAAGCATTCTAATCCACTACGCCAGGCCCCGCCATAACGATTCGCTAACGCGGGAATAGCCTCAGAGCCTTGTCCGGCGAGCCTTCCGGGCGGCTTTGCAGCCACCGGCGGCGCGTCATGGACAAGCCTCACGTGCGGGCGAATGCCCCCTTCTCAACGGGGTCGCTTCAGCTGTTTACCCAATATAAACGTTTCGGCCGATTTATCCCGCGAAGCTTTCGGTTTGCGGGCGGCCACGATCTTGAACTGATGCTTGAATTTCTCGACGATCTGGCTATAGCCACTGCCGTGAAAACATTTTACTAAAAGGGCACCATCCGGCTTCAAATGATTCTGCGAGAACTCGAGCGCGAGATCGCAGACATGCTCGATGCGCGCAGCGTCGGCCGATGCCACCCCCGAGAGATTGGGTGCCATGTCCGAAATTACAAGATCGACCGGGCGTCCGCCCACGCGTTCCTCGAGTTGCGCGAGCACCTCGTCTTCGCGGAAGTCGCCCTGAATGAAGTCGACGTCGGCAACCGGCTCCATCGGCAGCAGGTCGAGCGCGATGATCGTGCCATCGATGCCACCCTGGCGTTGCTCGTCACGCTTCGTACCCAAGGCGAGCTTGTTACGCGCGTACTGGCTCCAACTGCCCGGCGCCGCGCCGAGATCCACGATCACCATGCCGGGGCGGATCAGCTTGTCCTGCTCGTCGATTTCCTTGAGCTTGTAGGCAGCGCGGGCACGATAGCCCTCCCGTTGCGCCATTTTCACGTACGGGTCGTTGATATGGTCGTGCAGCCACGACTGGTTGAAGCGGTTTTTTGCCATTAAAAATGAACTCTTGCTGCGTGATTGCGCGCTTTTAGCGGATAATACGCGTTTTATTCGTGCGGCCGCCGCGGCCCGTCCGGCAGAGGTCACGCCGGCTTTCGCCCGCGCCGGGCCGTTCCCACGGTTTTTTCCGTAGTTCCGATGCGCTGTCCGCCAGGCGAGCCGCTCATGCCACAGGCATGCCGCTCATTGCCGCCTGCCGGCGGCCGTCATTTTAGTCGAGTCTGCCAGATCCCATGCCCGCCCTCTCTCTTTCTGCCGAACAGCGCGCCGAACTGCGCTCCGCGGCTCATGCGCTCAAACCGGTTGTGCTCATCGGCGCGGAAGGGTTGACCGACGCCGTCCTCAAGGAAATCAAGGTTCACCTCGCCGCGCACCAGCTCATCAAGATCCGCGTGTTCGGGGACGAGCGCGAAGAGCGCATCGCAGTCTATGAAGATATCTGCGACCGGCTGAACGCCGCCCCCATCCAGCACATCGGCAAGCTGCTCGTGATCTGGAAGCCCGAGGAAGCCGCGCCGAAGACCACGACGGCCCGTGCCGGCGCACGCGGCACCGTCAAGCGCCCGGCTGGCGACGTACCGAGCGCGGGCGATGCGCGCCGCGGCGCCGCGCCCCGCGTCGTCAAGGTCGTCAAGCCGAGCGAAAACCCGATGCGCAAACCGAAAGCGCAAAAAGTCGTGGTCAAGGGCAACGAGCGCGTTACGCAAGGCGGCAACGTCAAGCGTGCGAAGAAGCGCCAGACCAGCAGCAAGCGCGTCCACCAAGGCTCGAAGTAAGTCGCTAAGCCAGGCAATCTAACTACACGCGCCGCCCGGCCTTGCCGGCGGCGCGTTTTTCTTTCCGGACGGGACGAAAAGCGTGGGCCGCCCACCCCGCGCGGCAACGCAATTCAGAGCGGATGACGCTGTGGCGTAACGACGCGTGCTGACGGCAGAAGCCACACTAGCGCAACGCCCAGCAGGCTCTCGACCAGATAGAAGAGGCTCGATACGCCGTGCAGCATGCCGAAGCGGCTCGCGTAAGGCGAGTTCGCGATGTCCATGCCGGCGTTCATCGCCTCCACGCGCAACGCGTTCATGAACGGCTGCAACGCGAAGTAGCCCACCAGCACACACACGAGCATCCCGACCAGCAGCCAGCGCAACCGGCGGTACTGCAAGGCGCCGCGCCGCGCAAGCTGGTTCGAGAGCACGAGCATCAGCACGCCGCACACTGCGCCCAACCAGCCTTCGATACGAAAGAGCTGGGCCGCGACCGAGCCGGCCGTCATGCGTTCGAGCGAAGCGAACAGTACGGGCGCAACCGCATAGCCGATAGTGAGCTGGCTGCCCACCCACAGCATGGCGAGGAGCCCGAACAAGCGATGCGGAGCCGGGGAAACGGATGTCACGTTGGCGTGCCCGTCAGACGTACCGAACCTCGATGACTTCGTACTCGCGCACGCCGCTCGGTGCCTGCACCGCGGCGACGTCGCCTTCCGACTTGCCGATCAGCGCACGCGCAATGGGCGAACTCACGGAGATGAGGCCATGCTCGAGGTCGGCTTCGTCGTCGCCGACGATCTGGTACGTGACCGACTTGCCCGATTCGAGGTCTTCGAGATCGACCGTCGAGCCGAACACGATGCGGCCGTCCGCTTCCAGCGTAGCCGGATCGATGACTTGCGCCGCCGCCAGCTTCGACTCGATTTCGGCGATGCGGCCTTCGATGAAGCCCTGCTTCTCCTTTGCCGCGTCGTACTCCGCGTTTTCGGACAGGTCGCCCTGCGCGCGCGCTTCGGCGATGGAATTGATGACCGCCGGACGTTCGACGGATTTCAGGCGCTGGAGCTCTTCGCGAAGTTGGTCCGCGCCGCGCCGGGTCAAGGGAATCGTGCTCATAAACAACTCGTATGGCCGGTTAAAGCCGCAATGAGGCCGCGCCACGAGCGCTTGCGCGAACGTTGCGGCCATAAAAAAATCACCGCGGTTAAGTGCATCCCGCGAGGGTGGCGGCGCGATCTGGCGCAGCCCGAAAACCCTGTTGGAACGCCGCTTAACCGCGGCACATATTCAGCTGGTTTGTCTGCCCTGTTCCGTTATTGGACAGACACTCGAAGCCTTAGTTTAGGCGAGCGTGGAGTCCTTGTAAATCATAGACTTCCAGGTTCTTCAGATAGCGCAGACCCTCCACGGCGGCCCGCGCTCCCGACATCGTAGTGTAGTACGTGACCTTGTTCGCCTGTGCGCTCATGCGGATCGAGCGCGAATCGGCGATCGCGGCGCGCGTCTCGTCGACGGTCGTGAACACGAGTGCGATCTCGCCGTTCTTGATCATGTCGACGATATGCGGACGGCCATCCTTCACCTTGTTCACGACCTTCACCGGCACGCCGGCCGCTTCGATCGCAGCGGCCGTGCCTCGCGTCGCCACGAGCCCGTAGCCGAGCTCGTGCAGCATGCGGGCGACTTCGACCGCCTTCGGCTTGTCCGAGTCCATCACCGTGATGAACACGGTGCCCGACTCCGGCAAACGCGAACCGGCCGCGAGCTGCGACTTGAAGAGCGCTTCGCCGAAGGTCTTGCCCACGCCCATCACTTCGCCCGTCGAACGCATTTCGGGTCCGAGCACCGGGTCGACGGTCGGGAACTTGATGAACGGGAACACCGCTTCCTTCACGCTGAAGTACGGCGGGACGACTTCCTTCGTCACGCCTTGTACGCCGAGCTTCTGGCCGACCATCGCCCGGGCCGCGATCTTCGCGAGCGGCAGGCTCGTGGCCTTCGACACGTACGGCACCGTACGCGAGGCCCGCGGGTTCACTTCCAGCACGTAGATGACGTCCTTCTTCGAGCCATCTTCCGGATTTGTGTCGGAAGGAACCTGCTGAATCGCGAACTGCACGTTCATCAGGCCGACCACATTCAGCGCCTTGGCCATCGCAGCCGTTTGACGCTTCAGTTCGGCGACGGTCTCCTTCGAAAGCGAGTACGGCGGCAGCGAGCACGCCGAGTCGCCCGAGTGCACGCCCGCCTGCTCGATGTGCTCCATCACGCCGCCGATGAACACGGCTTCGCCGTCGGAGATGCAGTCCACGTCGCATTCGATCGCGTCGTTCAGGAAGCGGTCGAGCAGCACCGGCGAATCGTTCGACACCTTCACGGCCTCGCGCATGTAGCGTTCGAGGTCGCGCGGCTCGTGGACGATTTCCATCGCGCGGCCGCCCAGCACGTACGAAGGACGCACGACGAGCGGGTAGCCGATTTCGTCGGCGAGCTTGAGCGCCTCGTCTTCAGCGCGCGCGGTGCGGTTCGGCGGCTGGCGCAGGCCGAGGTCCTGCAACAGCTTCTGGAAGCGCTCGCGGTCTTCGGCCGCGTCGATCATGTCGGGCGAGGTGCCGACGATGGGCACGCCGTTCGCTTCGAGGTCGAGCGCAAGCTTCAGCGGCGTCTGGCCGCCGTACTGCACGATCACGCCAACCGGCTTTTCCAGGTCGACGATTTCGAGCACGTCTTCGAGCGTCACCGGCTCGAAGTACAGACGGTCGGACGTGTCGTAGTCGGTCGAAACGGTCTCGGGGTTGCAGTTGACCATGATCGTTTCATAGCCGTCTTCGCGCATGGCGAGCGCGGCGTGCACGCAGCAGTAGTCGAACTCGATACCCTGGCCGATCCGGTTCGGGCCGCCGCCCAGCACCATGATCTTCTTGTTGTTCGTCGGGTTGGCCTCGCACTCTTCCTCATAGGTCGAGTACATGTAGGCCGTTTTCGTCGCGAACTCGGCTGCGCAGGTATCCACGCGCTTGTAGACCGGGCGCACGTTCAGCTCGATACGGCGCTTGCGCACGTCGGCGGCGTTCGCGCCGAGCAGCTTCGCAAGGCGGCGATCCGAGAAACCGCTTTGCTTCAGGAAACGCAGTTCGTCCTTCGAGAGGCTCGCCAGCGTGCGGCCCTTCACGGCCGCTTCCTTCCTGACGATCTCTTCGATCTGCGCGAGGAACCACGGGTCGATCGCGGTTTCTTCGAAGATCTCTTCGCGCGTCATGCCCACGCGGAACGCGTCGCCCACATACCAGATGCGGTCCGGACCGGCTTCGCCGATCTCGCGGATGATCTCGTCGCGGCTCGCGGTCTTCTCGTCCAGACCGTCCACGCCCACTTCGAGGCCGCGCAGCGCCTTCTGGAACGACTCCTGGAACGTGCGGCCGATCGCCATCACCTCGCCCACCGACTTCATCTGCGTCGTGAGACGCGGATCGGCTTCGCGGAACTTCTCGAACGCGAAACGCGGGATCTTCGTGACGACGTAGTCGATGGTCGGTTCGAACGAAGCCGGCGTCTGGCCACCCGTGATTTCGTTCTTGAGTTCGTCAAGCGTGTAGCCGACGGCCAGCTTCGCCGCCACCTTGGCGATCGGGAAGCCCGTGGCCTTCGAGGCCAGCGCCGACGAACGCGAGACGCGCGGGTTCATTTCGATCACGATCATGCGGCCGGTACGCGGGTCGATCGAGAACTGGACGTTCGAACCGCCGGTGTCCACGCCGATCTCGCGCAGGACTGCCAGCGAGGCGTCGCGCAGGATCTGGTATTCCTTGTCGGTGAGCGTTTGCGCCGGTGCGACCGTGATCGAGTCGCCGGTGTGGATGCCCATCGGGTCCAGGTTTTCGATCGAGCACACGATGATGCAGTTATCCGCCTTGTCGCGGACCACTTCCATCTCGTATTCCTTCCAGCCGAGCAGCGATTCTTCGATCAGCAGCTCGCGCGTGGGCGAAAGATCGAGACCGCGCTTGCAAATCTCTTCGAATTCCTCACGGTTGTAGGCGATACCGCCGCCCGAGCCGCCCAGCGTGAACGACGGACGGATCACGACCGGATAGCCGCCCGTGCCGGTGGCCGCGGTAATTTCCGCGTGGACCTTGAGCGCCTCTTCCATCGAGTGCGCGACGCCCGACTTCGCTGAGCCAAGGCCGATCTTCGTCATCGCGTCCTTGAACTTCTGGCGGTCTTCGGCCTTGTCGATCGCTTCCGGCGACGCGCCGATGAGTTCGACGTTGTACTTCTTCAGCACGCCGTGGTGGTGCAGGTCGAGCGCGCAGTTCAGCGCGGTCTGGCCGCCCATCGTCGGCAGGATCGCGTCGGGGCGCTCCTTCTCGATGATGCGCTCCACCACTTCCCACGTGATCGGCTCGATGTAGGTGACGTCGGCCGTGTTCGGGTCGGTCATGATCGTCGCCGGATTGCTGTTGACGAGGATGACCTTGTAGCCTTCTTCACGCAGCGCCTTGCAGGCCTGCGCGCCCGAATAGTCGAACTCGCACGCCTGGCCGATGATGATCGGACCCGCGCCGATGATGAGAATGCTCTTGATGTCTGTCCGCTTGGGCATAACGCTCTCGCTAAATATTTCTGTGTCTTGACTCCGGGCGAGCGGCGCGTGCGTTCACACGCTGCTGCTCGCCCTCGGGCGTGCGCGGTGGCCGGCGCGGTGGCCAGTTTTCCTGCCTGCTTTCCCTGCTCGCTGCGCGCCCTGCTCTGCTCCGCCTTGCGGCTGGCGCTTACGCTGCCGCCGTGCTGCGCTTGTCGCCCCTGGCGTTGTCCATCAGCGCGGTGAAGCGGTCGAACAGATAGCCGATGTCATGCGGGCCCGGCGACGCTTCCGGGTGACCCTGGAAGCAGAACGCGGGCTTGTCGGTCAGCTCGAAGCCTTGCAGCGTGCCGTCGAAGAGGGAGACGTGCGTGACGCGCGCGTTCGCGGGCAGCGTGTCGGCGTCCACGGCAAACCCGTGGTTCTGCGACGTGATGACCACGCGGCCATCGCCAAGATCCTTTACCGGATGATTCGCGCCATGGTGGCCGGTCTTCATCTTCATGGTCTTCGCACCCACGGCGAGACCCATGATCTGGTGGCCGAGACAAATGCCGAAGGTCGGGATACCGCGTGCGATGAACTCCTGCGCGGCCTTGATCGCGTAGTCGCACGGCTCGGGGTCGCCGGGGCCGTTCGAGAGGAACACGCCGTCCGGGTTCAGTGCAAGCGCATCAGCCGCGCTGGCCTGCGCCGGCAGCACCGTGACGTCGCAGCCGCGCTCGGCCAGCAT
The DNA here is from genome assembly GCF_054968425.1 of Paraburkholderia sp. AV2. NCBI lineage: Bacteria > Pseudomonadati > Pseudomonadota > Betaproteobacteria > Burkholderiales > Burkholderiaceae > Paraburkholderia > Paraburkholderia sp. AV2. Next base: position 106,669 of record NZ_JBANLK010000009.1, read on the forward strand.
GCGCAGGATGTTCTGCTTCACGCCGTAGTCGAACGCGACGACCTTGTACTTCGGCGCCGACTGCGTACGGTAGCCTTCGCCCAGACGCCATTCGGTCGTGTTCCACTGGTACGACTTTCCGGTCGAAACCACCTTGGCGAGGTCCATGCCCGCGAGGCCCGGGAACGAGCGCGCGAGTTCGATTGCCTTCGCCTCGTCATCCGAGCCGGCGAGAATGGCGCCGTTCTGCGCCCCCTTGTCGCGCAGAATGCGGGTGAGCTTGCGCGTGTCGATGCCGGCGATCGCCACCACACTCTCGTCGCGCAGATAGTCGCCGAGCGTGCGCTCCATGCGGAAGTTCGAGGCGAGCACCGGCAGGTCGCGGATGATCAGCCCGGCGGCATGGACTTTCGTGGCTTCGACGTCTTCGGCGTTGACGCCGACGTTGCCGATATGCGGGTACGTCAGGGTGACGATCTGGCGTGCATAGCTCGGGTCGGTCAGGATTTCCTGATAACCGGTAATGGCCGTGTTGAACACGACTTCACCGATGGTATGACCCGGCGCACCGATCGAATAACCACGAAAGACCGTGCCGTCGGCGAGCGCGAGCAGAGCGGGAGAGAATGACGGCAACACGGGAGACTCCTTGGGGGAACACCCTGTGCCGACCTGTTTATCCGACCGGTGACCTTGCGGCGGCTGCGGCGTCGGCATCGTTTTCAAGATGCGCGCGCGGCTCATTCGCAATTCGTCGCTTTATGTCGCATGTTGCGGCGGCTTTCGTCCGGGGCCAGGCTGCCCCCGGTTTCGCGCCCCGGCCTGAAAGGCTTCGGGAACAGGAATCGAGCGGCACCGACGGCGAAAAGCGCAATACGCGGGCGGCGGATGAACGGATGGGAAGAGGTAGGCGCTAGGGTGCGGGTTGATAAGCTCAAACCTTGAAATTATAGCCCGAAAGTACCCTTTCCTTCAAATTCCAGGATAACGCGGAATGAAAACGCCGTCACCCAAAGGGCGACGGCGCATAAAGTAAAACGATGAGTGATCGGAGCGAACTGCCATGCGCTGCCCCCGCAACGCATGTGGTCACCCTTCGCAAGCCGCTATTTTGATGTCTGCTTTTGCGCGTGGGTGCCGGCCTTCTGGCGGCTTGCCGTACCCTTCGACGCCTTGCTGGGCGCGGCGCTCGACGATTTGGCCTTGACCGGATCGGAAACCTTCACGACCTCGGCGCGCTCACGACCGTGCTTCTTATCGTAGCGCGACTTCGAACCCGTGTCTGCCACCTTGGTGCCAATACGCTGCACGCCGCCGCCCGACACGTTCGTCGCAATCCGTTCCGGCCCCGGTTCGCTCGGCATCGCCTTGCCGACCGCCACGTGCAGCACCAGCACCTGGCCCGGCATGACGTAGTCGCGGTGGGTCTTGTTCCACCCCTTCAACTGGCCGACCGACACGCCATAGCGGCTCGCCACCGTGTCCATGGCCTGCTTGCGGCGCACGCGGATCAGCATCTTGCGCGTGTCGGGCACGTCCGGCTCCATCGCGAGCACGGCGCTTTCGGCAACGTCGGCGCTGATGTCCTCGTCGTCATCGCTGTCGGTGCGCGGCACCACGAGCGTCGAGCCCGCCTTGAGGCGCATGCCGGCCGGAATCTTGTTCACCGACATCAGCGTATCGGCATCGACGCCGATCTTTTCTGCGAGCGCGGCAGGCGTGGTGCGCGCGTCGGTGGTGTAGACGGTCCACGACGACAGTTGGCCCGTGTAGGCCTTCAGGTTGTGCTCGAACGCGCTCGCGTTGTCGAACGGCAGCAGGATCTGCGGCTGCGTCGCGCCGAGAATGACGGGCTTCTTGAACGACGGGTTGAGCGAACGGAACTCGTCGGGCGTCATGTTCGCGAGCTTCGCGGCGACGTCCACGTCGATATCGTGCGACGTGGTGACCGTGACGAAATACGGGTGGTTCGGGATCGAGGGCAGCGTGAGGCCATACTGCTGCGGGTTCATCACGATGTTCTTGATGGCCTGCAGCTTCGGCACGTAGTTACGCGTCTCGTTGGGCAAGCGCAGGCTCTCGTAGTCGGTGGGTAAACCGGCCGCCTGGTTGCGCGCGATCGCGCGCTGCACATTGCCCTCGCCCCAGTTGTAGGCGGCGAGCGCGAGATACCAGTCGCCGAACATGTCGTGCAGGCGAGAGAGATAGTCGAGCGCGGCGCTCGTCGAGGCGAGCACGTCGCGGCGCTCGTCCTGCCACATGTTCTGCTTGAGGTTGTAGGTGCGCCCCGTATCCGGCACGAACTGCCACATGCCCGCCGCCTTCGCCACGGAAAGCGCCTGCGGGTTGTACGCCGATTCGATGAACGGCAGCAGCGCCAGCTCGGTCGGCATGTGCCGGGCTTCAAGCTCTTCGACAATGTGATAGAGGTACTTCTGCGACCGCTCCGTCATGCGTGCGACGTAGTCGGGCCGCTCGGCATACCACTGGGCATTCATGTCCACCAGATCGCTCTGGAGGTCGGGCATCTGGAAACCGCGGCGAATACGCCCCCACAGATCGGCGTCCTGGCTCGTCAAGGAACTGACCGAGCCATTGTCGACGTCGATGGTTTCCTGGGCTGCGGAGGTCTTGCGGAGTTGGTCGGCGGCGGCCTGGGGATCGGCTGTGGCGGGATTGTTGGCGGAATGACTCGCAGATGGTCCCCCGCTCGCGCAAGCGGCGAGCATCAGGACCAGCAGCGCACTAAAAATAAATCGCATGAACGTCTACTTGCATGGCTGGAATTTGCAGCCGATGGTACGGAACGTACACGTTTGCGTCAACCGGAAATATACGAAAAAACCATGAAAATCCGTAGCTTGGGTGCACTTCCGTACTTTCGGGATGAGCTTGCCCCTTGACACGCGCGGCTTAGCGGAACCGGTTCTTCCACTCGCGCATCAGCGTGAATGCCGCCAGGCGATCAGACACCGTTTCATGAAGCTGATCGGCAAGGCTCGCCTGGACCGACGGATCGCCCGCGCGCAGGAACGGATTCACGGCGCGTTCGTGCGCGATCGTGGTGGGCAGCGTGGGCACGCCGCGCTCGCGCAGCGCCGCCGCGTCGCGGCTCCAGGTGTGCAGCGCGGCGTTGTCCGGGTCGCAGGCCAGCGCAAAGCGAATGTTCGACAGCGTGTATTCGTGCGCGCAATGCACTTCGGTGTTGCCGGGGAGTGCCGCGAGCGCGTCGAGCGAGGCGAGCATCTGCGCGGGCGAGCCTTCGAACAGGCGGCCGCAGCCGCAGGCGAATAGCGTGTCGCCGCAGAACAGATGCGGCACGCCCGCCGGATCGGCTGCCTGGAAGTAGGCGATATGGCCGCGTGTGTGGCCGGGCACGTCGAGCACGGTAAAGTCGAGCGCCGGCGCTTCCAGCCGCACGCGATCGCCGCCTTTCACGCGCGTGACGACCGGGTCGAGCGGCCCGAGCGCCTCGCCGGCCGGGCCGTAGACCGGCACGCGTTGGCCGTTCAGCAGATCGGCCACCCCGCCGACGTGGTCGTTGTGATGATGGGTGAGTAAAATAGCGACGAGCCGCCAGCCGCGCTTCGCCAGATACGCGCGAACGGGCGCGGCCTCGCCCGGATCGACGGCGATTGCATTGCGGCCGTCCGACACGACCCAGATGTAGTTGTCATCGAAGGCCGGAACCGGTACGTATTCGTACGCGTACTCAAGCGGACTATTCATTGGGGCGGCGTATTCTTCGACATGTCTGACCGAACGATTATAGACTGGCCCGCCTGGACCGCTTCGCCTGCCGGCAGGTATGTCCTCGACTGGGAGCAGGAGCAGCTAGATCGCGTGGTGTCGAATATTTTCGGCTACCACGCGCTGCAGCTCGGCATGCCGCATCTCGACGCCCTGCGCGAGAACCGCATGCCGTGCCGCGGGCTCGTGCTCGACGCGGCGAGCGCCGCGAGCGAACCCTATACCGTGCCTCCGGCCGACGGCGGCGCGGCATCCGCGCGGCGTCATGCCCCCGAGGGCCGCAGCACGGTCTGGTGCGATTTTCTCGACTTGCCGTTCGAGGCGCAGAGCGTCGACCTGATCGTGATGCCGCACACACTCGAATTCACGAGCGATCCGCACCGCCTGCTGCGCGAGGCGGAACGCATCCTGATGCCCGAGGGACAGCTCGTGATCGTCGGCTTCAACTCGCTCTCGCTGTGGGGCGCGCGCCAGTCGGCCGGCAAGCTGACCGGCAAACCGTTCCTGCCCGCGCGCCAGGACCTGATCGCGTTCACGCGCCTGAAGGACTGGATCAAGCTGCTCGGCTTCGAACTCGAGCGCGGGCGCTTTGGCTGCTATCGTCCGCCGCTCGCCACCGAGCAATGGCTCGGCCGCTATGCCTTCATGGAAGCCGCCGGCGACCGCTGGTGGCCGATCTTCGGCGCCGTCTATATGGTTACGGCGATCAAGCGCGTGCGCGGCATGCGCCTCGTCGGTCCGCTAAAGGTCAAGAAACCGGTGCTGGCGCCAAGCCTGAAGGCCGCCGCCACGACACCCTCCCCCACACGCAACAAGGACTCATGAACGCACCCGACTTCGTCGAAATCTTCACGGACGGCGCCTGCAAAGGCAACCCCGGCCCCGGCGGCTGGGGCGCGCTGCTGCGCTTCGGCACGCTGGAAAAAGAACTGTTTGGCGGCGAAGCCGTCACGACCAACAACCGCATGGAACTGATGGGCGTGATCGCCGCGCTCGAAGCCCTCAAGCGTCCATGCACCGTGATCGTCCATACCGACTCGCAGTATGTGCAGAAAGGCATCAGCGAGTGGATCCACGGCTGGAAGAAAAAGAACTGGATGACGGCGGCGAAAACGCCCGTCAAGAACGACGACCTGTGGAAGCGGCTCGACGCGCTCGTCGCGCAACACCAGGTGGAATGGCGCTGGGTGAAGGGCCACGCCGGCCATCCGGAAAACGAACGCGCCGACGCGCTCGCGAACCGCGGCGTCGCTTCGCTCGCCGAACTTTGAGCGCCCGTCCGCGCTCGCCTATCGCAACATACGATTTTTCCGATCCGACATGCGCCAGATCATTCTCGATACCGAAACCACCGGCCTGAACGCCCGCACGGGCGACCGCATCATTGAAATCGGCTGCGTCGAGCTGGTGAACCGCCGGCTCACCGGCAACAACCTGCACTTCTACGTCAACCCCGAGCGCGACAGCGACCCCGGCGCGCTCGCGGTACATGGCCTGACGACCGAGTTCCTCTCCGACAAGCCGAAGTTCGCCGAAGTGGCCAACGAAATCCTCGACTTCATCCAGGGCGCGGACCTCATCATCCACAACGCGCCGTTCGACATCGGCTTTCTCGACGCGGAGCTCGCGCTGCTCGGCAAGCCGCCGTTCAAGGAGCACTGCGGCGAGGTGATCGATACGCTGGTGCAGGCCAAGCAGATCTTCCCGGGCAAACGCAATTCGCTCGACGCGCTGTGCGATCGCTTTGGCATCAGCAACGCGCACCGCACGCTGCACGGCGCACTGCTCGACTCGGAACTGCTGGCGGAGGTCTATCTCGCGATGACGCGGGGCCAGGAAAGCCTTGTCATCGACATGCTGGGTGAGACGGCTGCGACCGGCGACGTCGCGGCGCCCCGCGTGCAGATCGAGACGCTCGCGCTGCCTGTGATCGCCGCGACCGACGAAGAACTGGCGGCGCACGACGCCGTGCTCGACGACCTCGACAAAGCACTCAAAGGAACGAGCGTGTGGCGCACGCAACCCGCCCCGGAAGAAAAGCCGACGGATGCGCAAATTGCTTAAAAAGGGCTTTACAAGATTCGGAAAGCCCGTCATAATCCAAAGCTCTTCGGGTGGTTAGCTCAGCGGTAGAGCACTGCCTTCACACGGCAGGGGTCACTGGTTCGATCCCAGTACTACCCACCAGAATTTCTGGTGTTGGTAAAGACAAGCACCGAAGAACAAAAGCCCCCAGACGCCAGTCTGGGGGCTTTTTTCATTACAGGGCATTTACTTCGCATCCCTTAGATTCCAGACCGGCTCACCTACACCCGCATCGCACGGGGTCAGCCTCAAGCCCCCGTGTCGATCCCGATCCCGCGCGCCATACCCGTAGCCGCAAACACCATTACCACGAGCAACGCCGTTTGCCATGCGCCGATGCGCGCATACTTCGGCGCCCCCGTCAGGTCCGGCACATCGCCGCGCCGCACGGCGAGACGCCAGCGCAGCAGCGCCATCATCGGCGCGATCTCGAGCAACAGGATCAGCACGAGCGCGCCCATCTTCACGTGAAAGAGCGGCTCGTGGAAGTAATACGACGCGCCCTTCTCGAAACCGCCGAACGCGCGCATCGCTCCGGTGACAATCAGCACGAGTGCGGAGAGTCCCCAGCCATTGTCGGCACCGAAGATGCCGGGCAGGTCTTCCGTCGACGTGCAGCGGCGCAATCCACGCGAGCGCCGCAAAATCGAGGCGAGCGCATAGCCGAAAGCGAGGAGATGAACGGCGGCAAGCAACCAGCGTGAGTACATCGCAACTCCTCCAGGTTGACGGCAAGCACGGCAAGCCCAAAGCGAAGTGCGCCCCGCGATGCCGCAACAGCGCGCCGCCGGGAGAATCAGACTTGCTTCAGAGCGGCGTCGAGCGCGCGCGCGGCCATGCGATCGCCATCGGTAGCGAGCCGCACGCGAAACACGGTTTGGCGGTTATGGCCCGCCGCGGCGGGAGAATCCCACAGCAACTCGACCTTCGGCCGACGATGCGCCGCGTGCTGGACGGCTGTGGCGCCGGAGGACGGCGCCGGCGATAACGGTCCGGCAGCGGTAGCCGCCACCTCCGCCAGCACGGTACCCTCCGGCCCAGGCGGCGAGGCCGGCACGACAGCCGGCGGCGCCTCCTGCAGCCAGCGCACCGAAAGCTCGCGCGCGTCGTACTGGCCAACCTTGCGGCTTTCCAGCCAGACGATCGTGGTACGCGTGGCGGCGTCGAGCGAGACCGCGTAACGGCCGATCGCGAAACGGCGCGCCGCGATGTTGGAGCGCCAGAGCGCCCGCGGGCGGCAGATCCACACGACGGCGGCATACAATGCCGGCGCAACGACGAGCCAGCCATTGGTTGCCGCCACGGCCTGCACCGCGCGCCGCCAGCCGGACATCCAGACGAAGGCGCCCACCGACCACAGCGCGAACAGGCACCCGAGCAGGCCGAAGAATCGCAGCGCCTGGCGCAGCCACTGCGGCAACGGATGGAACGGCCGCTCGACGCGCGCCTTCGCGCCGGGCAGAACGATCAGAAGAAACAGGAACACGAGATTGATGCACGCCCACGGCGACGAGGCCATTCCTTCGAGCGATGCGATGAAATTCATCTGCGCCATCGAGAAGAGCCACCGCGCGAGGATCACGAGACCGATCGCGCGCAAGGCGAACATCGTCCCGGCGCCGGGTACGGCGACCGTGGGCGTCGGTCGGGATCTCGCCAAAGCTTTTCTCCTCTTAATTCTGGTGGCTGCTGGTCCTGCAGAACGGCCATTATAGGGACATTGCCGCCCGCGCTCACGCCGTGCGCGCCACGCGCACATAAAAGACAACGCCCCGGCGCGCAGGGCACAGGGGCGTTGCTGAAAGACACGACGGGACAGCGCCCGCCGCTCCGGCACGAGGCCGGCGGCGTCTTAGCCGGCGGCGACTTCGCGCAGCACGGTGCGGCGCTTCTGACGCAGCAGTTCTTCGTACACGGCGACGTAGTTCCGCGCCATCACTTTCGACGAGAAGCGGGCCTCGAACGCGGCACGGACCTTCTCGCGCGGCAGCGTCGACAGGCGCTTGATCGCCGCGACGGCGCTGATTTCGTCTTCGACGACGAAACCCGACACGCCATTGTCGATGACTTCCGGCACCGAGCCGCGCTTGAACGCGATAACCGGCGTACCGCAGGCCATGGCTTCGATCATGACGAGGCCGAAGGGCTCCGGCCAGTCGATCGGGAACACCAGTGCGTGCGCATTGCCGAGGAACTCGCGCTTTTCATGCTCGCCGATTTCGCCGATGTACTCGACGTGCGGCAACGCCATCAGCGGCTTGATGACTTCTTCGTAGTAGGCACGGTCGGCCTTGTCGATCTTGGCGGCAACCTTGAGCTTCATCCCTGCCTGACCGGCGATGCGAATTGCCTTGTCAAGACCCTTCTCCGGCGAAACGCGGCCGAGGAAGGCCAGATAGCCGGGCTCGACGTTCGGAATCGGCTTGAGCACGTCTTCCGGCAGGCCGTGATAGACGGTCTGCTGCCAGGCGGCCTGCTGGAGCGGGATGCGCTGGTTGTCCGAGATCGAGACGACCGGCACGTCGTTGAACGCATTGAAGATCGGCTGCAGTTCCGGCAGGTCGAGACGGCCGTGCATCGTCGTGACGAACGGCACTTCCTGACGCTGGAACAGCGAGAACGGATAGTAGTCGATGTGGAAATGCAGCACGTCGAATTCATGCGCGCGGCGGCGCACTTCTTCGAGCAGCAGCATGTGCGGAGCCATCACGTCGCGGATCGTCGGATCGAGGCGCAGTGCCTGCGGCCAAAACGCTTCGAGCTTTGCCGAGGTGATCGAATCGCCGCTTGCGAACAGTGTGACGTCGTGACCCTGTTCGACCAGCGCTTCGGTCAGGTAGGAGACCACCCGTTCCGTGCCGCCGTACAGCTTGGGAGGAACCGCCTCGTGCAACGGAGCGATTTGAGCGATTCGCATAGTGGTGAACTCCTTCCTCGTAATAAATCGGGCAAAGTACTGCAAGTTTGACAATCGACCCTCGGTGGCGCCGGCAGCCTTGCCGCACGTCATCCCGGGCGTTCCGTACCGCTAACCGCGCCGGCTCTGCCGACACACTGGCCGTCGCGCTTTCAGGCAGACGGAACGGCTCAGGCGGTAAACGCGCAGGGTTCGCGGTCGTTGACACACAAGCTGTCAGATTCCCTACGCTATCCGAGTCGGCATTATCCCGGTTCGGGACCCATGCCACCCAAAACATTTCAAATACTTTACGTTGTTACAAACCGGAAACAATCCACAACTCTTTGTTTTAAAAGATGGTTTTAAATTGGGTCGCCTGTCCGGATGCAAATCGGGGGTCTCGCGCACGGCAATTGCGGCAGCACTTCCGAACCTTGCTGCGCCGCAGCGCCCGTCGTCGGACGCGCCATGCACGCGACGTCAACGGAATCCGCAATTGTATCTCCAAAATGGCTCGCAACGCCTGTTGAACCTGTGCAGCAACAGACTGTCGGCAAGGCATACCCCGCGTCATGACGTCGCGATATGATGCGCGTCCCATGGCCATAGGCGATGCACCACGCGCAGGGCGTGTTTACAATGCTGGAAAGTCCGTCGTGGGCTGCCGCTACCGCGCCTTCCCATTTCTTTTTTCAACTTGCACGGACCCAGCTCCGTCAGACCGACCACCGATCAATTGGAACATCTGACCATCGCCCAGCGTAATGCCCACAACGCAAAGCTCGCGAGCTATGCGCGGCGTCCGCTCGCGTTCCTGTTTCGCTATATCCGACGTCACCCGTTCGCCCATGCCGTCGTGCTGGCCAGCGTGTTCGCCGCCGTCGGCTGCGCCCTCGCCTCGCAGTACGCGATCAAGCACCTGATCGACGTGCTCGGCGCAGGACGTCACCACCCGGGGCCGCTGTGGACCGCGTTCGCGATCCTCGTCGGCCTGATCGCCGCCGACAACCTGCTCTGGCGCGTGGGCGGCTGGTTCGCGGCGCACACCTTCGTCGCCGTGACGGGCGACCTGCGGCGCGACCTCTTCCAGTACCTGAGCGGCCACTCGCCCACGTATTACGCGGAAAAGCAGCCCGGTACGCTCGCGAGCCGCATCACGGCAACCTCGAACGCCATCTATACGGCCGAGAACACGACCGCGTGGAACGTACTGCCGCCCTGCATCGCCGTGGCGGGCGCGATCGTCATGATCGTCTCGGTCAATCCGTTGATGGCCGCCGCGTTGCTGTGCTGCTCGGCCATCCTCTCGGTGATCCTCTTCAAGCTTGCGGGGCGCGGTTCCTCGCGCCACCACGCGTTCGCGACCAGGGCCGCGGCCGTGGACGGCGAACTGGTGGACGTGATCGGCAATATGGCGCTCGTACGCGCCTTCGGCATGACCTTCCGCGAGCAGACGCGCTTTCGCGCGACCGTCAAGGCGGAACTGGACGCGCGTCGCACGAGCCTGCTCTACCTCGAAAGGCTGCGCCTCCTGCACGCCGTGATCACGGCGATGCTTTCGGCCGGCCTGCTCGGCTGGGCGCTGTGGCTCTGGAATCAGGGCCGCGCCACTTCGGGCGACATCGTCCTCGTGAGCTCACTCGGCTTCACGATCCTGCACGGCACGCGCGACCTCGCCGTGGCGCTCGTGGACGTGACGCAGCACGTCGCGCGGCTCGCGGAAGCCGTCCAGACGCTGCTCGAGCCGCACGGCATGCCCGACCGCGACGACGCCGCCGAGCTCGTCGCCCAGGGCGGCCGCGTGGATTTCGAAAGCGTGACCTTCGCCTATCCGCACCGCAAGCCCATCCTCGACCACTTCGACCTGCACATTGCGGCCGGCCAGCGCGTCGGTCTGATCGGCAAGTCGGGCGCGGGCAAGACCACGGTGCTCGCGCTGCTGCAGCGGTTCTACGAACTGCAGGGCGGCGCGATCCGGATCGACGGCGAGGACATCGCAAAGGTCACGCAGGACAGCCTGCGCAACACCATCGCGCTCGTGCCGCAAGACATCTCGCTCCTGCACCGCTCGATCTACGAGAACATCGCTTACGGCCGCCCCGAGGCGAGCCGCGAGGAAGTGATCGAGGCTGCGCGCGAAGCGCGCTGCGCCGACTTCATCGAAGCCATGCCGGAAGGTTACGACACGATCGTGGGCGACCGCGGCGTGAAGCTTTCGGGCGGCCAGCGCCAGCGCATCGCGATTGCGCGCGCGATCCTCAAGAACGCGCCTATTCTGCTGCTCGACGAAGCGACCTCGGCGCTCGACAGCGCCTCCGAAGAGGCGATCCAGCAGGCGCTCGACCGGCTGATGGTGGGCCGCACGGTAGTCGCCATCGCGCACCGCCTCTCCACGCTGCAGAACTTCGACCGCATCATTGTGATGAGCTCGGGCAAGGTGATCGACGACGGCAGCCCGGAAGAGCTGCGCAACCGTCCGGGTCTCTACCGCGAGCTGCTAGCCAAGCAGCATGGCAAGCATTCCACGCTGCATCTCGGCAGCAAGAAGAGCGACGAGAAACACGTCGCCTGAGGCGTTTCCGCCGTCTGAAACGGAAAAGCCGCTTCCTGTTCTGTGAAGCGGTTTTTTTCTGTGCGAAGCGTGGGCACCCCGGGCGAACGCGTCGCTCAGCTCGCGTCCAGAACCTGCCCTGGCGCCTCGCCATGCGCCGTCTCCGCGACCGGCAGCGCGACGCCGCGCCGCTCGCCGATCCGCATGAGGTCGCCCAGAAAGCGGTCACGCCAGACCGACACGTTGTTCTCGCGCAGTTGCGCCATCATGTCCCGATAGCGCGCCGCCCGCTCGGCAAGCGGCATCGAGAGCGCGGCGGCCAGGGCGTCGGCCATGCCGTCGATGTCGAGCGGATTGACGATCAGCGCGCCGGTGAGTTCCTGCGCGGCGCCCGCGAAGCGCGAAAGCACGAGCACGCCGGGGTTCTCCGGATCCTGCGCCGACACGTATTCTTTCGCGACGAGGTTCATGCCGTCGCGCAACGGCGTCACGTAGCCGACGTGCGACGCGCGGAACAGCGCCGCCAGCACCGCCCGTTCGTACTGACGATGGATGTACCAGATCGGCGTCCAGTCGAGCTCGGCGAAGCGGCCGTTGATCCGCCCAGACTCCGCTTCGAGCTTGAGGCGGATGTCCTGATAGGCATGGAGGTCGGCCCGCGTGGGCGGCGCGATCTGCACGAACGAGACGTTGTTGCGCTCGCCGGCGTGCTGGTCGAGCAGACGCTCGAACGCGCGAAAACGCTCCACGAGTCCCTTCGAGTAATCGAGCCGGTCCACGCTGATGATGACCTTGCGGCCGTGCAGCGTGGATTTGAGCGTACGCACGGGCTTGCCGCGCTCGCCGGCCTTTGCGAGTCCCGCGACCTCGTCCGGATAGACGCCGATCGGGTAGTCGTTGGCGACCAGCGTCTGGCCGAATGCCTGGATGCGCGCCACGCCGCCCGGCAGGCGCTCGACCGTTCCGCCCGCCTCGTTGACGACGTAATCGCAAAACGCGCGCAGATCGGGCTTCGTCTGGAAACCGACGAGGTCGAACGAGCACAGCGCCTCGACGAGGTCGCGATGCGGCGGAACCGCCAGCAGCACCTGCGAAGCAGGAAACGGAATGTGCAGGAAAAAGCCGATGCGGTTCTTCACGCCCGCCGAGCGCAGCGCCTGCGCGAACGGGATCAGGTGATAGTCGTGGACCCAGATCACGTCGTCGTCGCGCAGGAGCGGCACGAGCTGCTGCGCGAGCCACGCGTTCACGCGGCAGTAGCCCGCGTATTCGTGGCGGTCGTACTGGACGAGATCGGCGCGATAGTGGAACGCGGGCCACAGCGTCGCGTTCGAAAACCCGCGGTAGTACTGGTCATAGTCGCGACGCAGGAGCCCGATGGTAGCGAACGTCACCGGGCCGCGTTCTTCCAGCCGGATCTGCGGCTGGCCCGAAGCCAGCACGTCGCCGCTCCAGCCGAACCACATGCCGCCGGTTTCCTTCAGCGCATCATAAACACCCACCGCAAGGCCGCCCGCCGCCGGTCCGCCTTCGGAAATGGGTGCGACCCGGTTCGACACGATGATCAATCGGCTCATGAGATGCGGGTTCCGTCGAGGAGTGGGTAAGGGTGCGGCGGGTGCAGCGGACCGGCCGCAGAGAGGCCAGGCGTCACGCCACGCGCATCGCCGCGACCAGCGACGTCAGCCACGCAAGCAGCGCATCCACCGAGTCGACACGCGTCTGCGCGATCGTATCGCCGCCGCCGACCTTGATCGACAATCCGTGCTGTGCGTTGACGACGGCAAAACCCTTCTCGTCGGTGAGATCGTCGCCGGCAAACACCGGACGGCGCCCCGCGAACGGCGGCTCGTCCAGGAACGTGCGCAGCGCGCGGCCCTTGTCGACGTCCTTGGGCTTGATTTCGTAGACCATCTTGCCGGGCTGTAGCACGTAGGCCTGCGCGAATTCGCCGGCAAGCCGCGTGGTCGCCTCGCGCGCAACCGGTTCGTGCTCGGGCGCGTTCCGGTAGTGCAACGCCAGCGCCGCGCCCTTGATTTCGAGGAGCGTGCCGGGATGCGTGCGCACCACTTCCGCGAGCACCTGCTCCATGTGCAGGAGCCGCTGATCGTTGAAACCCACGCGCTGCGTGTCGCCGTTGGCGTCGCGGCGCTCGGCGCCGTGCAGGCCCGCCACCGGCAGGTCCGGCATGCCGAGGAATGCGTCGATGCTGTCGATGCCGCGCCCGGACACGATCGCCACCGCGCCGTGCGTGAGGCGCCGCAGCTCGCCGAGCAGCGCGAGCATGTCGGGCCGCACGAGCACGCCATCGGGTGTTGGCGCAAGTTCGACGAGCGTGCCGTCGAAATCGAAGAAGAAGGCCGTCTGATCTGGCGGCAATACAGCCGGTAGTCCTTGCATTACGTGTTTTTTCATCCCTCGGCGCTAGCCGCGCATTGGTCCGGCGGGTCCGGCGAACGCTGGGCTGCTGGAGAAAGTGTGCGCATCTTACCTCGCCTTCGGTCGATTTTCGAGCGTGTAAGGTTGGACACGCCATCCTTCCGGTTCGCTGCCGGGTTCTTTGCCGGGTTCTTGTTAGGTACGACAGTCCCTCACTAATTTTGCTACAGTCGCAGAAAGTTGCTGGCCGTCGGTCTCCGCTAACCGCCTGCCACGAACCACGAAGCAAAATACCGAGACATTCGCCGAGACGCCCTTGTTCCGCAAGCTCTCCCTCGCCACGCTTCCCGCCCTGCGCCACCGCGGCGCCCGCGCACGGCTTGCCGGAGGCACCGCGATCGTGGCGGGAGCGATGCTGGTCAGCGCCTGTTCCCATCCCGCCGCCCCCTGGCAGCTCACCAACGTTACCGGCCACCTGCCTGACCTCAGTTTCAGCCTGACCGACGACGACGGCCGCCCGGTCACGGGCGTGAGCTTCCGCGGACAAACCACGCTCGTGTACTTCGGCTACACGCACTGCCCGGACATCTGTCCCGAGACCATGGCGCGGCTGATGCAGGTGATCGCAAAACTCGGTCCCGAGGCACGCGCCGTGCGGATACTCTTCGTCAGCGTCGATCCCGCACGCGACACGCCTGCCGTGCTGCACAGCTATATTGCGGCATTCGACTCGCAACATGCACTGGGCCTGACCGGCAGCGACGGCCAGATCGAGTCGCTCGCCAGGCACTATCGCGTGGCGTACCAGTTGGAAAAACCCAATCCCGACGGGAGCTACGACGTCACGCACAGCTCGGCGGTGTATGTGTTCGACGCACAAGGCCGCGCGCGGCTGCTCGCGACCGACAACGACGCGCCCGATGTGATCGCGCACGATGTGCGCCGTGTGATCGACGATGCCGGCTGAGTCATTTGCTTCATGCCGGGTCCGCTGTGGCTGCCCCACGGGAATCCGCCCTACCGATAACGCCGCGGTCCGCCTGCCGGCATTCGGCGTGCGCTCGCAAGTCTTGACGCGGGAGATCCGCCAACCATGAACCTGCTCTACTGGCTCGATCCCTGGGAGCCTTCGCCTACGGTCGTGATCGCCATCGCGACCGCCGCGATCCTTTTCGTGCGCGGCCAGCGCCATGCACGCGTATCGCTCGCACGACGCATCTCGTTCTGGTTCGGGCTCGGCGCGCTCTATGTCGCACTGCATACGCGGCTCGATTACTACTTCGAGCACGAATTCTTCATGCACCGCGCGCAGCATCTGGTGCTGCATCATTTGGGGCCCTTCTTCATCGCGCTCGCCTATCCTGGCGCGGCCCTGCGCGCGGGCATTCCGTTCGCATGGCGCCAGCGCTTCGTGCGGCCCGCGCTAGCGGCGCGTCCCGTGCGTCTCGCGCTGGATGTCGTGATGCATCCGGTCGTCGCCGTGACGCTCTTCGTCGGGCTGATCTATTTCTGGCTGTTTTCGCCGATCCACTTCATCGCGATGCTCGACTGGCGCCTCTATCGCGTCATGAACTGGAGCATGGTGATCGACGGCCTCATGTTCTGGTGGCTCGTGCTCGACGCGCGCTCCGCCCCGCCCGCGCGGCTCGCGCCGGGCAAGCGCGTGCTGGTGGTGATTGCGGCGATTCCGCCGCAGATCCTGCTCGGCGCGTTCATCTTCTTTACGCCGCGCGAACTCTACCCCGTGTACTCGATCTGCGGACGCGCCTTCACCTGGCTCAGCCCGATGCGCGACCAGCAGATCGGCGGCCTGTTGCTGTGGATTCCGGGGTCGATGATGAGCGTGATTGGCGCACTGGTTGCGCTGCGCCACTGGATGCGGCTCTCGGCGCGCGGACGCCTGCGCCGCCGCGATCGGCCGGCACGCCCGCAGCCGTCCGCCGTGCCGGGTAGTGCGCCCCGCAATGCGTCTGGCAGTGCGCCCGACGGAGCGCACGACCGCGAGCCCCAGCGCACCTGAACCGCGCCTGCGCAACGCCGCAGTTACTCCGACAGTGAATCCGACCGCATCCAGACGTGCGGGATGCCGTCTTCGTCGTGGATTTCCGAAACGGGCCTGAAGCCGAACGCGCCATAGAACTTCTGCAGATGGGCCTGGGCGTGCAGCCGCATCGGGACGTCGGGCCACTGCTGCGCGATGTGATGAATCGAGCGCTCAAGAAGCGCATTGCCGAGCTTGATGCCGCGATAGCCGGCGGTGGTCAGCACCCGGCCGATGCGAACGTCGGGGTCGTCCGCATCGGGCAGCAGCACGCGCAGATAGCCCGCCAGCACCGGGCGCTCGCCGGCCGTGTCCCACGCAAACAGGTGCCACGCGCCGGTATCGAGGCCGTCGATGTCGCCATAAACGCATTCCTGCTCCATGACGAACACTTCGGATCGCGCCCGAAGCATTGCGTAAATTTCGCGGGGATCGAGCGCGTCGAAGGCTCTCCAGCGCCAATCGAGATGGGCAAGCGGCAATGCGCGGGACTGCGTGGTCATCGGAACTTTCCGTCAAGCGTCGTGTGAAATGGCAATTATGCCGCGCCCTGCTAACGCCGTGCAGGCGTCACCCAGTGCGAAATGCATCATTTACGCTTCGGTTGCGCGTACTTGCGCCAGTACTGGAATGGCGCTTCGTGCAGATCGATGTCAAGATCGGCGATGCGTGCCTGCATGTGCTCCTGCGCGTCGGCAACCGCCTGGTTGTAGATCACCGGCGCGATCTCTTCGAGGAAAAAACCGAGCAGCGCACCGGCCGCGATATTGCCGATGGACTCCTCCATGTGGGTGTCGAAGTAACGCTGGATCGACGCGATGGCATCGCGGCGCGCGTCTTCAGGGAGTTCGATGGCCATGGCGAAAAAAACGATGGGGGAAAAGAAAAAGCCCTGACAAGTCAGGGCTTTTGAATGGAGGCGCGAGCCGGAGTCGAACCGGCCTACACGGCTTTGCAGGCCGCTGCATAACCGCTTTGCTATCGCGCCGGAAGCGGACTGTCCGTACATGAAGCGCGCTTGCGCCCGCAACGACGGGACAGATTTGTGCGGCAGTTCGACATACCGGTCGAAGCCTGCCAAACAAAAGGGGAAGCGCTGCTTCCCCGGATATCTGGAGCGGGAGACGAGTCTCGAACTCGCGACCTCAACCTTGGCAAGGTTGCGCTCTACCAACTGAGCTACTCCCGCATATTTGCACCATCTCACCGCTACTTGACTGCATCTGCGGCGATTTCCACCGCATCTGCTTGCTGCTGACTTTGTCGTGCAGCGGAGAAGTGAGATTATGTATAACCCGCTGAATCGTGTCAACCCCTACCGGCAAACTTTTTGAATAGGGGACACCGGACGGGAACACCTCGCGCGCGCTCAAAAACTCCCGCGCTCGCGGATCTGCGGCCAGGCGAGCTTCATATAGTAGAGCATCGACCAGATCGTGAGGAACGCTGCGACATAGATGAGCCACGCCCCCCATACACGCGAATCGAACAGCGTCACGCCGCCTATCGTGAGCGGCGCATAGAACAGCAGCATCGGGATCGCCACCATCTGGCAGGCCGTCTTGAATTTGCCGAGCGAGTTCACAGCAACGCTCTTCGACGCACCGATCTGCGCCATCCATTCGCGCAGTGCCGAAATCGCAATCTCGCGGCCGACGATCACGAGCGCGATCGCCGCGTCGAGCCGGGCGAGGTGCACGAGGATCAGCAGCGCCGCCGTGACCATCAGCTTGTCCGCGACAGGGTCGAGGAACGCGCCGAACGACGAGGTCTGGTTCCATCTGCGGGCGAGATAGCCGTCGAACCAGTCGGTGAGCGCCGCCAGCACGAAGATCAGCATCGCCGCCGTGTTCTGGTGCGTCAGGCTCAACAGCGACTCGGGCAGATAGAACACGCCAACCACCAGCGGGATCAGTACGATCCGCAGCCACGTCAGGAGAATAGGAAAATTGAACGGCATCGGCTGGCGCTGTCTGTCGAAAGGAGTTGCAATTGTGCCGCGTAGCCGCACCTGCCACAAGCAACTGAAAGGCGGCGACCCAAAGGCCGCGCGGCGCGCGGTCCGGGTTTAGTGCAGTTGCTGGTAGATCTGCTCCGCGAGCGAGCGTGAAATGCCCTCGACGCTCGCGAGATCCTCGACGCTCGCCGCCATCACCCCGCGCAATCCCCCGAAGCGCGCGAGCAGACGCTGGCGGCGCTTCGCGCCCACGCCTTCCAGCTCCTCGAGGCGCGAAGTCTGGCGCGTCTTGCCGCGCTTCGCACGCATGCCCGTGATCGCGAAGCGGTGCGCCTCGTCGCGGATCTGCGCAACGAGCATCAGGGCTGCGCTCTCCTTGCCGAGTTCGAGCGGCGAGCGGCCGTCGGCGAACACCAGCGTCTCCAGGCCCACCTTGCGCCCTTCGCCCTTGGCGACGCCCACCAGCATCGCCGGATCGAGCCCCAGCTCCGTGAATACCTGGCGCGCGACCTCCACCTGCCCCTTGCCGCCGTCGATCAGCACGATATGCGGCAGCGTGCCGCCCGTCGCCGCGGGTTCGGCGCCCTCGGGGCTTGCCATCGGACCGGAGGCGTCGCCGCCTGGCTGCGCCGCGGCCTCGTCCGCCTCGTTCTCCGCCGCCTGCGCCACCATCTTCTCGTAGCGGCGCGTGAGCACCTGGCGCATGGCGGCGTAGTCGTCGCCCGGTGTGATGCCGGTGATGTTGTAGCGGCGGTAGTCGCCCGACTGCATCTTGTGATGGTGATAGACCACGCACGAGGCCTGGGTCGCCTCGCCCATCGTATGGCTGATGTCGAAGCATTCGATGCGCAGATGCGCGAGGTCGTCGGGTTCGAGCCCGAGCAGTTGCGCGAGCGAGCGCGTACGAGCCTGCTGCGAACCCTGCTCAGAAAGCAGCCGCGCCAGCGCGAGGCGCGCGTTCTGCTCCGCCATCGCAAGCCATGCGCGCTTCTGCCCTTGGGGCTGGCGCACGAGCGTTACCTTGTGGCCGGCCTGCTCGGTGAGCACCTCGACGAGTTCGCGGTTCGCGGGCGGATGGCTCACCACGAGCACCGGCGGCACGCGATTGCCGAAGTAATGCTGCGCGATGAACGCGTCGAGCACCTCGGATTCGATACCCGTCGCACGACGCTTGCGGCCCGCGGACGACGACGCCTCTTCGGCCGACGCCGCCTCATCGGTAACGTCATCGGTAACGTCATCGGCAGCTTCGTCGGTCTCGTCCGCCTCTTCACCGCCCACGCCTTGCGCCTCGGGCGGCAGGTCCGCGGCAATGGCGAGCGGATCGGGCATGGCCCCGACGGCGTCCATCTCGTCGGTCTCGCCTGCCGGCTCGCCATGCGGCGCGTCGGCCGCAAGGCCCGCGGCCGCTTCGAGCGCCCGCCTCGCCATGGCCGGCAGCGCGGTCAGCGCCGATGCCGCCAGCACGGCGTCGCCGTCCACTGCCTCCGCGACGCCGCCCTCCTCGTCCGTCAATACGCGTTCGACGTGCGCCGGGAAGTACGCCTTGTCGCCCAGATGCCGGCCGCCGCGCACCATCGCGAGGTTCACGCAGACGCGCCCGCCCAGCGCCACCACGGCGAGAATGTCGACGTCGCTTTCGCTGCCGGTCTCGATTGCCTGCTGGTGCAGCACGGTGGAGAGCGCGCTCATCTGGTTGCGCACGGATGCCGCCTGCTCGAATTTGAGCTCGGCGGCAAACGCGTGCATCTTCGTTTCGAGCTCCTTCATCACTTCGTTCTGCCGCCCGAGCAGGAACCGCGACGCGTTGCTCACGTCGCGGGCGTAGTCCTCCTCGCCGATCGCGCCGACGCACGGCGCCGTGCAGCGCGCAATCTGATGCAGCAGACAGGGCCGCGTGCGATTGCTGAACACCGAATCTTCACAGGTGCGCAACTGGAACACGCGTTGCAGGATCTGGATGCTCTCGCGCACCGCCGAAGCACTCGGGAACGGTCCGAAGTACTGGTTTTTGCGATCGACGGCCCCGCGGTAGTACGCCATGCGCGGGAACTTATGCCCCGTCAGCTTGAGGAACGGATAGGACTTGTCGTCGCGAAAGAGGATGTTGTAGCGCGGCGTCAGCGCCTTGATGAGGTTGTTTTCGAGCAGCAGCGCTTCGGCCTCGGAGCGCGTCACCGTGGTTTCGATGCGCACGATGCGCGTGACCATCATCGCGATGCGCGGCGAAAGCAGCGTTTTGGTGAAATAGCTCGATACGCGCTTCTTCAGATCTCGCGCCTTGCCGACGTACAGCACCGCGCCCTGCGCGTCGTAGTAGCGATAGACGCCAGGCAGGTGCGGCAGTTGCGAGAGCGCCTTCTTGGGGTCGAAAACGTCGGAGTCGGTCATCCAGTAGTCGGGTATTCGGGGGGAGGGCTGTCGCCCGTCTCAGCGCGTTCAGGTCGGCCACGCACGGGCCCGGCGGTGTCTTAGAATTGCAAGTTTAGATCATTCCGCGCCGGGCCGAACCGCGCTCGGGGGACGAGCGTGTCCGTGCTCGCCGTCCGCCGCGCGAGGCACGAAACACCCCCACCGCACCGCCCGGCCCGCCCGCCATGACCAACGCCATGCTGCCCACCGAAGCCGACTCCCCCTCCACCGTCGCCTGCGACATCTTCTGCGCGGTGATCGACAACTTCGGCGACATCGGCGTCTGCTGGCGTCTTGCCCGCCAGCTCGCCAGCGAGCACGGCTGGGAGGTGCGCGTGTTCGTGGACGACCTGCACGCGTTCGCGCGACTTTGCCCCGCGCTCGACATTGCCCGCGCGACGCAAACCGTCGAGGGCGTCGTCGTCGAGCACTGGCACGCGCCCACGCATGCCGGCGAGACGCTGCAGATCGCCGATGTCGTGATCGAGGCGTTCGCCTGCGAACTGCCGCCCGTCTACGTCGCGGCAATGGCAGCGCGTACGCGCACGCCGGCGTGGCTCAACCTCGAATACCTGAGCGCCGAGGACTGGGTCGCCGACTTCCATTTGCGGCCCTCGCCGCATCCGCGCTATCCGCTCGTCAAGCACTTCTTCTTTCCGGGGCTCGGGCCGGGAACCAGCGGCGTGCTCAAGGAGCGGGATCTCGACGCCGCCCGCCTCGCCTTCGAAAGCTCGGCCGAAGCGCGTGCAGCCTGGTGGCACGATACGGCCGGCGCACCGCCGCCAGCACCCGATGCGACCGTGATTTCGCTCTTCGCCTACGAGAATCCGGCCATCGACAGCCTGCTCGCCCAGTGGCAAAACCACGCGACGCCTGTCGTGCTGCTGGTCCCGCAGGGCCGCATCTCGGGCGCCGTGGCGCGCTTCTTCGGCCTGCATGCGTTCGAGCCCGGTGAGCAAGCAATGCGCGGGGCGTTGCATGCGCACAGCCTCGCCTTCACGGAGCAGCGGGGCTACGACCCGCTGCTGTGGGCGAGCGACCTGAACTTCGTGCGCGGCGAAGACTCGTTCGTGCGCGCGCAGTGGGCGGCGAAGCCGTTCGTCTGGCACATCTACCCGCAGGCCGACGACGCGCATCTTCCCAAGCTCGATGCCGCCCTCGAACACTATGCCCGGCCGCTGTCCACCGCGGCACGCAGCGCGCTGGAGGCCTTCTGGCACGCGTGGAACGGCCGCGGCACGCCGGACTGGCCCACGTTCGCACACCATTTGCCCGATTTTTCGGCGCGGGCCGCAAGCTGGGCCGAGGAACTCGCGCGACCCGGCGACCTCGCCGGAAATCTCGCCGAATTCGCAAAAACTCAGTTAAAATAAGCGGTTATCCGACGGCAGCCGTCTCAAGCGGGTTGACTGCAAGGTTCACTGCAGCGATTCAAGACGGCAACTCCCTCGAGCATCCCGCCGCAACCGCTCCCTTTTTTGGAGCGTCCTGCGAACGCGCTTGCGACGTTTGCCGTCGAGCACACTGAAGCTATTTAATCTGGACAGGACTGTTTTATGAAGACCGCACAGGAACTCCGCGTCGGCAACGTCGTGATGATCGGTAACGACGCCATGGTCGTGCAACGGGCCGAGTACAACAAATCGGGCCGTAACGCCGCCGTCGTGAAGATGAAGTTCAAGAACCTGCTGACCGGCGCCGGCATGGAAACCGTGTACAAGGCGGACGACAAGTTCGACGTCGTCGTGCTGGACCGCAAGGAAGTGACGTACTCGTACTTCGCCGACCCGATGTACGTGTTCATGGACGCCGACTACAACCAGTTCGAAGTCGAAGGCGAGATGATGGGCGACGCCCTGAACTACCTCGAAGACGGCATGGGTTGCGAAGTCGTGTTCTACAACGAGAAGGCCATCTCGGTCGAACTGCCGACCACGCTGGTGCGCGAAATCATCTACACGGAACCGGCCGTCAAGGGCGATACGTCGTCGGGCAAGGTCATGAAGCAGGCCAAGCTGAACACGGGTTTCGAGCTGCAAGTGCCGCTCTTCTGCAACATCGGCGACAAGATCGAAATCGACACGCGCACGAACGAGTACCGCAGCCGCGCGTAAGCGCCGCCTCGGGTCGCCGCTTCTGGCCATACTCACCGGCGGCGCCGCGTTCATGCGCGGCGAGTGGATCCGGCAGGAAAGCGCCCTTTGGGGCGCTTTTTCTTTTTTTCCCAAGCGTGTATGTTTGTGAATGCCACGGGAAGTCTTTACCGGTCCGCGCCGCGCACGGGAATCATGCGGCGCGCCGGGAACGCACCATCCGCGGCACGGTTTCTGCTGTGCCGGGTTCAGTCCTCGCGGGACATGAACCCAATCAGGAGAAACCCATGAACAACGACATCGCAGAAGGCAAGTGGAAACAGTTGATCGGCAAGGCCAAGGCCGCCTGGGGCGAGCTGACGGACGACGAGCTGATCAAGGCCGAAGGACATGTCGACCGGCTTGCCGGTCTGATCCAGGAGCGTTACGGCAAGACCCGTGACGAAGCCGAGCAGGAAGTGCGGCGCTGGGTCGAGGCACATCGGCCGCGCAACTGACGCGCCCTGGCATGGCTTGCACGGGCCGTCTCCCTGCCGGATGCATTTTGGGGGTAGTACGGCCGCGTGGCGCGGCCTCCCGTCCGGCATTGCCGGGGGAGGCCCCGCGCGCCGTCGCCATTCTGGAGGACCGGATCTGAAACGTCTGCATCGAGTTTGCCCGCTGGACCCTGACGCTCCGTGCCGCGCCCTGCACGGCGCGCCGCTGCGCATCCGGACTGTGCGGCGGGCGCTTGCGCCTGATTGCGTCTGATTCCGC
Organism: Paraburkholderia sp. AV2; assembly: GCF_054968425.1. Lineage (NCBI taxonomy): Bacteria > Pseudomonadati > Pseudomonadota > Betaproteobacteria > Burkholderiales > Burkholderiaceae > Paraburkholderia > Paraburkholderia sp. AV2. The sequence continues at coordinate 129,571 of NZ_JBANLK010000009.1, forward strand.
CTCCAATTATCCGTAACGCCGCCTCGCCATGCCACATGCCCTGATTGTCGAAGACGATCCCAACAGCCTGTCCGGCCTGTCCGCGATCGTGGCCGCCGACGGCTTCTCCGTCGATACCGCGGCCACGCTCGCCGAAGCCCGAGCCGCACTCGCGCGCTTCATCCCCGACGTCGTGCTCGTCGATCTGAATCTGCCCGACGGAAGCGGGCTCGAACTGCTCCCTCACCTGCCCGCGCAACCCAGCGGCGCCCTGCCCGTCATCGTCATGACCGGCAACGCCACGGTCGAAAGCGCGATCGAGGGCCTGCGCCACGGCATCTGGGACTATCTGCTCAAACCGGTCAACATTCCGCGCCTGCGCAGCCTGCTCGCGCGCATTCCGCGCCCCTACGAGCTCACCGAGGAAGTCCGGGTGCTGCGCTCGCTGCTGCGTCAGATCGGCCGCTTCGGGCCCATGCTCGGGCGCAGCAGCGCGATCCAGCGCGTGTACGACACGCTCGAGCAGCTTGCGCCCACCGAAGCCGCGATCCTGATCCAGGGCGAAGCCGGCACCGGCAAGGAAGTCGCGGCGCGCACGCTGCACCAGTTGAGCCGGCGCCGCAAAGCCCCGTTCGTGGTGTACGACGCCCGCGCGGTCGGCTCGGAAGCAGCGAACGGCCGGCCGCTCGCGAGCCTGCTGTTCGGCCACGAGCGCGGTGCATTCGAAGGCGCGGAACAGCGCGAGCCGGGACTCGTCGGCGAGGCGAGCGGCGGCACGCTCTTCATCGACGAACTCATCGACCTGCCGCGCGATCAACAGACCGCCCTCCTGCGCGCGCTCGATTCCCAGACCTTCATGCGCGTGGGCGGCAGCAACGAGGTCGGCACGGACTTCCGTCTGATCGCGGCCACGCGCGCCGTGCCGCGCGACGCCGTCGCGCAGGGCCTGTTGAACGAGGAACTGTGGCTGCGCCTCGACGCCGCCGCGCTCATGCTGCCGCCGCTGCGCGAACGCGAGGAAGACGCGGCGCTGCTTGCCGCAGCCTGCGTCGACGAGTTCAATCAGGAGGCCCACGCCCGCGGCGGCGCGGCGACACGCCTGATCGCGCCGTCGTTCATCCGCGAGTGCCTGGCCTACGACTGGCCCGGCAACGTGCGCGAACTGCAGGAGCGCGTGCGGCTCGCCTGGGAAGCATCCGGCGACGTGCTGGAGACCTTGCAGGCCGAAGAAAGCAGTGGCGCGCGCCCGCGCGACGTGAACGGCGGCCGCGTCCAGGTCACGGTGGGCACACCGCTCGCCGACGTCGAGGAGATGCTGATCCGCGCGACGCTCGACGCGGTGGGCGGCACGCGGCACCGCGCGGCGTCGCTGCTCGGCATCAGCCCGAAGACGCTCTACAACAAGCTCCAGCGGATGCGCCTGAACTGAACGCAAGCCCACTGCTACCGGTGTGGAAATGCAAATGGCCGCCCGAGGGGCGGCCATTTGCATTCAAGCGTTCCAGTTTTACGGCAGCACGCTGCGCAACAACGTCTGGGCCGACAGATATGCGGGTTCCGCGATCAGCCGGTCCCAGCGCAGCGCCTTGCCGCGCGGACGCAACCGCCGGATGCGTTTCGCCGACTCGAGGCGCATGGCGCGCGACGGCTCCACGACGCGCAGCGAATCCAGCACTTTCTCTGCCTCGTCGGGCTGGTTGCAGATCAGCACCATGTCGCAGCCCGCTTCGAGCGCGGCGCGCGCGCCCTCGGTCAGCGTGCCGCCCTGGCGTGCAGCCTCCATCGAAAGATCGTCGCTGAAGATCGCGCCCGTGAAGCGCAGCTTGCCGCGCAGGATCTCCTGCACCCAGATGCGCGAGAACCCGGCCGGCTTCGAATCGACTTTCGGATAGATCACATGCCCCGGCATCGCGGCGGCGAGCGAAAGGCCGAGCCAATCGTAGGGCATCGCGTCTTCGCCGAGGATCGCCTCGAGTGGCCGGTCGTCGATCGGCACCGCCACGTGCGAGTCGGCCTGGGCCCAGCCGTGACCCGGGAAATGCTTGCCGCAGTTCGCCATGCCCGCCAGCGAGAGACCGTGGTTCAGGCTCTTCGCGAGCAGCGTGACGACGCGCGGATCGCGATGAAACGCGCGGTCGCCCACGACCTTCGACTGGCCATAGCCAAGATCGAGTACGGGCGTAAACGAGAGGTCGATACCGCACGCGAGCAGTTCGCTCGCGAGGATGTAGCCCACGGCCGTCGCGAGCTTCGTCGCGAGCAGCACATCCTTGTCCCACAGTTCGCCGAGGCGCCCCATCGCGGGCTGCACCGTGAAGCCGTCGGTGCGAAAGCGCTGCACGCGACCGCCTTCGTGGTCGACGGCGATCAGCAGGTCGTCGCGCACGGCGTGAATCGCGTCGGTCAGCGCGACGAGCTGCGCGCGGTTTTCGTAGTGGCGCGCAAACAGGATCACGCCGCCGGTCATGGGGTGGGCTAGGCGACGCACATCGTCGTCGGTCAGCGTCTTGCCGACCACGTCGAGCATCACCGGTCCAGGGAGTTTCTTCATTGAGTCTTCTTGCGTAGAAGCTGCGCGACGGCGGCCGCGCAGCGGGGAATTCGGCGGACCTGTCAGCCCGCGGATTTGCTGGTTTCTGCGATGACGAACGACACCGCGTAATCGTGCTCGTCGCTGATCGTCACGCGCATCGTGATGCCACGCTCGTCGAGCCACTGCGCGAGCGGCCCGGAGGCGACGATCACCGGCTTGCCGCCGGGCTCGTTGAGCGTCTGCACCGAGCGCCAGGTCATGGGCATGTGCATGCCGAGGCCGATCGCCTTCGAAGCCGCCTCCTTGGCCGAAAACCGCGTGGCCAGATAGGCGAGCCCGCGGACGGCCGAGCGCGCCTTGCGCGCCTCGTACACGGCCAGCTCTTCCGGACCGAGCACGCGCGCGGCAAAGCGCCCCTCGGTGCGCTCCATGACCGCCGCGACGCGGCTGACCTGAATGATGTCGGTACCGATGCCGTAGATCGCCATGGGCTCCTCGTCGAAGTGCGGCTGCGCGCCGTGGCGCGGCCGTTGTGGCATGACCGTCGCGCCGGATTACGCGCGCGCGCCGAGACGCGCCGCGACCATGATCGCCTTCATCTCGCGAACGGCATTTTCCCAGCCCGCGAAGACGGCGTGCGCCACGATCGCGTGACCGATGTTCAGTTCGTCGATGCCGTCGATGGCGGCAATCTGCTGCACGTTCGTGTAATGCAGCCCGTGGCCCGCATTGACCTTGAGACCAAGACCGATGCCGCAGTTCACGCCGACCACCACGCGCTCGTACTCGCGCTCCTGCTCGCTGGCGTCATGGGCTTCGGCATAGCGGCCGGTATGCAGCTCGATCACGGGCGCGCCGGTCTCGTGCGCCGCGCGGATCTGCGTCTCGTCCGGGTCGATGAAGAGCGAGACGCGGATGCCCGCGTCCGCCAGTTGCCGGCACGCGCCGCTCACGGCATCGAAATGGCCGGCGACGTCGAGACCGCCCTCGGTCGTCAGTTCCTGGCGCTTTTCGGGCACGAGGCAGACATCCTGAGGCTTGATGTCGCAGGCAATGTCGAGCATCTCGGCCGTCACGGCGCATTCGAGGTTCATGCGCGTCTTCAGCAGCGGGCGCAGCCCGCGCACGTCGGCATCGACGATATGGCGGCGGTCTTCGCGCAGATGCAGCGTGATGACGTCGGCGCCCGCGTCTTCGGCGAGCAGCGCCGCGCGGATCGGATCGGGGTAGGCGGTGCCGCGCGCGTTGCGCAGCGTCGCGACGTGGTCGATGTTCACACCGAGATCGATCACGTTGGGAGAGGTGAGAAAGAAGCTCATAGATTCTGCAGGTCGATCAGGATCTGGCGCGTCGCGAGCGGCGTGCCGCCAAGGTAAGTATTCAGCAGGAAACGCATCAGCGCCTTGCTCTGCGCGACGGTCTGGGGACGATGGTAATCGTCCTGCTCCATGTCGAGCAACGTCTGTCCCGCCAGCACCGGCCACTGCGCCGGCCATTCGTCCGACGCCTCGCGCACGCCGCGCTCGGGGTCGAACACGTAGCGGCCTTCCGCCACGACGGTCTTCCGGTTCACCGTGCGGTTCAGCGCCAGCGCATAGCCGGTCTCGCGCAGCAGCACGCGCTCGAAAGAGCGCAGAACCTGCACCGGCGGCTCGTCGTGCGCGAGGCGCGTGAGCGTCACGACATAATGGCGAAACAGGCTGGGATGCGGGTCTTCGCGCGCGCAGAACTTCACGAGCAGTTCGTTCACGTAGAAGCCGCACAGAAGCGCATCGCCGGTGAGCGGCAACATGCCGCCCACCCATTCGGCGCCGGTGAGCGTGCGGACTTCGCCCTTGCCGGTCCACGAGAGCGTGAGCGGCTGGAACGTCTGCAGCACGCCGCGCAGCGCCGAGTGCGGACGCTTCGCGCCCTTCGCGACAAGCGCGATGCGGCCGTGGTCGCGCGAGAGGACGTCGATGATGAGGCTGGTTTCGCGGTACGGGTAGCTATGCAGCACGAAGGCCGGCTGCTCGGCGACGCGGAAATCCGACGACACGCCGCGCGGCGCACGCGGCGCCGACACACGGCGCGCGGACTCGCCTTCGCCGTCGTCGCTCCGGGCCGCCGGCCGCGCTTTGGCGGCGCGCTTGCGGCGCGGCGCCGACGGTCCAGGCGCGGACGAATCAGCCGCGGCCGGTTTGGGCTCGGCCAGCGGCGCGGCCGGGACGTCCGCGTCGTCGCGCGAAGCGTCGACCGCTTCCCAGTCGTCGTGAATGCTTACGGCCTCGCCGTCATTCATACCCATAGGCGCGCAGCCCGGCTTCGTTGTCGGCCCAGCCGCTCTTCACCTTCACGAAGGTTTCGAGATAAACGGGACCGTCGAACAGTTTCTCCATGTCGAGCCGCGCCTCGGTGCTGATCTGCTTGAGCTTCGCGCCCTTCTGGCCGATCACCATCGCCTTCTGGGTGTCGCGCTCGACGAGAATCGTCGCGAAGATGCGGCGCAGCCGGCCTTCCTGCTCGAATTTGTCGATCAGCACGGTGCTCGTGTAAGGCAACTCGTCGCCGGTCCAGCGGAACACCTTCTCGCGCAGGATCTCGGCCGCGAGGAAACGCTCGCTGCGGTCGGTGAGATCGTCTTCGCCGTAGATCGGCTCGCCTACGGGCAGATACGGCTTGAGCGTTTCGAGCAGGTGCTTGATGTCGTCCTGGTTCTTCGCCGAAAGCGGCACGATCTCGCGGAATTCGCGCAATTTCTGCACTTCCTGGATGAACGGATAGAGCGTGGCCTTGTCGCTCACGCGGTCGATCTTGTTCGCGATCAGGATAGTCGGCGCGTTCGGCGGAATCAGATCGAGCACCTTCTGGTCGTCGGGACCGAACTTGCCCGCTTCGATCACGAAGAGCACCGCGTCGACGGAACTCAGCGTCGACGTCACGGCGCGGTTCAACGAGCGATTGAGCGCTGTGCTGTGGCGCGTCTGAAAGCCGGGCGTGTCGACGAAAACGTATTGCGCGTCGTCGATCGTGTTGATGCCCGTAATGCGATGGCGCGTGGTCTGCGCCTTGCGCGACGTGATGCTGATCTTCTGGCCGACCAGGGCATTCATCAGCGTCGATTTGCCGACGTTCGGCCGGCCGACGATCGCGACCATGCCGCAACGAAAACCGGCAGGAGTGGAAATGGGAGCGTTCATGATCGGACCGGACAAAAAAGCGTTGAGTGCAGCGACCGCGCGCGAGGCGCGCACGGGTTGGGATCAGTGGCCGGCATCGGCCGCGCGCACGGGCAGCGCGACAGCATGGTCCTCGGCCGCGGTTGCGGCCGGATGGGCGGAATGGCCAGGCAGTGGCGCTTCGGCGGCATCGCGACCGCGAGCCGCGGGCCGCGACTCGGCGGCCTGCGGACCGGTTTCGGCGCGCTCGGCGGTACGCGGGCCGCCCTTCTCCTTCTCGCCCGGACGTTCCTGCACGTGCGCCGCGCGAATGACGGCGACAGGCGCCGCCTGCGGCGGCGGAACACGATCGATTGCCTCGGCCGGCGCGGGCTGGCGCTCGCTGCGCTGGGCACGCTCGCGGCGCTCCGGCGTACGCAGATCGAGCGCGCCCTGCACGCCCGTCACGCCCGGCACCACCTCGGGCTCCGCGCGTGCGGCGCGCGCGCCCTTCGAGCGGCGCGGCCTTGCGGCCAGCGCCGGCGCCGCCGCCATGACCTCGTCCAGCGCCTTCTTGGCCGCGGCTTGTTCGGCGGCGCGACGGCTCGCGCCCGAACCGGACACCTTCACGTCCAGCTTCGGCACCGTGCACTCGACTTCGAACTGCTGATTGTGCGCCGCACCATGCGTCGCGATAACCGTGTAGGTAGGCAGTGCGATCTTGCGGCCCTGGAGATATTCCTGCAGCAGCGTCTTCGAATCCTTGCCTAGCGTGCGCGGGTCGATGTGATCGAGGATCGGTACATAAAGACGCTTGATGACGGTCTGCGCGGCGTCGAAACCGCCATCGAGGAAAATCGCCCCGAAAATGGCTTCCAGCGCGTCCGCGAGAATCGACGGGCGGCGAAAACCGCCGCTGCGCAACTCGCCTTCGCCCAGGCGCAGGCCGTCCGCAATATTGAGGGCCTGAGCAATTTCGTAGAGCGACTGCTGTTTGACCAGGTTCGCGCGCACGCGCGAAAGGTCGCCTTCGTCCAGCTTGCCAAAGCGTTGGAACAATAGGGCCGCCACCGCGCAATTCAGGACCGAATCGCCGAGAAACTCGAGGCGTTCGTTATGCGTGGCACTGTGACTACGGTGGGTTAAAGCCTGGCGCAACAATTCCGCATTGCGAAATTCATAGCGCAACCGGCTTTCCAGCGGAGATAGGGGCATGGACAGAGTATAACGCGCCCGCCCGTCCCGGCGAAAACCCGGGGCGGCCGGCGAAAAAGCGTGGATGTTGCGAGGTTAGCGCGGTTTCTTCAAGTGGCGCGCGAAGACTTCGCGCGTCTCGATGACAGGGTCGTCACTCGAACGGACCGATGCGCTTCAGGCTGCTGAAGTTCATCCAGATGAAGAACGCGCGGCCGACGACGTTCGCGTCGGGCACGAAGCCCCAATAGCGGCTGTCGGCGCTGTTGTCGCGGTTATCGCCCATCATGAAGTAGTGGTCCGGCGGCACCTTGCAGATCACGCCGCGCGCGTTGTACTGGCAGTTGTCGCGATACGGATAGTCTTCCGCGCCGATAATGAACGGCGGCACCGCGGGGTTGTTCAGGATGTTGTTCTTGCGGCCGTCGAGGTCTTCGGTGAACTGCTTCGCATAGCCGATGCGCTCTTCGTCGAAGTAGTCGGGCTGCGCCGTCTCGGGCACGGGCTTGCCGTTGATCGTGAGCTGCTTGTCCTGATATGCGACCACGTCGCCCGGCAGGCCGATCACGCGCTTGATGTAGTCGACCGACTCGTCCATCGGGTAGCGGAACACGACCACGTCGCCGCGCTCGAGCGGACGGCCCTGCGTGATCTTCGTATTCGTGATCGGCAGGCGGATACCGTAGTCGTACTTGTTCACGAGGATGAAGTCGCCCACGAGAAGCGTGGGCACCATCGAGCCCGACGGAATCTTGAACGGCTCCACGACGAACGAGCGCACGAGAAACACGATCAGGATCACGGGAAAGAAGCTCGCCGTGTACTCGAGCCACCACGGTTGACGCAGTTTCTCGTTGCGCAGGTTCTGACGCGTGACGGCCGCATTTTCGTCGGCGAAGCGCTCGCCAACGCGCGCCTGCTGGCGATCGAACTCCGCGACCGCCGCATCGGCGGCGAGGCGCCGGCGCGGCACGAAAACCAGTTTGTCAGCAACCCATGCAATGCCCGTCAAAACCACGAGCACAAAAAGGATCAGCGCAAAATTCATGTAGTTATCCGTTATTCAACGTGATGCGTCTTATTTGTCTTCGACGCGCAGGATCGCAAGGAAGGCTTCCTGCGGAATTTCCACGGAGCCCACCTGCTTCATCCGCTTTTTGCCTTCCTTCTGCTTTTCGAGCAGCTTCTTCTTGCGCGTGATGTCGCCGCCGTAACACTTGGCCAGCACGTTCTTGCGCAGCGCCTTGATGTTCTCGCGGGCGATGATGTGCGCGCCGATGGCCGCCTGGATCGCCACGTCGTACATCTGGCGCGGAATGATCTCGCGCATCTTCGCCGCCACTTCACGGCCGCGGTACTGCGACTGCGAACGGTGGACGATGATGGACAGCGCATCGACCTTGTCGCCGTTGATCAGCATGTCGACCTTCACCACGTCCGAGGTGCGGTACTCCTTGAACTCGTAGTCCATGGACGCATAACCGCGCGACACCGACTTCAGGCGGTCGAAGAAGTCGAGCACGATTTCCGCCATCGGGATCTCGTATGTGAGCTGGACCTGGCGGCCGTGGTACTGCATGTTGATCTGGCTACCGCGCTTCTGCGTACAGAGCGTGATGACCGAGCCCACGTATTCCTGCGGCATGTACAGGTTCACCGTCACGATCGGCTCGCGAACTTCGGCGATCTTCGAGGGCTCCGGCATTTTCGCCGGGTTCTCGACCTTGATCGTGCTGCCGTCCTGCTGCACGACCTCATACACCACGGTCGGCGCCGTGGTGATGAGGTCCATGTCGAACTCGCGCTCGAGCCGCTCCTGCACGATTTCCATGTGCAGGAGGCCGAGGAAGCCGCAGCGGAAACCGAAGCCGAGCGCCTGCGAAACTTCGGGCTCGTACTGCAGCGATGCGTCGTTGAGCTTGAGCTTTTCGAGCGACTCGCGCAGTGCGTCGTACTGGTTCGCCTCGACCGGATAGAGACCTGCGAACACCTGCGGCTTCACTTCCTTGAAGCCCGGCAGCGGCTCTTCGGCCGGCTTCGTGGCATGCGTGACAGTGTCACCCACCTTGGTCGCGGCGAGTTCCTTGATGCCGGCAATGATGAAGCCCACCTGCCCGGCCGAGAGCTCGTCCAGATTGCGCGACTTCGGCGCGAACACGCCGACGTGCTCGACCGGATACTGCGCACCGGTCGCCATCAGCTTGATCTTGTCCTTCGGGCGAAGCGTGCCGTTGACGATGCGCACGAGCATCACCACGCCGACGTAATTGTCGAACCACGAGTCGATGATGAGCGCCTGCAGCGGCGCTTCGGGATTGCCCTTCGGCGCCGGCACCTTCGCGATCAACGCTTCGAGCACGTCTTCCACGCCGAGGCCGGTCTTCGCGCTGCAGCGCGTGGCGTCGGTCGCGTCGATGCCGATCACGTCCTCGATTTCCTCGATCGCGTTTTCGGGGTTCGCCGCGGGCAGGTCGATCTTGTTGAGCACCGGCACGACTTCCACGCCGAGCTCGATGGCCGTATAGCAGTTGGCGACCGTCTGCGCCTCGACGCCCTGGCTCGCGTCGACGACAAGCAACGCGCCCTCGCACGCGGAGAGCGAACGGCTCACCTCGTAGGAGAAGTCGACGTGGCCCGGCGTGTCGATGAGGTTCAGGTTGTAAATTTTGCCGCTACGTGCCTTGTACGAGAGCGCAGCAGTCTGCGCCTTGATGGTGATGCCGCGCTCGCGCTCGAGATCCATCGAGTCGAGCACCTGAGCTTCCATCTCGCGGTCGGACAAGCCGCCGCAAAGCTGGATGATGCGATCGGCGAGCGTCGACTTGCCATGGTCGATGTGCGCAATGATCGAGAAGTTACGAATATGATCCATTCAGTGCCGATCAAGCGAAAAAGGCGCGCCCCAACGATTGCTGGGCACGCCTCGTAAACAGATGAAAAACCGGACTATTTTAGCCGAAAAGGGGTGCCGACGGCAGGTTTCGGCGTATCAGGCACGCATCCCGAGCGCCTCGCGCAGGCGCGTTTCGTCAAGGCGATAGCGACAAAGCTCCACGCCGTCGCATACGAGAACCGGTACGAGCTCGTCGTAGCGCGCCTGCAGCGCAGGGTCGGAATCGACGTCGATCACGTCCACCCGCGCCCCGGCTGCCGCGGCCAGCGGCTCGACCGCCGCGCGCATTTCCTCGCAAAGATGGCACCACGCGCGGCCGTACAGCACGAGCTGCGGCACCACCGCGCGCGGCAAGGTCACTTCTGCCCCGCACTGCGCGGCCGAAGCGGCACGAACTGCGTATTGTCGCCGCGCCGCACGAGCACCGCCACCATCTTTTGCGGATCGAGATGCGAGGTGGCTTCCTCGAACTGCTTCGCGCCCGTGATGTCGGTGTCGCCCACGCGCAGAATGATGTCGCCCTTCTGCAGTCCGGCGCGGGCCGCCGGGCCATCGACCGAATCGACCTGCACGCCGCCCTTGATCTTCAGTTGCGCGAGCTGGTCGGACGGAATATCGACCACCGCGAGACCGAGCGCGTTCGCAGCCCGCGGCTTCGGCTGCGGCGCCGACTTCTCGTCGGCCTTCGCGGTCTTGTCGCCCTGCGTTTCGGCAATCGTGATCGGCAGGTCGCGTGTTTGACCCTTGCGCCATATCGTCACGGTCGCTTTGGTGCCGGGCTTCGTGTCGCCGACCATGCGCGGCAGGTCGGTGGCCGTATCCACGGACTGACCGTTGAACTTCAGAATGATGTCGCCCGGCTGGATGCCGGCCTTGTCGGCCGGGCCGCCCGACTCGACGCTCGACACCAGCGCGCCCTGCGCCTTCGGCAGGCCGAGCGAATCGGCCACGTCCTTTGTCACTTCGCCAATCGCCACCGCAATGCGGCCGCGCGTGACCTTGCCCGTCTTTTCGAGCTGGTCGGCCACGCGCATCGCCTCGTCGATCGGAATCGCGAACGAAATGCCCATGAACCCGCCGGTGCGACTATAGATCTGCGAGTTGATGCCGATGACTTCGCCCTGCATATTGATGAGCGGGCCGCCCGAGTTGCCGGGGTTCACGGCGACGTCGGTCTGGATGAACGGCAGATAGTCGCCCGTGTCGCGCCCCTTGGCGCTGACGATGCCCGCCGTCACGGTATTCTCGAGTCCGAACGGCGAGCCGATCGCGACGACCCATTCGCCGACGCGCAGCTTGTTCGAATCGCCGATAGTCACGGCCGGCAGGCTGTTCGCCTGGATCTTCACGACGGCGACATCGGTGCGATCGTCCACGCCGACGAGCTTTGCCTTGAACTCGCGCTTGTCCGTGAGCGTGACGTAAATGGTGTCCGCGTCGTCCACGACGTGAGCGTTCGTCATCACGTAGCCGTCGCTCGACAGAATGAAGCCCGAGCCGACGCCGCTGTTCTGCTCGCTATCGCTGCCGCTGTCGGGAGGTGCCGCATCCTGATCGCCGCCCTGGCCACCCTGGCTGCCCTGCCCGCCCTGGCTACCGTGAGGCGACTGCCCCTGCGGACTCTGCGGCAGCGGAATACCGAAGAAGCGACGGAAAAACTCCGACATGTCGCCGTTGTCCATACCCGGCGGCAAGCCAGGCTGTGCGGAACTCACGCGCGTGGTCGTGCGGATGTTGACGACGGAAGGCCCGACCTTGTCGACGAGATCGGTGAAGTCGGGCAGATTGGCAGCGGGTGCCGCCGACGCCACCTGCGGCGCGAACGGCAGGCAAGCCGCAACCACCGCGGCTGCGAAGAATTTGCGCAGCGGGAGAATCGTCATATCGTAGTCAGCCGAAGGATTTACCTGGGAGCCTTGTATTCTATGGCAGACGCGAACTGCTGCAACGTGGTCTGGGGCACCTCGCCGAGCACGGTAATCCAGTAATCGCCGCGGCGCTTCACGAGCACATGGGTTGCCCCGTTGCTGCCCGAGCCTTCCTTGCGGCTATTGTTCTCGGCGGGCTCGACGAAAACGGAAATCGCGGCGAGACCGTCGGAGAAGACGGCCTGATCCACGGGGATGGGCGGGTCGTTCGAATCCCGCGCGGCCATCGGACGGCGCAGTTCGCGGATCTTGTGGAAGCCGGGGACGGGCGAGCCGAAACTCCAGCCTTGCGCCTCCATGTCCACCGGCTCCAGCGGCGGATGCACCACGGTCCAGCCGGCGGTGTTCATGCCGTTGACGATGGAAGCCTTGTCCGACGGCACGCCGATCTGGACCTGGGTGAACGACAACTGCTCGAGCACTTGCCCGTTCGACGGATCGAGCGTCTGCGCGCGCAGCAGCAGTCCGGTCTTCGCGTCGGCCCAGAGTTTGTAGGCAAAACGATAGCCGTCCTTCGGATCGAGTTCGACGATCTGGCTGTCGATGCCCGCGACACGATCGCCGCCGAGCGCCTTCGGCGTGTAGACGATCAGGACCTGAGCGCCACTGGAGCTGAGGAGCGCCGGGAAGGCGTCCTTGTTCTGGCGCTTCTCGACCACGCAGAGCTTGCGCTCGGGCACGAAGGTATAAACGTCGTCGTTGTGGCGCAGCAGCTTGCGCGGCTTGCCGTCGAGGCTTTCGATCTGCTCGTACTCGCCGTCGTTCTTCGTGGCGTAGTGCGTGATATGCGACGACTGTACGAAGGCCCCGCGTTGATAGACAAAGGTGCCTTCGTAATTCTGCTGCTGGGCGGCCTGCTGGATGCGGTCCAGCCATTGGGCCGCACCCTGAGGTGTGGTGAGATCGGCCGCCGGCGCGCCTTGCGCGTCGGCCCGGTTGGCCACAGACAGAGCGGTCAGCATTACGGCCACACAGCACAGGAATGCCGGCAGCCGCCCCCAGAGTGTCGTTTTATTGAACCGCAATGTCTGCATCAAACTTACTGGCCTTGCGTGGTGAGGGCAGCCCGGACGAACGGCATCGAATCCGCCATCGCCGGTTGCTGCGCGAACTGCTGGTGAGCTTCCAGATACTCGTCCAGACGCGCGTCGCGAATGATGTTGCCGTCCTGCACGGCAGCCGTCTGCACGGGCGCCGAATTCATCGCCACGCGCTGCATGCCCTGTGACGACCCGACCGACGCGACCTGTGCCCCGCCGCTCGCCAGACCCGCACCGCGCATCTGCGGCACGACGATCCAGGTGAGAGTGGCAGCGGCCGCGGCAACGGCCAGCGTGGGCACGACGCGGTGACGCAGCGCGAGAATACGCCCGACGCGGCTCGCGCCTTCGCGTGCGGCCGGCAGCGCCGCAGGGGCGAGCACGTGCGGCTCGGCCTCGAAACGCGCGGCGAACCCCGTCATGAACGACCGGCTCGCGGCCGTGCTGAGCGCGAGATCGTCCGAGCGCAGCACGTCGCCGATCAGGTGATACTCCGACCAGGCGGCGCGGCCTTCCTGATCGAGTTCAGAAAAGATACCGCTCAGATGCTCTTCGACGGTGAGTTCCCCGTCGATAAAGGCGGACAGACGCTCGCCGTGCGAGCTTGACACCGACTGCATCGAGACCGATCCCATGATGCTCCCCATTCCCTTACAGACCCTTTATGACACTAACCCGGTGAATCGCATCCGTGCCCCGCAGGCGGCTGGCTTACCAGCGCTTGCCTTCCGGTGTGTCCAGCAGCGGACGCAATTTTGCCGCAATGGCTTCGCGAGCGCGGAAAATTCTTGATCTGACGGTACCGATCGGGCACCCCATCATCTCAGCAATTTCCTCGTAGCTCAAACCTTCAATTTCCCGAAGAGTAATGGCGGTGCGCAGCTCTTCCGGTAAAACCGCCATGGCAGCGTTGACCGTCTCTGCGATCTGCTTGCTCATCAACATCGACTCGGGCGTGTTGATATCCCTTAGTTGATCGGCGTCCGAGAAAGTTTCCGCTTCTTCTGCATCCGCTTCGGTGGAAGTCGGAGCGCGTCTTCCCTGGGTCGCAAGGTAATTCTTGGCCGTATTGACCGCAATCCGGTACAACCACGTATAGAAAGCGGATTCGCCGCGAAACTGCGGCAGCGCCCGGTACGCCTTGATGAAGGCGTCCTGGGCCACGTCCTCGACCTCGGCGGGATCCCGCACGAGGCGCGAAATCAGCCGGATGATCTTGCGGTGGTATTTGGAGACCAGAAGCTCGAACGCGGCCTTGTCGCCTTTTTGCACGCGCTCGACCAGCACCTGGTCGATTTCTTTTTCGCTCACCTGAAAAATCCGTTAGCTCATGGTAGACGCGGGGGCACCATTGTAGCGCCCCCCACCCCCCGTCACGTTACGCGAGTAACAGCCGTTACAGTCGTTACAGCGACCGGCGCGGCGCAAGAAGGCGCTCAGCGGCCGGCCGCGCAGCGCGCGCGGACCGCCAGTTCACGAAAGGCGGCACGCCCGACCGCGTCGGCAGCGACGAGCACCGTGGCACGCCGCGCCGCGTCCTGCACCGACAGCGCGAGCAAGGCGCTTCCCCACTGCGACGCGCCCGTCAGGCGCCCCTGAAACAGGCAGGCACCGGCGTTCGAATACGTCGCGAACGAATCTGGCCCGATTTCAAGGGCCGCCGGCTGTCTGCGGCGCCAGGCCGCGACCGACAAGCCACAGGCAGCCAGAATCGCCAGTGCGGGCGGCACGGCGCGCGCGGGACCGAACCATGGAGCCAGCGCCGTCCAGACGGCCGCCGTCGCCACGGCGATACCCGCTGCGAGAACGCAAAAAAGCGTGGGGGAAAGGCGCAAGACAATTCGCGGCGCACTTTCGCGCCGCGAAAGAAAGGCGGGATCGCGGCCGTCCGGGCTTGCCGGCGCGGCCGCTTGAGGGTCTGTGCGCGTCAAGCGTGGCGCTTGAAGACCAGCGTGCCGTTCGTGCCGCCGAAGCCGAACGAGTTCTTCAGCGCGATGTCGATCTTCATGTCCCGCGCGGTGTTCGCGCAGTAGTCCAGGTCGCATTCCGGATCCTGGTTGAAGATGTTGATCGTCGGCGGCGAGATCTGGTTGTGCACGGCGAGCACCGTGAACACCGACTCCAGACCGCCCGCGCCGCCGAGCAGGTGCCCGGTCATCGACTTCGTCGAATTCACGACGATGTCCTTCGCGTGGTCGCCGAACGCGCGCTTGATCGCAGTCGTTTCCGCGAGGTCGCCGAGCGGCGTCGAGGTGCCGTGCGCGCTCAGCCAGTTCACTTCGCTGGCGTTCACGCCCGCGTTGCGCATCGCCGCCAGCATGCAGCGGCGCGCGCCGTCACCGTCTTCGAGCGGCGCGGTCATGTGATACGCATCGCCGCTCATGCCGTAGCCGGTGACTTCCGCGTAGATCTTCGCGCCACGCTTCTTAGCGTGCTCGTACTCTTCGAGGATCATCACGCCCGCGCCCTCGCCCAGCACGAAGCCGTCGCGGTCCTTGTCCCACGGACGGCTCGCCGTTGCCGGATCGTCGTTGCGCTGCGAGAGCGCACGCGCCGCCGCGAAGCCGCCGATACCGAGCGGCGAGACGGTCGATTCCGCGCCGCCCGCGATCATCACGTCGGCGTCGCCGTACTCGATCAGGCGCGAGGCCTCGCCGATGCAGTGCAGGCCGGTCGTGCAGGCCGTGACCATCGACAGATTCGGGCCCTTGAGGCCGTACTTGATCGAAAGGTGGCCGGAGATCATGTTGATGATCGAGGCCGGCACGAAAAACGGCGAAATACGGCGCGGGCCGCGGTTGAGCAGTTCGGTCTGCGTGATCTCGATCATCGGCAGGCCGCCGATGCCCGAACCCACCACGACGCCGACGCGCTCCGCGTTCTCTTCGGTGATCTCGAAGCCGCTGTCCTGCATCGCCTGCATGCCCGCGGCGATGCCGTAATGGATGAACGTATCCATGTGACGCGCTTCTTTCGCCGGGATGTAATCCTCGATGTTGAAGCCCTTCACTTCGCCGGCGAAGCGGGTCGAGAAGTTCGTGGCGTCGAACTTCGTGATGTTGGCGATACCGGACTTGCCGGCGACCAGATTGGCCCAGCCGTCGGCAACATTATTGCCAACAGGCGAAATCAGCCCCAGGCCTGTAACAACAACTCGACGGCGGCTCACGATAACCCCTTTTCCATAGATGACAAAAGCAAAAGCCACAGAGGCCACAGGAAATGCTCCTGTGAGCCCTGTGGCTAGTTGACCGGCAATGGCCCTGCAGCAGGTGCGGGCGTGTGCGGGTTCACTGGCGTATGTCCTCTCGGGCCGCTCGCGCCGCAGCGGCGCTGGCCCCTACGAGACAACTGCGGACAAATAGCGCCTGAATGTCCTTAGGCCTTGACGTTCGCGCGAGCGTAGTCGATGGCCTGCTGGACCGTCGTGATCTTCTCGGCTTCCTCATCGGGAATTTCCATGCCGAATTCGTCTTCGAGGGCCATCACCAGTTCAACGGTGTCGAGCGAGTCGGCGCCCAGATCGTTCACGAACGAAGCCTCGTTCTTGATTTCGGCTTCCGCGACGCCCAGTTGCTCGGCGACGATCTTCTTGACGCGCTGTTCGATGTTGTCCATTACCCCTCCAAGGGAAAAAAGTTAGCTCATGAATGCGAGTGCGCGCATTTTAGCAGGTTTGAACTGGCAGAAAAGCGGCGCTCGAGGTTCCGGATGGCCTGGGTCTGCGACCGCACCCATCAGGTATATCAAGGCGCGGATAGTACCCGAATCCGGTTAAGACATATACATGCCACCGTTCACATGCAGCGTGGTGCCGGTGATGTATCCCGCCTGCGGCGACGCGAGGAACACGACCGCATGCGCGATATCGTCCGGGCTGCCAAGGCGGCCCAGCGGAATCTGCTGCTTGAGCGCGGCCTGCTGCTCAGCCGGCAGATCCTTCGTCATGTCCGTGTCGATGAAGCCCGGCGCGACGCAGTTCACGGTGATGCCGCGGCTGCCGATCTCGCGCGCGAGCGCGCGCGTCATGCCGGCCACGCCTGCCTTCGCCGCCGCGTAGTTGGCCTGGCCCGGGTTGCCCGACGAACCGACCACCGACGTGATGTTGATGATGCGGCCCGAACGCGCCTTCATCATCGGACGCAGTACGGCGCGGGAAAGGCGGAATACCGACTTCAGATTGGTGTCGATCACGGCGTCCCACTCGTCGTCCTTCATGCGCATTGCAAGGTTGTCCTGCGTAATGCCCGCGTTGTTGACGAGAACCGCAAGGCCGCCGAATTCCTTCACCGTCGCATCGATCAGCGCTTCGGCCGCCGTTGCGTCGTTGACGTCGAGCACGGCGCCGCGGCCCTTGAGGCCTTCCGCCTCGAAGGCCGCGCCGATGGCCTGCGCGCCCGCTTCGCTCGTGGCGGTGCCGATCACCATGGCGCCCTGGCGCGCCAGTTCGATCGCGATCGCCCGGCCGATGCCGCGCGAGGCGCCCGTCACGATGGCGGTCTGGTTGTCGAGAGTCTTTTCCATCTGTCTATTTCTTGAATCCGTTACGAGTGTGACCCGGGATGACTCGGAAAGCCGTTCAGCCGCTAACGACTTAGCCGGCGACGAGCGCGAGTGCTTCTTCGAGCGATTTCGGGTCGGCCACCGACGCACCCACGAGGTTGCCGTCGATACGCTTCGTGAGGCCCGCCAGCACCTTGCCCGGACCGCATTCGATCAGATGCGTGACGCCCTGCGCGGCAATCGCCTGCACGCACTCCACCCAGCGCACCGGACCGGCGGCCTGGCGCACGAGCGCTTCGCGAATGGCTTCGGGATCGGTTGCGAACGCCACGTCGACGTTGTTCACGACGGGGATCGACGGCGCATTGAGCTTCACGTTCGCGAGATAGTGACGCAACTGGTCCGATGCCGGCTTGAGCAGCGAGGAGTGGAACGGCGCGGAGACCGGCAGCGGCAGCGCGCGCTTCGCGCCCTTCGCCTTGGCGACTTCGCAGGCCTTTTCGACCGCGCCCTTATGGCCTGCGATCACGACCTGCGCCGGCGCGTTGAAGTTGACGGCTTCGACCACGCCGCCCGTAGCCGCAGCGGCTTCCGCGCAGGCGGCACGCACGGTGTCGTCGTCGAGGCCCAGCACGGCGGCCATGCCGCCCTCGCCCACCGGCACGGCGCTTTGCATCGCCTGCGCGCGAAAACGCACGAGCGGCACCGCATCGCGGAAAGCCAGCACGCCGGCCGCGACGAGCGCCGTGTATTCGCCGAGGCTGTGACCCGCGACGACGGCGGGCGCCGGACCACCCGCCTGCTGCCATGCGCGATACACGGCCCAGGCGGCGGTCAGCATGACCGGCTGCGTATTGGTGGTGAGGTTCAGTTCGTCGGCCGGACCTTCTGCGATCAGCTTGCCAAGATCCTGATTCAGCGCGTCCGACGCTTCCTGCAGCGTTTCGCGCACAACGGCGCTATCGGCAAAAACATCGAGCATGCCGACGGCCTGCGAGCCCTGGCCCGGAAAAACAAATGCGAATTTCATAGCGTCCCCAATTCGGTCAGTTCAGATGGGCGGCGCACCGCGACCTGGCGCGCGCGAGGCGTGCGACCTACCGCCTCGAACGTGCGCCCGCCGGCCGCGCAAGGAATGGCGCGGCGTGCGTAGCCCGGTCGAAATCAATAGCGGATGACGGATGCGCCCCACGTGAAGCCGCCACCGACACCTTCGATGAGTACGTTCTGGCCGCGCTTGATGCGGCCGTCGCGCACCGCGACATCGAGTGCGAGCGGAATGGACGCCGCCGACGTGTTGCCGTGCTCGCCCACCGTCACCACCATGCGTTCGGCAGGCAAGCCGAGCTTGCGGCAGGTGCCCTGCATGATGCGGATATTGGCCTGGTGCGGAATCAGCCAGTCGATCTGGTTGGCGCTCAGTTGCGCCTTGTCGAGAGCCTCGAGCGCGACCTTCTCCAGCACGTTCACGGCAAGCTTGAACACGGCCTGGCCGTCCATGTACAGGAAGGCGTTGCCGGCAATCACGCCGCCGTTCACGTTGCCCGGCGTGCAGAGGATGTGCGCGTAGCTGCCGTCGGCGTGGAGGGCGCTCGACAGCACGCCCGGTTCCGAGGATGCCTGCAGCACGATCGCACCCGCGCCGTCGCCGAACAACACGCAGGTGGTGCGATCGTTGAAGTCGAGAATGCGCGAGAAGGTTTCCGCGCCGACGATGAGCGCCGTGCGGTGCTGGCCGCTGCGGATCAGGCTGTCGGCGATCGAGACCGCGTACGCAAAGCCCGCGCACACGGCCTGCACATCGAACGCGGCGCCCTGATTGCGGATGCCGAGCTTGTTCTGCAGCAGGCAGGCCGTGCTCGGGAACACGAAATCGGGCGTGGACGTGGCGACGATGATGAGGTCGATCGACTGCGGATCGACGTCGGCCGCGGCGATGGCGCGCTGCGAGGCGGCCAGCGCGAGATCGCTCGTCGTGACGTCGGAAGCGGCGAAGTGGCGCGCGTGGATGCCCGTGCGGGCAACGATCCACTCGTCGCTCGTCTCGACGCCCTTCGCGGCGAGACGCTCAGCCAGTTCCTGGTTGGTGACGCGGTCCGGCGGAAGATAGCTGCCCGTGCCGAGCACGCGGGTATATAGAGTCGATTGAGCCATTATGCCTTCGAGGAAGATGCGGTGCCGGGCGGAATCTCGCCCGCGGCCTGAGCGCCGGGCTGGCTGTCGCCGGACCCGCCGGCCGCCTGTTCGAGCGAACCGGCGTTCTCGTCCATGGCGCGAGCGAGACGCTCCAGCACGCCATTTTTGACGGCATCATACCCGCGTTTGATCGCCCACTCAAACGCGTAGGCGTCCGCGGAGCCGTGGCTCTTGATGACGACGCTCTTGAGTCCCAACAGCGCCGCGCCGTTGTACTTGCGGGGATCGAACCGCTTCTTGTAGCTCAGCAGCACGGGCATCGCGACGAGCGCGGCCAGCTTCGTGAGCCAGGAACGGCCGAACTCTTCCCTGAGCCCCTTCGTGAGCATGTCGGCGAGGCCCTCCGACGTCTTGAGCGCGACATTACCAACGAAACCGTCACAGACGATCACGTCGACGGTGCCCTTGTAAATGTCGTTGCCTTCGACGTTGCCGCGGAAGTTCAGCGTGCTCGCGCGCAGCAGTTCGCCCGCACGTTTGATGGTCTCGTTGCCCTTGATGATCTCTTCGCCGATGTTCAGGAGGCCGATGCTTGGCCGCTCCTTGTTTTCGAGCGCAGCGACGAGCGCGTGTCCCATCTCGGCGAACTGCAACAGATGCTGCGGTTCGCAATCGACGTTCGCGCCAAGGTCGAGCACCGTCGTATAGCCGGTGGTCACGTTCGGCATCGGAAAAGCGATCGCGGGACGTTCGATGCCGGGCAGCGTCTTGAGCACGTAGCGCGACACGGCCATCAGCGCGCCGGTGTTGCCCGCCGAAACGCAGGCCTGCGCCTCGCCGTCCTTCACGCGGTTGAGCGCGACGCGCATCGACGAATCTTTCTTCTTGCGCAGCGCGACTTCGACCGGGTCGTCCATTTCGACGACCTCGGTGGCGGGAACGACCGTGAACGCAGGGTTATCCAGCGCCTTCAGCTTCTTCAACTGGGCGCGGATCGCCGACTCGACGCCCACGAGCAGCAGATGCGCGTCGGGGTGCGAGCGGACGAATTTGACTGCGGCAGGCACCGTCACAGACGGTCCGTGGTCGCCTCCCATGCAATCTATCGTGAGCGTAACAGTCATGGAATGCGACGGATTTCAGGCACAAAAAAGCGGCAGTTGAATGCCGCCTTTTTTGCCGAGCCGAAAAATTGTCAAGCGAACGGAATCGCCATGCACAGCACCGCTCGATGATCCTGCGGATCAAGCGGGCGCCGCACAGTGGAACGATTAGTCGTTCTTGGTCTTGACGACTTTCTTGCCGCGGTAGTAGCCGTTCGGGCTGATGTGGTGACGCAGATGCACTTCACCCGTGCTCGGCTCGACAGCCAGCGGAGCGCCCGTGAGGAAATCGTGCGAGCGGTGCATGCCGCGCTTCGACGGCGACTTCTTGTTTTGTTGAACTGCCATGATAACTCCTGAGAATTTCGCGAATTCTAACACAACCCGATCCGACCGCCGCCACCCAAGGGGTTGGCAGGACTCCCGGAGGGGGCCTACGAATGGGTACTACGATGTACTGCGCGCCACCAGCAGCAGCGTTAGTGCTTGCTGCCGGGACCGTCCTTCTTGAGCGATTCGAGCGCCGCAAACGGGTTGACGCGCTCTTGCGTCTCGATTTCCTGCTCCGGCACGTCGTCCACGGAGTCCACGCCTTCCGCGCCGTCGGCACCCGAGGCGAGGCTTTCGTGCACCGCCGGACAGATTTCGTGCTTCGGCACGAGCGGCAGCGAGAGCAACAGCTCCTCTTCGATCAAGTCGACGAGATCGAAATGGCGCGAGCCCACAATCACATCGACGTCATCGTCGTCGAGCGGAAACTCGTCCGCCTCTTCTTCCGTCTGGACGATACGGAAGACCGGGTCAGCGTCGAATGCCTGCTCGTAGGGAGCAAGGCAACGCTGACACGTAATCCATGCGCTACCGTGAACCGCAAGCCGCAGATACGGTTGCGGTCCTTCGGTGCCGTCATCCTGCAATTCCGCCTGGGTGAACCCTGCCGCCTGCCACGTAAAAACTGTGTCGCGATCTGGCGCGTCCGCCGCGACTTCGTTTAACATGCGCGGCAGCTGCGAGAGACGCACGGCTCCTGCAGCTTCCCGGCCGCTGCGCGCGAATTCGAAGAGATCGAGATCGCGTGGGTTAAGCGAAGCGATGGCGCCTGCGGGCTTGCCAGTGAGTTCGGTCATTGTGCGCTCCTGCGTCGTTGCCTACGCGCCAGTCTCGCGCGTGTCGCAGCGCCTGGCAAGCCGCGCTTGCGAACTGCGCCTCTTTTAAGCCTGACTGGCTCGCGAGGCGTGCAAGCCCTGCAGCGCTTTGCCGCCGGCCATTCCGCCACAGCCCACCCCACGAAGGGGCAAGAAAAAGAGGCGTGCGAAACGCGCGCACCGATGAAAAGCCCAAAATCATAACGCCTTTATCTTTTGGAGTCAAACACTTAACGGCTTGCACGCAAGTGCCTGTGCGGGCAGAGTTTTCCCTTCTAGCACCCTCTCTATCCGCCCCTCTTTCTACGATCAACCGAACATGCAGGACTTATCCCCTACGGACCGAGGCGCCGCCCCCTCCCCGAGCCGCCCCGCGCTGATTCTCGCGTCCAGCTCACGCTACCGCCGCGAACTGCTGGAGCGGCTGCGCATTCCGTTCGACACCGCGGTGCCCGCCGTCGACGAAACGCCGCACGCCGGCGAAACGCCGGAAGCCACGGCGCTGCGACTCGCGCAAGCCAAAGCCCGCGCCGTGGCGAGCGCGCTGCCCGCCACGGCCGGCCGCACGCTCGTGATCGGCTCCGACCAGGTGGCAACCTTCGACGGCAAGCAGATCGGCAAGCCCGGCACTCATGAGCGCGCGCTGGCCCAGTTGCAGTCGATGCGGGGCCGCGAGGTGCTTTTCCATAGCGCGCTCAGCCTGCTCGACACCGCTACTGGCCAAACGGATACGGTCGATGTCGTGACGAAGGTGCGCTTCCGGCCGCTCTCCGATGCGGCGCTCGACGCCTATCTGCGCGCCGAACAGCCCTACGACTGCGCAGGCAGCGCGAAGTCCGAGGGCCTCGGCATTGCGCTGCTCGAGGCGATCGAATCCGACGACCCCACTGCGCTGATCGGCCTGCCGCTCATCGCGCTCACGCGCATGCTGCTCACGGCGGGCTACCCGCTGCTGGAGGCCCGATGACCGGTACGCTCTATCTGATTCCGAACACGCTCGGCGACGGCGACGAGGCCGCGCTCGCGGCCGTCCTGCCTGCTCCGGTGCGCGAGCGCGCGGGTACGCTCGCGAGCTATATCGGCGAAAACGCCAAGACGACGCGCGCTTTCCTCAAGCGGGTCGGCACGACGCGCCCGATCCAGGAAATCGAGATTCGCGAACTGAACGTCAACACGCCGCCCGCCGAGATCGACAAGCTGCTCGCGCCGCTCCTCGCGGGGATCGACACAGGTCTCGTCTCGGAGGCGGGCGTGCCCGCCGTGGCGGACCCCGGCGCACTGCTCGTGCGGCGGGCACACGAGCGCGGCATCAAGGTCGTGCCGCTCGTGGGGCCCAGCTCAATCCTGCTTGCGCTGATGGCCTCGGGCCTGAACGGCCAGAGCTTCGCGTTCCACGGCTACCTGCCCGTCGATGCGAACGAACGCGCGAAGAAGGTGCGCGAGCTGGAACAGCACTCGCGCAAGGCGAAGCAAACGCAGATCTTCATCGAAACGCCCTACCGCAACCGGACGATGCTCGATGCGCTACTCGCGAGCTGCGCACCCTCGACGCTCGTGTGCGTCGCCGTCGACCTCACGCTGCCGACGGAAACGATCGTGAGCCGAACAGTGGCCGACTGGAAGAAAAAGCCCGCACCCGATCTGCACAAGCGGCCGGCCATCTTTCTGCTCCTCGCCGCCTGACGCGACCGGGGCAACGCGACACAACGCGAAGTCGCTACCCCAAAGCGCAACGGCCACCCGCGCACGAGGCACGGATGGCCGTTCATCGCAAAAGCCGCGGTTCTAGTGGACAGCGACCTGGCCGCTCGCGATCAGCGCGTGCATCGCGGCCGAGCCCACTGCCGTGCCGAAACGCTTCGCGACGCGGTCGGTGAGGCTCTGCTTGACCGTGTAATCGACGATATCGGGCGCCTTGATGACCTCGCGCGCCACGTAGTCGGTGTCGCCAAAGCCGTCTGCCAGACCCAGTTCCACGCTCTTCTCGCCCGTCCAGAAAAGGCCCGAGAAAAGGTCGGGCGTATCGTGCAGACGCTTGCCGCGGCCGGTCTTCACGGCGTCGATGAACTGCTGGTGGATCTGATCGAGCATGTCCTGGGCGTGGGCGTCCATCTGCGGCGTCTCCGGCGAGAACGGGTCGAAAAAGCCCTTGTTCTCACCCGAAGTATGCAGGCGGCGCTGGATCCCGAGCTTGTCCATGAGACCCGTGAACCCGAAGCCGTCCATCAGCACGCCGATCGAACCCACGATGCTCGCCTTGTTCACGTAGATCTTGTCGGCGGCAGCGGCAACGTAGTAGCCGCCCGACGCGCACATGTCGCCCACCACGACGTAGAGCGGGATCGCCGGGTACTTCTTGCGCAGCCGCAAAATTTCGTCGTTGATGATGCCCGCCTGCACGGGGCTGCCCCCGGGGCTGTCGATGTGCAGGATCACGCCGGCCGTGCCGTCGTCGTCGAAGGCGCTGTCGAGCGCGCTGTTGATGTCTTCGGCGTTCGCGCTCGTATCGGCGGCGATCTCGCCGTCGAGCGACACGAGCGCCGTGTGGCGGCTGTCGCCCTCGACGCGCGCGCCGGAAAGGTCCAGCACGCTCCATGCAATCACCAGCAGCACCGCGAGGAAGGCGAAGCGGAAGAATATTCTCCAGCGCCGCGCCGCGCGCTGCTCGTGGATCGCCGCCAGCGCGATACGCTCGAGCGCCTCGCGCTCCCAGCCGGGCGCAGACGCATTGCGGTCAGCCGCGCTTTCAGCCGATTTGGGGCGGACCGGTTCGTTCGATTCAGGGGTCGGATTGTCGGACATGCGAGCGGTGCGTGGTCAGGGTTGGGTCGGGCGCAGATCGCCATCGGGAAGCCAGAATACCGTACGGCCCTCGGGCGTGTCCCGTTCTTCGACACGCACGGGCCGCAGGCGGCCGCCGCGGCATGGTCCGCCCACGCATTTGCCGGTGTCGGGCTCGTAGATCGCGCCGTGCGTCGCACACATCAGGTAGAGGCCGGACGACTCGAAGAACTGGCCCTCGACCCAGTCCAGCTCCATGGGCACGTGAGCGCAGCGATTCAGGTAGCCGTAGACCTCGCCGCCATAGCGAACGAAGAACACCACCGCGTCGCCGCCCACGTAAGTGGCGTTCATGCGCTGGCCTGCGCCGCCGTCGAGCAGCGCCTCCGCGGCACAAATTCGCACCGGATCGATCAGCGCTTCCGTCATGCGTGCTCCCGCAGCCAGGTGGCCAGCGCCGCCACATCGGGGGCGATGTAGCGCGGCTCCAAGGTTTCGAGCGAACCCGCCGCGTGCGCGCCATATGCGACGCCCACACCCGCCACCCCCGCGTTGATCGCCATCTGCAGGTCGTGTGTCGTGTCGCCGATCATCAGCGTGCGCCCCGGATCCTGCCCCAGTTCGCGCGTCAATTCGTGAAGCATCGCCGGATGCGGCTTCGAAAAGGTTTCGTCGGCGCAGCGGGTGCCGTCGAAAAGGCTCGTGAGGCGCGCCTCGTCGAGCGCGCGGTTCAGCCCGACGCGGCTCTTGCCCGTCGCCACGGCCAGCAGGTAACCGACCTCGCGCAGCTCGACCAGCATCTCGCGCACGCCGGCGAAGAGTTCGGTCTTCTGCTCGTTGAGCAGGTAATGCACGCGGTAGCGCTCGACAAGACGCGGGTAGTCGGCCGTATCGAGCGTGGGCGCCGCAATCTGCAGCGCCTCGCGCAGGCCGAGGCCGATTACATAGCTCGCCGCTTCGTCGCCGGGCACAGGCAGCCCCAGGTCGCGGCAAGCCGCCTGGATGCTGCGCGTGATGTGGGCCGTCGAATCCATCAGCGTGCCGTCCCAATCGAACACAATCAGATCAAATTGCTCTCTGGCCATGCGGTGCTTCTCCAAACGTATTGTTCTATTCGGGTTGCGCGGCAGGCCTGCCCGCGTCTCACCCCTGTTCTCGCCCCTGTTCCGCACCCGCGTCACCTTCGGCGCCGTCGCGCTGCGCGCGCAGCGACTCGACGAAGCGGCGGCACTCGGCGGGCAGCGGCGCCTCGAACTGCAGCGTCTCGCCCGTGATCGGGTGCGCAAGCTTCAGCCGGTACGCGTGCAGAAACATGCGCTTGATGCCGGGACTGGCGGCCGGGCGCGCGAGCGCCTTGTTCAGCGCGAAGTCGCCGTATTTGGCGTCGCCGACGATGGGCAGGCCGAGATGCGCCAGATGCACGCGGATCTGGTGCGTGCGGCCCGTCTTCAGCTCGGCTTCGAGCAGAGCGTACTCCGGCCAGCGCTCGACGAGGTTGAAAACCGTATGCGATGGCTGGCCGTCGGGCTGCACGCGCACGCGCCGCTCGCCTTCCGGGGTCAGGAACTTGTGCAATGGCTCCTTCACCACCCGGCGGCGGCCCCAGTCGCTCGCCCAGTCGCCGTGGACGCAGGCGTAGTAGCGCTTGTCCATCCGGTTTTCGCGGATCTGCTCGTGCAGGCCCACCAGCGCCGCGCGCTTCCTGGCCAGCATGAGGACGCCGGAGGTCTCGCGGTCGAGCCGGTGCACCAGTTCGAGGAACTTCGCATGCGGCCGCGCCTCGCGCAACTGCTCGATCACGCCGAACGCCACACCGCTGCCGCCATGGACCGCCACGCCCGCCGGCTTGTCGATCACGAGCAGCGCTTCGTCCTCGTAGAGCACCGGAAATTGGGCGGCCGGTACCGGCACGGGCGCGGCGGCGCCGGCGTCGGTCTGCGCCGTGCGGATGGGCGGCACGCGCACCACGTCCCCAAGGACAAGCCGATATTGGGCATCGATCCGGCCCTTGTTCACGCGGACTTCGCCGCTGCGCAAGATCCGGTAGATATGGCTTTTGGGCACGCCCTTGCAGACGCGCAGGAGGAAATTGTCGATGCGCTGACCGGCCGAGCCCTCATCGACTTCGACGTAAGAAACCTGGTCGCTTGCGACCTGATTCTGGGATATTTTGCCTAACCCTTTCATTCTGAATATAATTTGCCCAGCGCTCGCGCGAAGGTCGACCGAACGGCTAAAAATCCGTCGGGTCCCGAAACCGCGCCGCCTGCGCTGGCAGCAAGCGATAAACCGTTATTTTACTTGCGCCCGGGGCGAGTTGCTTACCCCGAAAGCTGAGAAGCAACGAGTTGCACGCACGGAAGTTCGCATCGGCAGGGACGGCGCCCACAGGCACGTTCGGTTGACAGCGGGCTCCGACGGTAACGGAAGGTTGGTATAAAGAATTCATCCGGCGAATCCTGCCGCACGGTCGAAGTGGCCGTCGAGAGGACGCGCCGGTGGCGAATAACGGCGAGCGCCCGAAGCGTCCTGCGTAACGTGCGGGACAAGGCGACGTCAACAATGGCGAGACACCCCGAGGGGGAAGACGGGCGTTACCTGAAAGCTTCCCGTGCGCGGCCGGCCGGTTTGAAACCGGCGGTCGCGAAACTGATCCGGCCAGCAGCGCGCGCGGTTCGCCGCTGCGGTCGATGCCGGTTGTACTGGTCGCGGCCGTGCGTTCCGATGCCCTGCATCGCGCACCCGGCGCCCGGATGGGAAGCGCAGGTATTACGCGTCGTCGCGCTCCCGCGGCAACTCGCGCCGCTTGTTGAAGCCGTATTCGCATGAGCCCCGCGGTCCGTCCGGGCATGGCAGCCATCGTGCTGCGCATCGCTCCGGCCAGACCCACTGAAGGCAATTCTCCCCGCCATCGTTCCTGCTCCCGCGTGCTTGTGAAAACACGATAAGGCGCGGCATGCCGCTGCCCGTCCAGGTGCCGCCCGGCCTTTCGCCCGGCACCGCGACGGACTGCGCGCGAAGCCGCTCTGGAGCCGTTCAATGAAACGAATGCTGTTCAACGCGACGCAGCAGGAAGAGCTGCGCGTCGCCATCGTCGATGGACAGAAGCTGATCGACATCGACATCGAAACCGCCGGGCGCGAACAGCGCAAAGGCAATATCTACAAGGGCGTCATCACCCGCATCGAGCCGTCGCTCGAAGCATGTTTCGTCAACTACGGCGAAGACCGCCACGGCTTCCTGCCGTTCAAGGAAGTCGCCCGCCAGTACTTCCGTGAAGGCGTGGACATGCGCAGCGCGCGTATCCAGGACGCCCTCAAGGAAGGCCAGGAACTGATCGTCCAGGTCGAGAAGGAAGAGCGCGGCAACAAGGGCGCCGCCCTCACCACGTTCATCTCGCTCGCCGGCCGCTATCTCGTCCTCATGCCGAACAACCCGCGCGGCGGCGGCGTGTCGCGCCGCATCGAGGGCGACGACCGTCAGGAACTGCGCGAAACCATGGCGCAACTCCAGTTGCCGGACGGCATGAGCATCATTGCGCGCACGGCCGGCATCGGCCGCTCCGCCGAAGAGCTCCAGTGGGACCTGAACTACCTGCTGCAACTGTGGCGCGCGATCGAAGCCGCCTCGCAGGCCGGCCAGAGCGGTCAGCCGATGCTGATCTACCTGGAATCGAGCCTCGTGATCCGCGCGATCCGCGACTACTTCCAGCCCGACATCGGCGAAATCCTCATCGACACCACCGAGATCCACGACCAGGCGCGCGCCTTCATGGATATCGTGATGCCGGACAATGTCAACAAGGTGAAGCGGTACCACGACGACGTGCCGCTTTTCTCGCGCTTCCAGATCGAGCACCAGATCGAGACGGCGTATTCGCGTACCGTCCCGCTGCCCTCGGGCGGCGCGATCGTGATCGACCACACCGAGGCGCTCGTCGCCATCGACGTGAACTCGGCGCGCGCCACCAAGGGCGCCGACATCGAGGAAACCGCCGCGCGCACCAACCTCGAAGCCGCCGACGAAGTGGCGCGCCAGTTGCGTCTGCGCGACCTGGGCGGCCTGATCGTGATCGACTTCATCGACATGGAGTCGGCCAAGAGCCAGCGCGAAGTCGAGCAGCGCCTGAAGGACGCGCTGCGCCACGACCGCGCGCGCGTGCAGATGGGCAAGATCTCGCGCTTCGGCCTCATGGAGCTGTCGCGCCAGCGTCTGCGCCCCGCTCTCTCGGAAGGCAGCCACGTTACCTGCCCGCGCTGCAACGGCACGGGTCATATCCGCGATACGGAATCGTCGGCGCTTCAGGTCCTGCGCATCATCCAGGAAGAGGCGATGAAGGAAAACACCGCGGCGATCCACTGTCAGGTGCCGGTCGAAGTGACCGCCTTCCTGCTGAACGAAAAGCGCTCGGAAATCAACAAGATCGAATCGCGCTTCAAGGTCGCCGTCGTCCTGATCCCGAACAAGCATCTGGAAACGCCGCACTACAAGCTCGAACGCCTGCGTCACGACGACGCGCGCCTCGACGACCCGCGTGCCTCGTGGAAGATGGCCGAGGAAGCGGCTCGCGAACTTGAATCGGAAACGGGCTACAGCAAGCGCACCGCCGAAGCCAAGCCGAAGCAGGAAGCCGCGGTGAAGGGCATTACGCCGGAGCGTCCGGCGCCGAGCGCGCCGGTCAAGCCTGCCGAAGCTGCGCCCGCGGCCGCTCAGGTCGCTGTCACGCCGGCCGGTGGCGGATTCTTCGGCTGGGTCAAGCGCCTCTTCGGCAACGCACCGGCCGCGGTTCCCGCACCGGCGCCGGCCGGGCAGGACAAGGCAGCCCGCCCGGCGCGCGAAGTGCGCGGTGAGCGCGGCGAGAAAGCCGGCGGCGATCGCAACCGCAATCGTCGTTCGGGCGGCCGCGATGCGGCTGGCCGCGGCGAAGCGGCGGGCGGTGCACGTGCCGGCCAACCGTCGGCGCGCCGCGAGGAACGCGAACCGCGTGAAGGACGCGAGGGTCGTGCACCGCGCGAGGGACGCGAAGGCCGTGAGCCGCGTGAAGCCCGTGAGGGGCGCGAAGGCCGCGGCGAGCGCGAACAGCGCATCGAACGCGTGGAACGCGGCGAGCACCGCGCCGACCAGGCAGAAGCCGCCGCACCGCGCGGCGAGCGCCAGGAACGGGGTGAACGTCAGGAGCGGAGCGAACGCCGTGAGCGCGGCGAACGGGGCGAACGCCGCCGTACGCAGCAGACCGAAGCCGCCGAGGCCCAGGAAACGCGTCTCGACGCCGCCTCGGTCGAAAACACCGGCGCCGTGCTGACGGAAGGCGTCGCGCAGGGTGCCGGCGATGACGACGCGGGCGCACCGCGCGATGGCGAGGAACGCCGCCGCCGCCGTCGCGGCCGCCGTGGCGGCCGTCGCGAGCGCGAGACCGAAGGTGTCGCCGACGTAAGCGCGGAAGGCGCGCAGGACGATGCCGCCGAAGCCGCAGCGCCGGCGGAAGCCGAACACGCCGCAGACGTTGCCGCGCCCGTTGCCGCACCTGCGGAAGCCGCAGCCGAAGCACCGTCGTCGGATGTCGCCGTGCACACGATCGTCGCCGAATCGGTGGTCGTGACTGCACTGCCGGAAGCGGCGCAAGCCGTCGTGACCCAGGTCGAAGCGCAAGCAGTCGAGTCGGAAGCACCGGCGCAAACGCAAGCGGAAGCGCCGGCGCAAGTAGCGCCGGTCGAGCCCGTCACGCCGGCCGTTGCCGAACCGGTTGCGCCTGCCGCTGCAGAAGCGACCGAGCCGGTGGCCCCCGTGGCCGAAACCGCACCGGCCGCGCCGACCCCGGCTGAAACACTTGCTACCCGGGAAGACCGGGTAGAAGCCCCGGCGGCTTCGCAAGCCATCGAGCAACCGGTGGAACACCCGGCGCTGCAAGCGGTTGAGCCAGCAACGCAACCTGCAGCCGAACCCGCCGCAGCCGCGCCGGTGGCGCAAGCCCCGGCCCGTCCGGCCGCCGCGGCCACGCTGTCGGCCGAGACGCTGGAGCCGATGCTGGCCGCCGCCGGCCTCGTCTGGGTCAACACCGACAGCGGCAAGCTGCACGCCGCCCAGGCCGCGGCGGCATTGATCGTGAAGCCGGCGCGCGTGCCGCGCGAGCGTAAGGCGCTGCCGCCGGCCGATACGACGCCGATGCAGCAGGTCGAAACGAACCATCAGGCGCAGTAAGGCCTGTCCGGCCGGGAGATGCCGGGCGTCACGCCTGGCA
>NZ_JBANLK010000010.1:0-148499 GCF_054968425.1 Paraburkholderia sp. AV2
GGATTTCGGGCGTCTCCTCGAGCTGGATCCAGTTGTACTGGATGTTCGAGCGCGTCGAGAAGTGGCCGTAGCCGCGGTCGTGCTCGCGCGCGATGCGGCCGAGCATGCGCAACTGGTCGCTGCGCAGATTGCCGTACGGAATCGCGATGCGGTGCATGTAGGCGTGGCGCTGCATGTACAGGCCGTTCTGCAGGCGCAGCGGGCGGAACTCTTCTTCGCTCAATTCGCCCGAGAGGCGCCGGCGAACCTGGTCGCGGTACTGCGCGACGCGTTCGTCGACGATGGTCTGGTCGTACTGATCGTATTGGTACATCGTTCGCTCCATCAATGCCGTGTCGCGCACGAGTGCGCGACACGGTCTTTCCTTACTCCGGTGCCTGTGTTCCGGCACGCGCCTGATCTGCGCCGCCCGTATAGGACTTGAAGCCGTATTGCTCGAAAATCTTCAGCCCCTGCGGCGACCGGATGAACGCCAGCCATCGCTGCGCCGCCTGCGGATGCGGTGCATGGGTCGCCACGCCGCCCGCATAGATCGCCGTCGTGTTCTGCGCATCCGGAATGTCGACGTGCGTAATCGCATGGCCGGCCTGCTCCTGGAACATTGCTTCGGATTGCCAGGTCACGCCCGCCTGCACCTTGCCCTGCATGATCCACAGCGGCGTCTGCCGGTGATGGATATGCGTAAGAAGCGTCGTGCCGTCGCTCACCTTCGTCGTGTAGACGCTGGTCACCAGCGCATCGCCGCCGGCCTTCGCGAGCGAAGCCTTGATCTGCCGTGCGATGCCTTCGAACTCGGGGTTCGGCATCGCGAGCCGCACGTCCGGCTTGCCCAGATCGGCGAGGCCCGTGATGTGCGCCGGGTTGTCCTTCGGCACCATGATCGTCAGCGTGTTGGTGACATAGGGCACCGC
Organism: Paraburkholderia sp. AV2; assembly: GCF_054968425.1. NCBI lineage: Bacteria > Pseudomonadati > Pseudomonadota > Betaproteobacteria > Burkholderiales > Burkholderiaceae > Paraburkholderia > Paraburkholderia sp. AV2. The sequence goes on from NZ_JBANLK010000010.1 coordinate 912, forward strand.
TGGCGCCTTGACGTTGCCCGCGTCGATTTGCTTCTGCACTGCTTTCAGGCCAGCGAGATACACGTCGGGTTTCACGGTCCACGTCATGTTGCCGACCGTCACCGTGCCGCCGTTCTCCATCTGCTTCACGAGCAGGCCCGGCGGAATCGTTTCCCAGTACACTTGGCCGCGATACTCGGGATACTTCTCTTCGAACGCGTGCACGAGCGGCGCCATCGCGAAGAAGTAGTTGCCGCCGACGAAGAGCGCCAGCGCGGGATGCAGCGGATCGCCATGGAAGTCGGCGAGATTGTCGGCGTCGGGCTCGGTGAACGCCAGGCCGCGCTGGGTCGCGTCGTCGTTTTCACCGTGTTGCCACGGCGGCGACACGCTCACGGACGTGGCCGGCGCGCCGGTATCGGCAGCATGGGCCAGCGGTGCGCCGAATGTCCCGACTGCACCGAGCGCGGCGACGACAGCCGCGCGGAGGATCGTATTGATTGAAAGCATGATCGGCATCCGTAACGTCGAAGGTCAAAGCGGCATCAGGGCGTAACCCTGGGACTCGAGCGTCGTGACCGTCGTCAGCGCGGAGAGCGCGAGCGTGACGTCGGACGCGATCGAGTCGTAGCTGAAGTGATGCTCGGCAACGGCCTGTCCGCACACGGCCACCGTCACGCCGGCCTTCTTCAGTTCCGCGATCAGCGGCAGGTTCGGATTCGCGATGCCGTATGCCGCGCGGTAATGCGCGTCGTCGAGCACGAGCGGCGTCGCGGCGCCGGATGCGACCGCCACGAACTTCAGATGCGAGAGCGGCACGCCGGCAGCCGCATAGAGATTGACGGTCCTCGCCACGCGGTCCAGCGCCGGATTGACGGTATCCGGCGACTTCGAACCCTGCGTGAGCGAGAACACGATCTTGTAGGTGTGGTCCGCCTCCGGCTTGAATGCCGAATCGGGAAGGAAATGGATCGGGCCGTAGCCCTGAATCGTGGGCGTGGTCCAGAAACCTTGCGGTTCGGCCTGTTGTGCATGCGCCTGGAACGACATCGCCGTGGCGGCGATCAGCGTGGCGGCGGCGAGTGACTGGATGATTTTCATGGCGAATCCCGTTGATTGAAGCTGGTAAGAGTGACTGCGCAGTTCAGAACGCAACTCAGGGTACAGATCAGGATGCAAACGCGCGCTCGACGACAAAATGCCCCGGCGAGGCCTGGCTGCCTTCTTCGAACCCGCGTGCTTCGAGCAACGCCCGCGTGTCCTTCAGCATCTGCGCACTACCGCACAGCATCAGCCGGTCGCTTTCCGGCGAAAACGGCGCGACGCCGAGATCGTCGAACAGCTTGCCCGACGCGATCAGGTCGGTGATGCGCCCGCGGTTCCGAAAATCCTCGCGCGTGACGCTCGGGTAGTAGATGAGCTTGTCGCGCACAGATTCGCCGAGGAACTCGTGCTGCGGCAGCGCCTCGGTAATGTGCTCGCGATACGCGAGTTCGCGGACGTAACGGCACGTATGCGTCAGCACGATGCGCTCGAAGCGCTCGTAGACCGACGGGTCGCGAATCACGCTCAGGAAGGGGGCGAGGCCCGTACCCGTCGAAAGCATCCACAGCGTCTTGCCGGGCAGCAGGTTGTCGACGATCAGCGTGCCGCTCGGGCGCTTGCCGATGAGGATCGGGTCGCCTTCCTTCAGATGCTGCAGGCGCGAGGTCAACGGGCCGTTCGGCACCTTGATGCTGAAGAACTCGAGATCCTCTTCGTAATTGGCGCTGGCGATGCTGTACGCCCGCATGAGCGGCCGGCCCTCGACTTCCATACCGACCATCGTGAACTGGCCATTTTCAAAACGAAACGCCGTGTTGCGCGTGCAGGTAAAGCTGAAAAGCGTATCGGTCCAATGCTTCACGGAGAGGACGGTTTGTTGTTCGACGTTGCTCATGATCGTGGGATTCCTTGCACTGGGTGGCGAAAGGTCGTGTGACCGCATGAACCGCAGTGTAGGGAACCGATGGCGCCCCGAAAAATACAATGATGGCATCCTGGCCATGACTTCCACGCATGGCAGGCTAATCGTAAGAATATGGGACCGGATACCAAAAAGGCATCCCGAGCATGCCATCAAGATATTTTTATGCTTCGCCCCCGGCCGATATGCTGTCGTTACCGGCTCGAGCAAGGGCCGACGCCCCTGACTAAGGGGAATACCTTCATAACCCGCGTTACTGCCTCACGGATATCGCCATGAATTCCATTGCCTATGAAAGAGCCTCCGGAAAGACCGGACCGGCAAGCCATGCTGAGCCGGGGCTAAACGAGTACGCGGCGCGCGCTGCCGGACTCGCACTGATTTCGGTTCGCGTGATCCAGGGGTTCATCTACTGGGGCGGCGGCTCGCGCCGCTTCATCTATGCGCCGAGCAAGCTGAACCCGAATGCCACGCACTGGATGGCCAACAAGTTCCAGACGGCCATGCCCGGCGCGATACTCGGCATGAGCCACGTGATCAGCTATATGCTGCATCACTTCGTACTGCTTTACGCCGGGGTGATCCTGTTCAGCGCGGCCGAGCTGATTGTCGGCCTGATGCTGATCACGGGGTTCTACACGCGGGCCGCCGCGCTGGCCTCGATGGGATTTTCCGTGCTGCTGATGCTGATGTTCGGCTGGCAGGGAGCGACCTGCATCGACGAATGGACCATGGCCGCCTGCAACCTCGCCATGGGCGCGACGCTGTTTCTCGGCGGGGGCGGCGCCTACGCGCTCGACAATGTCCTGCTGCGCAACAAGCCGCAGCGCGCGAATAGCGGCCTCTTCCGCTGGGCCTCGGGCTCCCTGCCCTTGCCACTGACCGACATCAGTTTCCGCAAGCTCGCGCTCATCGTGCTGGCCTTCGTGGTGGTGTTCGACGTCGGCACCTATAACTACTATCGCGGTTCGGTGTTCTCGCCATTCCATAGCGGCCCCGTGAGCCCCACCGCGCATCACGTGACGCTCAGCGATGCGACGCTCGACGCCGAAGGCAAGCTGCATTTCCACGCCACGCTCGATGCCGGTACGCCCGAGGCGCCGCTTCACATCGTGCGCGCCGCGCTGCTCGACGCGAACAATGCGCCGATCGTGCAGTGGGATGCCGAAGCGCTTTCGCACCTGCCGAAGTCCGCTTTCGAGAACGACTACGCGTACAACCGCTTCGGTCCTGGCCCCTTCGGTCTGCGTGCGCCCATGGGTGCGGCCTCGTACATCACGATGATGCTGCCGGCCGCAAACGCCGGAAACGCCGCCGACGTGGCAAAGGCGGTACGCGTGACCTTGACGGACGTCGATGGCCGTACTTTCTCCGCGCCGCTCCAGCACGTTGCGGATGCAAGCATCGGAGCACCGGGCGCTGCTTCCGGACATTGAAGCGACGCCGTTACGCCCGGTCTTGTCCCCTGCCGGTCCGCGACGCGAAATGAACTAGCGTCGCGGACCGAAGCCATTCGACGCGTTGCCCGCCACTCCGTAGCCGGCGCCGCTGCCGGACCCGGTGCCCCCCGTCGAAGACTGGGTATTACTGCGCTCATCGGTATCGCGCTTCGGGTCGCCCGGCCGCGGCGGCCAGATGCCATTGCCGTTGCTCTTGCGCTGCACGATAAAGCGCGCCTTGGGTGGGATGTCGCTAGCCGCATGTTTCACCGGCGGAGGCGGCGGATCGACAACCAGCGCCGATCTCTCGCCATACACGTAGGTCGACTCCAGGCCGAGCGCCACATTCACCCCCGAACTGCATCCGGTCTGGATTACCACGGCCTCCTGCGAAAACGCGCCCATCGTCCCGCCTCCGGCCGAGACTTCGCCTCCCACCGTGAGCGGAGCGCATTGCTGGGCGTCGAAGTCAACACCGCCATCGGGTACCACCACGTCCACCAGCGTCGCCCCGCCGACGGTCATGCTTGCGAGCTTGCCGGGCGCGAGGGTGCCGCCCTGCCCGTCGCCGATCTTCACGAAGTCGACGCGAACCTCGAAGCCAGTCAAGCGACTCGCATCGGGAGGCAGCGTCACCTTGTACGCCCCGCTGCGTGGCCCGTCGTCGATACCGGCGAAGCTGCCGCCTCGCGTCACGATGCGAAAGCCGATGCCCGCGAGGTTGGTGGCATAGACGTCGCCAAGGCCCGAGGTCACGTCGAGCGGAGCAAGCACACGCAGTTCGCGCTGGTTGTCCGTGCCGGTACATGTAAATGGCAGGTCGCGCACGGCCGCCGCCTGAGCCGAGCCCAGCAGCACCCCGTCCGGCGTCCCCTTCGGCACGGCAATACGCACCGGCGATAACAACAGTTCGAGCGTGCCATCCTCGCCAGTCGACCTGCACGCGGCGTGCGCGAACGACGCGCAGCAACTGCCGATCAGCAGCCCCGCGAATGTCAGCCATCGTATAGCCTGACGCGCACCCCGCTCCATATGCCCTTGCCGCCGTTCTGGAAGTCGTTGAACTGTACAGGCCGATTCTACGAAGCATCGGCTTCAATAAGCCAACAGGCGCATTACGGCGCGTGTTCGTGTCTTTACGGATTGTTACAGGAGGACAGGAATCAGGACGGTGGTACGGCTTCGCGCCATGCAACATCGGCGATACGGGGCACGCACGCCGCACGCGCACGCAACGCCGCGCTCAACCGAATGCCGCCACCGCGATACGCGCGGCCGACGCGATCACATCGTCCTTCGCCCTCGCGTCGGCGCGAGTCTGCGTGTAGTAGACGACCAGCACGATCGGCGCACGCGACGGCAGCCAGCAACAGGGATCGACGTTGCGAAGAGTAGGTCATGTCGTGCGTCTCGAGGTGGATGGAATGCGAAGGAATGCGAAGCCGCCGGCCAGCGAGGCAGCAATATCCCGACTTTACGTTCACCTGACAAGCAACGATAATTGTCCTCTGACGAAAGATTTTCTTATCATGAACATGGGCCCGTTGCGGGATCTGCACGCTTCGACGACCGTAGTGAAACGGGCCGGCGACGCCGGTCCGCTTTGCCGCGCCGTTATCCGGGCGGCGCAACCACTACGTACCGAACCTGCGTGCCGACGTACTGCGGCTGATACCACGTCGGGCCGCACTGCTCGTACGTCACGCTCGTGCGGGCCATGCCCCTGAACGCGAGCGCCGCAGGCGAGGCCAGCACCAGCGATACGATCAGTCCGAGCGCAATCGCCCGTCGAGTACGCTTCATCATTCGGCCTCCTCGCACGGAGGCTTGCTGGCCGGCGTCATTTCGATTTTTTTCGCGCCGGCCCACGGATCGTCGCTGCCATACGAGTCATATCTCCACGTATCAGGCCGCGCGCGCCACCGACGCGCGCATCGTGACGGTCACCGGGAACGTCCGCTCGATCAGCCAGTCCGCGCCGTAGCACTGGTTGATGAGCCAGCGCACCGCATTGCGCGTGAGCTCGGCGGTGGGAATGTGCACCGAAGTAAGCGCGGGCGCCATATAGGCCGCCGAATAGTCGTCGTCATAGCCGATCACCGAAACGTCGCGCGGCACGGCCAGCCCCGCCTGCTGCAGCCGCGCGAGCGCGCTCATGGCCATCGTGTCGTTCGCGCAGAAGAGCGCCGTGAAGCGCCGCTTCGTGTCGAGCAAGGTCTGGGCGGCGACATAACCGCCCTCGGGCGAGAAGTCCGATTCGATATGCGTGACCGTTTCGCGCGCAATGCCATGCCGTTCGAGCTCGGCAAAAAAGCCGGCGAGACGCGCCACGTTGTCCGACGAAGACGCGGGCCCGCCGATCACGGCAATGTCGCGGTGCCCGTGCTCGACGAGCGTGCGGGCCGCAAGCGCGCCGCCCCTCATGTGATCGGCACAGAACGACGCCTCGGGCATCTGTTCGAAGGCTCGATTCAGGAACGCCATGCGCGGATGCAGGCCATGCAGCATCGCGAGGTCCTCGTCGTGCAGGTCGTGGCTGATCACGACCACGCCGTCGCAATCGCGGCCAATCAGAAAGCGCACCGCTTCGATCGCCTGCTCGCGCGGCGACGCCTCTCCGCATCCGGTCGCCACCACCACGTGGCGGCGCACGGCGCGCAGCTCCGTATCGGTCTCTTTGAGGATCGTGCCGTAATACGAGCCGAAGAACGTCGGCACGAAAATGCCGATGATGCCGAGCGACTGCGTGGCCATCGCGCGGCCTATCGACGAGGGCCGAAAGCCGAGCTGATCGATCGCGGCCTGCACGCGCGCCGCCGCGTCGGCCGACACCGGACCCTTGCCCGATATGGCCCGCGACGCCGTAGAAAGGCCCACGCCCGCCAGTGCCGCCACGTCTTTCAAGGTCGCCACGTCTTGTCCCCTCAGTATTTTTTTGCGTCCGCTCAGAGCCTCGCACCCGTCTCCTCGTCGAACAGCGACACGTGCGCGCCATCCAGGCTGAACGGTACCGCGGTGCCGCTCACGAGCGGCGTCTTGTCCTGATCGATCGACGCGATCTGGATGCCATGATAATCGAGCCAGAGAACGCGGTGATTGCCCATCGGCTCGACCAGCGTGAGACGCCCTTCCGAGGCGGTTTCGCCCGCCCGCACGGCGCCCGCCGCGCGTACGTCCTCGGGCCGCACACCCAGCACGCAGGCACGGCCGAAATCGGGCGCGCCGCGGAACGCATAGTGCGTCACGTCCAGCGCGAGATGCGGCGTGCGGAACCACAGCTTGCCCTCGCCGGCCTCCAGCGTGCCCTGCAGGAGATTCATGGGCGGCGTGCCGAGGAAGGTCGCCACGAACAGATTGTCGGGCCGCGCGTAGACCTCGGCGGGCGTGCCGAACTGCTGGATCACGCCGCCTTTCATGACGGCCATGCGGGTGGCGAGCGTCATCGCTTCCACCTGGTCGTGCGTCACGTAGATCATTGTCGCGCCCAATTGCTGGTGCAGTTGCTTGAGCTCGCGGCGCAGTTCCGTGCGCAGCTTGGCGTCGAGGTTCGAGAGCGGTTCGTCGAAGAGGAATACGTCGGCCTCGCGCACGAGCGCCCGGCCGATCGCCACGCGCTGGCGCTGACCTCCCGAAAGCTGCGCGGGCTTGCGCGTGAGCAAAGGTCCGAGCTGCAGCATGTCGGCCGCACGCTTCACGCGGCGCTCGATCTCGTCCTTCGGTGTGCCGTTGATTCGCAATGCGAATGAAAGATTGCGCTCCACGTTCATGGTCGGATAGAGCGCGTACGACTGAAACACGAGTGCCACGCCACGGTCCTTCGGGTCGGCCCACGTCATGTCCTCGCCGCCGATCTCGATACTGCCGTCGGCCACCTCGATCAGCCCCGCGATGCTGTGCAGCAGCGTGGACTTGCCGCAACCCGAGGGGCCGAGCAGTACCACGAATTCACCGGCGCGCACGTCAAGATCGAGGTCGTCGATCACCGTGTTCGCGCCCAGATCGATGCGCAGGTTGCGCACCGCTACGTTAGCCAGATTCGCCATTGCCTGTCCCCTCTTACCCCTTTACGGCACCTGACGCGATGCCGCGCACGAACCAGCGTCCCGACACGAAGTAGATCGCGAGCGGCACGAGCGACGTGAGAATGGTCGCCGCCATGTTCACGTTGTAGAGGCGCTCGCCGGTGGTCGTGTTGATGATGTTGTTCAGTTGCACGGTCATCGGCAGGTTCTTCTCGCCCGCGAACACGAGGCCGAGAATGAAGTCGTTCCAGATACCCGTGACCTGCATGATGATCGCGACGACGATGATCGGCACCGACATCGGCAACATCAGTTGAACGAAAATACGCCAGAAGCCGCCGCCGTCGATACGCGCCGCCTTGAACAACTCCTGCGGCAGCGACGCGTAGTAGTTGCGGAACAGCAGCGTCATGACGGGCATGCCGAAAATCGTATGGATCACGACAATGCCGGGAAGCGAGCTGAACAGATGCACGAAGGCCAGCACGCGCACGAGCGGATAGACCATCACCTGCACGGGGATGAACGCGCCCGCGAGCAGGATGCCGAACAGCAGGCCCGCGCCGCGCGGCTTCCAGAACGAGAGCGCGTAGCCGTTCACCGCGCCCACGGCGATCGAAAGGATCGTGCTGGGCACGACGATGCGCACCGAGTTCCAGAAGCCCACGCGGATGCCGCCGCAGTCGAGCCCCGTGCACGCCGTGGCCCAGGCGTCGCGCCAGGGGGCGAGCGTGAAATGCACGGGCAGCGCGATCAGGTTGCCGAGGCGAATCTCGTCCATCGGCTTCACCGACGTCACGAGCATCACGTAGAGCGGCAACAGGAAAAACAACGCGGCCGTGAAAAGAAACGCATAGATGCCCACGCGCGCCGGCGTGAAGCGCGAGCGCCGTTTGGGATTACGCTTCGCTGGCTTGGGCGGAGTCAGCGTATGGCCCGATAGCGTGCTCATCGGCGTGCCTCCCTCAGGGCGAAGCGGCTGCGCGCATAGAAGACCGGCGCGAGGATCGCCAGCACCGTAGCCAGCAGAACGATCGACGCCGCCGAAGCGAGGCCGATGTTGGCGCGATTGAACAGATAGTCCATGATGAACTTGGCCGGCACTTCGCTCGCCGTGCCGGGCCCGCCCTGGGTCATTGCAACGACTGCGTCGTAGAGCTTCACGACCATCACGAAGAGCAGCACGAACGCCGTCGAGAGCGACGCCTTGAGCATGGGCACGACGATGCTCGCATAGACTCTCCAGCGCGGAATGCCGTCGAGGCGCGCGGCTTTCCAGATCTCGTCGTCGATGCCGCGCAGACCGGCCAGCATAAGCGCCATCACGAGACCGGACGCCTGCCACACCGTCGCGATCACGAGCGTGTAGATCGCAAAGCGCTGCGAAACGATCCAGTCGAACTGCGCGTGCACGAAGCCCAGGTGATGAAGGACGGCTTGCACGCCGAGTTCGGGATTGAGGATCCACTGCCAGACGAGCCCCGTCGCCACGAACGACATCGCGTACGGATACAGGAACACCGTGCGCAACGCGCCTTCGGCCACGACGCGCTGATCGATGAAGATCGCCAGCAGAAGCCCGATCGCGAGGCACGCGGCGACGAAGCACACCCCGTAGATCGCGAGGTTCTGCAGCGAGACGATCCAGCGGTCGTTTTCGAAGAGGCGCACGTACTGCGTCGCGCCCGCGAACGTGTTCGTGGGCAGCGAGCGCGAATAGCTCATCGAAACACGCGCGGTCCAGAGGATCGTGCCCAGATACGCGAACACGACCGTCGCGGCCATGGGCACGAGCGCGATCCATGCGGCGAGCGACAGGCGCCGCCGCGCGAGCGAGTGTGACTTCGCCTGGCGGCGCGCATGGGTGAGCTTGAGCGCGTACATGAGCCGGTCTAGCTCTTGATCGCCGTGGCGAAAGCCTTCTGCGCGTCCTCGGCCGACTGGTTCTTGTTCCAGAAGTTCGTGATGACGTCCTGCAGCGCGCCTTGCACGTCGGGCGAGATCAGCATTTCCGGGTTCGGCAGTTGCCGCGACTTGTCCTTCATGATCGCCATGCCCTCCTTCGCGCAGATATCGAAGCCCGATTCGTCGACGTCCGGGCGGATCGGAATCGCACCCTTACGCTGGTTGAAGGCCGCCTGCGCGGGCGGCGAGGTCATGACCGTCGCCAGCAGTTGCTGTGCCTGGATCTGCTCCGGGTTGTCCGTCTTCGGGAACACGAACACGTCGCCCGCCACCATATAGGGCGACTTCGGCCCGAAGCCCGGGAAGCAGCCGAAGTCCTTGCCGGCCACCTGCTTCGCCGCGGAGAACTCGCCCTTCGCCCAGTCGCCCATGATCTGCATGCCCGCCTTGCCCGAAATCACGAGCGCCGTCGCATCGTTCCAGTTGCGGTTGGGCGAGCCCGGGTCGACATAGTTGTGCAGCCGCTTGAACGTGGCAAGCACGTTGCGGAACTCGGGCGAGTTGACGGCGTTGACGTCGCGGTCGCGATAAACCTTCAGGTACAGATCGCGGTTCATGTCGGCGAAGATCGCGTCGAAGGTGATCTTCTCCTGCCACGCCTGGCCGCCCAGTGCGAGCGGGATGAGGCCTGCCGCCTTCAGCTTGTCGAGGTCGGCGAAAAGCTGGTCGAAGTTCTGCGGCTCGCCCTGGATGCCGGCCTTGGCGAAGGCCGGCTTCGAGTAGAAGAACCAGTCCTGCATGTGAATGTCGACCGGCGCCGCGTAGAAGTGCCCGTTCACCTTGATCGCGTTGAGAATGGACGGCGGGAAGATCGCGTTCCAGTTCTCCTTGGCCGCGACCGTATCGACGTTGTTAAGGAGTCCCTGGTCGATGAGGTCGTGGAACTGCTTGGACGTGTTGAACTGCGCGGCCGTGGGCGGATCGCCGCCGACGATGCGGTTGATCGCCGTGGAGCGCGCCTGGTCGGCGCCGGCAATGGCGTTGTCGACCCACTGGCCGCCCGCCTGGTCGTAGGCGAGCGCGAACTGTTTGATAGCGGCCGACTCGCCGCCCGAGGTCCACCAGTGAATCACGTTGGCCTTGAGCGGTTCGGCGGCATGGGCCGCGAGGGCCCCGGCCAGCGTCAGTGCAGCCACTATGCCGCGCAGGACAGGTACGTTGTGCTTCATTGTGTCTCCTCCGGTCGTTCCGGGTTATTTTGCCGGGTTGATCTGCCTAAGCGATGACTCCGTTGCCGCATTGCCACGGCGAGGCGCATTGCACGCCTCGCCCCGGCGCGCTAATCGGTGCCGCGCGAACGTCGAGCCTCGATGAAGCGTGCGATCAGTTCGGCGCTGCGCTTGGGCGTGCGCTTTTGCGTGTCGTAGTCCACATGCACGACGCCAAAGCGCCGCTCGTAGCCGAACGCCCATTCGAAGTTGTCGAGCAGCGACCAGACGAAGTAGCCGCGCACGTCCACGCCGGCCTTGATCGCCGCATCGACGGCGGCGAGGTGCCGCTTCAGGAAGGCAATGCGCTGCGGATCCTCGACCTGGCCGTCGATCACGCAGTCGTTTGACGCCATGCCGTTCTCGGTGATGTAGATGGGCGGCAGGCCCTCGTAGTCGCGATCAAAGCCGATCAAGAGGTCGCGCAGCCCATCCGGGTGCACCTCCCAGCCCATCTGCGTGCGCTCGACGCCTTCGAGCGGCACTTCGACGAAACCGTGCGCGCCGTCGCTCTTCACGTTGGTGCGGAAATAATAGTTGATGCCGAGGAAGTCGAGCGGCGCCGCGATCGTGCGCATGTCGCCTTCGAGCACGAGCGGCTCGGTGCCCGGCCACAGTTCGAACAGGTCCTGCGGATAAGCGCCCTTGAGGAGCGGGTCGAGAATCCACGCGTTGTGCTGCACCTCGAACAGATGGGCGGCGCGCACGTCGGCGGCAGCAAGCGAATCGGGCGTGCCGCGGCCCACGTTGGCGACGATGCCCTTCGCCGAGCCCGGATCGTTCGCGCGCAGCACGGGAATCGCAAGGCCATGCCCGAGCAGCAGATGATGCATGGCCTGAGTGGCGTAGCGGCCGTTCGCGAGGCCCGGCGCGTGATGGCCGTTGCCGTAGCCCAGATACGCGGAGCACCACGGTTCGTTGAGCGTCATCCAGCCGTCGACGAGGCCCTTGAGTTCGCGGCTCATGAGGTCGGCGTAATCGGCGAAGCGGAACGCGGTGTCGCGGTTGAGCCAGCCGCCGCGATCCTCCAGATGCTGCGGCAGATCCCAGTGGTAAAGCGTCGCGAAGGTGCGGATGCCCTTCTTCTTCAGGCGCTCCAGCAGCTTTTTGTAGAACGCGATGCCTTTGGCGTTCGGGTGGCCTGCAGCATCCATCACGCGCGGCCAGGCGATCGAAAAACGATAGGCCTCGAAGTTGAGCTTCGACAGCAGATCGAAATCCTCTTCCCAGCGATGGTAATGATCGCAGGCCACCGCGCCCGTGTCGCCCGCGAGCACCTTGCCCGGCGTGGCGCTGAAGGTGTCCCAGATCGACGGCAGGCGGCCGTCTTCGCTGGCGGCACCTTCGATCTGGTACGACGCGGTCGCCGCGCCGAGCAGGAAGTCGCGGCGCCAGAGCGCCGAGTCGGCCGGGGGGGTAAAGGGATCGTCGTCCAGCGTGGCCGCGAGGGCGGATGGCGGCGAAGCGGCGGTGTCGTAGGTCACGAAAGCTCCTGCGCGTAAGGGTCGGCCGGGCGCGCGCGGCGGCCGGAACGGGAATGACAGGCAGTGGGCGGAAGCGGAGTGGAAGCGCTTCCACACGCTTCTGGCGCACGATAGCAGCCGCGAAATCGGCAGGACAATCAGGGTTTGTCTGGAGCGCTCCGCGCAAGCCAGAGGAAGGCTATGCGCGGCGAGTCGGGAGAGGCGGACGGCCTTGCACCGCCCGCTTCGCACAGGGCGCGAGGTTTTCCGCCTCGCTGGCTGCTCAGGTCTCCGTATGAATCCCGAGATCCGGGCGCACGGCAGCCAGCGCCTCGTGCAGTGTCGGATAGAGGTTCTGCGCCCCCACGACAGGCGTGATGCCGTGCCGGTCCATGTCGGCACGCAAATAACGGTTCACGCGCCCGAACACGACCTTGACGCCACGCTGTGCGAGGGTCGTGCACAGCGTGTTGACCGAGCGCCCTGCCGAGTAGTCGAGATCGGTGATCGCCCCCGCATCCACAACGACGCAGTGCACGGGCGCCGGCGCGCTGTCGACGAGGTGCTCCACTTCGTCGACGAACAGATGGTCGTTCGCATAGAAGAGATCGGCGCCGAAGCGATAGACGATCAATCCGGGCGCGGTCTGCATGCCGGGCTGCGACGGCTCGGGTTGCCAGCGGCCGCCGTTGCTGGAGGCGAGCACCATTGTGTGCGGACGGTAGCTGTGGCGCACGTGCCGCAGCAGCGAGAGCCCGATCGCGATCAGGATGCCGTTCTCCACGCCGATCACCACTACGGCGAGCGCCGTCGTGACAGCGAGCCGGAATTCTCCGGGACTCTCGCGGCGAATGTCGAACAACTGACCTACGTGCACGAGCCCCACCGCGATCGTGAAGACGATCGCGGCGAGCACGCAGTGCGGCAGGTACTGGAGCCAGCGGCTCGCGAACAGCAGCACGAGCAGCACGACGAGCGCGAACACGAGCTGCGCGAACTGGCTGCGCGCGCCCGCCGAATCGCCCATGGCGGTCTGCGTGGGGCTGCCGTTCACGACGAAGGCACCAGAGAGGCCGGCGGTCACGTTTGCGGCGGCGAGGCCGAGCAGGTTCGCGTCCTCGTCGGCGGTCTCGCCGTATTTCGTGGCGAATGCGCGGCTCGTGGCGGCACTCTGCGCAACGATGATGACGAAGCACGAGGCCGAGATCTGCAGCAGGTCAACCATCTGGAACCAGCCGACGGCGGGAAAGTGGAACGGCGGCAGCCCCGCCGCCACCGGCCCCATGATGGAGATGCCGTGAGCGGCGAAGTTCAGCGCGGCGCTGCACGCAATGCTCGCGACCACGGCGACGAGCGGTACGGGCCAGCGTGGCCGCAGACGCTTGAATACGAGGATGACCGCGACGACGAGCACCGCGAGGCCGAGCGTCGGCCAGTTGATGTGGGTGAGCTGCGTTGCGATCTGCCCTACCTGCTGCACGGTGCGCCGCGAGGTCACCGCAATGCCCAGCATGTCGCCGAGCATGGCGATGCCCACCTGTACGCCCACGCCCGTGAGAAAGCCCACGAGCACCGTGCGGGAGAGAAAGTCGGCAAGGAAGCCGAGGCGGAACACGCGTGCGATCAGCAGCATCAGTGCGGTGAGCAAGGCCGTCATGCCTGCGAGCGCAACGTATTCGGCGCTGGACGGCGTGGCCATCGTCGCGAGGCGGCTCGAAAAGATCGTGGCCGTGGCCGAATCGGCAGCCACGACCAGGTGGCGCGACGAGCCGAACAACGCGAACGCGACGAGCGGCAGAAAACCCGTATAGAGGCCGGTGACGGCCGGCATGCCCGCGATGCGCGCGTAGCCCAACAGTTGGGGAATGTTCATCGAGGCGAGCTGCACGCCCGCCAGAGAATCGCGCAGTGCCGAGGCGCGCGTGACCGGCCGCACGGCCTTGAACGGTTCAAATGCCATGACGTCTTCCTTTCGATGCCCGCATCCGCTTAAGCTCCTTCGTTGATAGGTATAACCGCGTATGGTAGCGCGCGCACGCAGTCGGGCGCCGAAACCGCTGCACGCGCAATGAAAAAGGCCAGCCCGCAGGCTGGCCTCGAACTGCATGACAAGCGATCAAGGACGCGAAACGGCGCGCCCGCCTATACCCTCACCGGAGGCGGCATATAACGGCACTCGTAGCGCTTGCGCACGGTGCCGTTCTCGTCGACGCTTTCCAGATACACGTCGAACTGCCAGAGCCGCGCCATGTGGCGCAGCACTTCGTCCGTGTCGCCCGACAGATGGCGGTTGTCGCTCATGAAGTGCCGCAGCGTGAGGCTGCGGTCGCCGCGCGTGTTGACCGACCACACCTGGATGTTCGGCTCGCGATGATGCATGTCGTACTGCCGCGAGAGCGCCTGGCGTACGTATTGATAGCCGCTGTCGTCGTGGATCGCCGACACTTCGAGCGCATCGCGCATGTCGTCGTCGAGCACCGAGAAGAGCCGCATTTCGCGGATCAGATGCGGCGAGAGATACTGCGCGACGAAGCTCTCGTCCTTGAAGTTGCGCATCGCATAGTGCAGCGCCTTGAGCCAGGGGCTGCCGGCGAGTTCCGGGAACCACTTGCGGTCTTCGTCGGTGGGGTTCTCGCAGATGCGCCGTATGTCGCTCATCATCGAAAAGCCCAGAGCGTACGGATTGATGCCGCTGTAATACGGTTTCGTCACCGGCGGCTGATAGACCACGTTGCTGTGCGAGTGCAGGAACTCCATCATGAAGCCATCTTCCAGCTTGCCCTGCGTGTAGAGCGTGTTGAGCAGCGTGTAATGCCAGAAGGTGGCCCAACCCTCGTTCATCACCTGGGTCTGCCGTTGCGGATAGAAGTACTGACCGATCTTGCGCACGATGCGGATCACCTCGCGCTCCCATGGGGCGAGCAGCGGTGCGTTCTTCTCGGCGAAGTACAGCAGGTTTTCCTGCGGCTCGGGCGGGAAGCGCTCCTCCACTTCCTCTGCAAGCGGCTCGTGCCTCGCAGGCAGTGTGCGCCACAGCTCGTTGACCTGTGATTGCAGATACGCCTCGCGCTCGCGGCGCAGCGCCGCCTCGCGCTCGAGCGAGAGCTTCTGCGGCCGCTTGTAGCGGTCCACGCCGTAGTTCATGAGCGCATGGCACGAGTCGAGCAGCTCCTCCACGCGATCGAGCCCATAGCGCTCCTCGCATTCGGCGATGTAGTTCTTCGCGTAGACGAGGTAGTCGATGATTGCGTGCGCATCGGTCCAGAGGCGGAACAGGTAGTTGCCCTTGAAGAACGAGTTGTGCCCGTAAGCCGCATGCGCGATGACGAGCGCCTGCATCGTCATCGTGTTCTCTTCCATGAGGTACGCGATGCAGGGATTCGAGTTGATGACGATCTCGTACGCCAGTCCCATCTGGCCCCGGCGATAGCTTTTCTCGGTGGAGAGAAAATGCTTGCCGAACGACCAGTGGCGATAGTTCACCGGCATGCCGACAGACGCATAGGCGTCCATCATCTGCTCGGCGCTGATCAGTTCGAGCTGGATCGGATAGACATCCAGTTCATATTGCTCCGCAACATGGGAAATGTGGGTGTCGTACTCCTCGATCAGCTCGAAGGTCCAGTCGGATGGGCACGGCAGAGGCCGTCTGTCGGCTACGTTCATAGGCGCTTCCCAAGGCTTGCGGAGACCGGGCCCGGTCTCGTGACCCGGCTCGGCAACATGACCCCGTTCTTTGGCGGCGGGCTTCGCGGCGTCCTGCTGCACGCCGTGGTGCCCTTTATGGTGACCGCCCGTCTTCCGGCGCTCCGGCTGATAGCCGCGCGCCTCGTTGTGCAGATGGCGTGTGGTCATGATTGCTCCACCTGCTTTTCGAAAAGCTCCCGGAATACCGGGTAGATATCTGCCGCGGTGTCGACTTTCTTCATCGCAAGCTGCGGCTCGGTGAGCGCCAGTTGCGCATATTCGAGCCAGAGGTTCTGCTCCTCCGGCGTCACCTGGATATACGCAAAATAGCGCACCTTGGGCAGGATGTCATCCGCAAGAAGCTTGCGGCACTTCGGCGAGTCGTCGGTCCAGTTGTCGCCGTCCGAGGCCTGGGCGCCATAGATGTTCCAGTCGGTGGGCGAATAACGGTCCTCGATCACCTGCTTCATCAGCTCCAGCGCGCTCGACACCACCGTGCCGCCGCTTTCCGTGGAGTGGAAGAAGGTGTCCTCGTCCACCTCCTCGGCACGCGTGTGATGGCGGATGAACACCACCTCGATCTTCTCATAATTGCGCTTGAGGAACAGGTACAGCAGGATGAAGAAGCGCTTGGAAAGATCCTTGCGCTGCTCGTCCATGGAGCCCGATACATCCATCAGACAAAACATGACCGCCTGGCTCGACGGCTGCGGCTGCTTCACGCGGTTCACGTAACGCAGGTCGAACGGGTCGATGAAGGGAATGCGCCAGATGCGGCCCTTCAGATGATGGATTTCCTCCTCCAGCACGCGGATCTCTTCGCGCCGGTCGGCCGGGTCCGCCTTGAGCGCCTCCAGTTGCTCTTCGAGCTCGTGCAGCTCGTTGACGAGCGGCGCGCCGAGCGCGATGCGGCGCCCTAGCGCGCTGCGCAGCGACCGTACGACGTCGATGTTGTTGGGCGTGCCCTCGGCGGCCCAGCCGGCGCGGATGCTCTTCCACGTCGGCACGGCCATGAGGTGGGTTTTCACGAGACGCGGCAGTTCGAGGTCGTCGAAGAAGTACTGCATGAACTCTTCGCGCGACAGCTCGAACACGAAGTCGTCCTGACCTTCGCCCTCGTTGCTCGCCTGGCTGCCGCCGCCACCGCCGCCACCCTGCGGGCGCGGAATGCGGTCGCCGCGGATGTAGTCCTCATTGCCCGGGTGGACCATCTCGCGCCGGCCGCCCGGGCCGTGGCGGAACGACGGCTCGGCAATGTCCTTGCGCGGAATCGTGATGCTCTGGTTCTTCTGTATATCCTTGATGCTGCGGTCACGCACCGCTTCCGAAACGGCGTGACGAATATAGTTTTTCACGCGGCGCAAGAAGCGCTCGCGGTTTGCAATGCTCTTGTTCTTTCCGGCTAGCCTGCGGTCGATGATTTGATGAAGCACATCCAGTCTCCCGCTCCAGTTTCGAATGGGCGAGGCGCCTGGCCGCGCTGCTATGCGGCCATGTTAGCGGCGCCGGCCGTCTTCTTCGCGCTTACGGCCATGCGGTCCGCGCCCCACCGGGAGTCCGTGCGCGCCGCCGCCTTGCTGCGGGAGCGGCGGCGCGAGCGGACGGTAACGCCTCGTCGATCATGACGACTTGCGCACGCGCAGGTACCAGTCGCACAGCAAACGCACCTGCTTCGGCGTGTAGCCCTTCGCGACCATGCGGTTGACGAAGTCTTCGTGCTTGCGCTGTTCTTCCGCCGACCCTTTCGCATTGAACGAGATGACCGGCAAAAGTTCTTCCGTATTCGAGAACATCTTCTTTTCGATCACCACGCGCAGTTTCTCGTAGCTGATCCACGCCGGGTTCTTGCCGGCGTTGGCCGCGCGTGCGCGCAGCACGAAATTGACGATCTCGTTGCGGAAGTCCTTGGGGTTGCTGATGCCCGCGGGCTTCTCGATCTTCTCCAGCTCGGCGTTGAGCGCCGCGCGATCGAAGCTTTCGCCCGTATCGTGGTCGCGGAACTCCTGGTCCTGAATCCAGAAGTCGGCGTACGTGACGTAGCGGTCGAAAATGTTCTGCCCATACTCCGAATAGGATTCGAGGTAAGCGGTCTGAATCTCCTTGCCGATGAACTCGGCATAACGCGACGCGAGAACGTCCTTCACGAAGGACAGATACTTCTGCTCGGTTTCCGGCGGGAACTGCTCGCGCTCGATCTGTTGTTCGAGCACGTACATCAGGTGCACCGGGTTCGCGGCTACTTCGGTCGAATCGAAGTTGAACACGCGCGAGAGAATCTTGAACGCGAAGCGCGTGGAGACCCCGTTCATGCCTTCGTCGACGCCGGCGAAATCACGGTACTCCTGATACGACTTCGCCTTCGGATCGGTGTCCTTGAGATTCTCGCCGTCGTAGACCTGCATCTTCGAAAAGAGGCTCGAATTCTCCGGCTCCTGCAGGCGCGTGAGCACGGACATCTGCGCCATCATCTTGAGCGTGCCGGGCGCGCACACGGCGTCGGCCAGCGACGAGTTGCGCAGCAGCTTCTCGTAGATCTTCATCTCTTCCGAATAGCGCAGGCAGTAAGGCACCTTCACCACGAAAATCCGGTCGAGCAGCGCCTCGTTGTTGCGGTTGTTGCGGAACGCCTTCCACTCCGACTCGTTCGAGTGCGCGAGGATGATGCCGTTGAACGGGATCGCGCCGAATCCTTCGGTGCCCTTGAAATTGCCTTCCTGGGTCGCCGTGAGCAGCGGGTGCAGCACCTTGATCGGCGCCTTGAACATTTCGACGAATTCGAGCAGGCCCTGGTTCGCGAGGCACAGGCCGCCGGAATAGCTGTAGGCGTCGGCGTCGTCCTGCGCGTACTGTTCGAGCTTGCGGATATCGACCTTGCCGACGAGCGACGAGATGTCCTGATTGTTCTCGTCGCCAGGCTCGGTCTTCGCGATGCCGATCTGACGCAGGATCGAAGGATAGCGGCGCACCACGCGGAACTTCCGGATGTCGCCGTTGTATTCGTGCAGGCGCTTGACGGCCCACGGGCTCAGGATGCTGCGCAGGTAGCGGCGCGGAATGCCATATTGCTCTTCGAGAATCGGGCCGTCTTCGTCGTAGTCGAAGAGGCCGAGCGGCGATTCGTTCACGGGCGATCCCTTGATCGCATAGAACGGCACGCGCTCCATGAGCTGCTTCAGACGTTCGGCGATGGAGGACTTGCCGCCGCCCACCGGTCCGAGCAGGTAGAGAATCTGCTTCTTTTCTTCAAGCCCCTGCGCCGCATGGCGGAAGTACGCGACCACCTGCTCGATCACGTCCTCCATGCCATAGAATTCGCGAAATGCGGGATATACCTTGATGACCTTGTTCGCGAAGATACGCGACAGGCGCGGGTCGTTTCTTGTATCGATCTGTTCGGGTTCGCCGATTGCAGCCAGCATGCGTTCGCCAGCCGTGGCATACGCACTGGGATCTTCCTTGCAGAGCGCGAGATACTCCTCAAGCGAGAATTCTTCCTCTCGCGTTTTTTCGAAGCGGTTCGCGAAGCTGCTGTAGATATCCATGCTACCTCCTCGCTAGATCTGCGACCGATGTCGTGCGCGGCGCGCTCATCGGAAACGACATCGCTCGAATTCATCCTAAACCCTTTTGGTTTTTTTTTCACACAGAAATCGCACCAGATGCGGGGCGGCGAATTCCGGCTTGGAGCCCGGTCAGGTCCGTCTTACAATGATCTTCCCGACCTTTGCAAAATCCGGACCGGCAACGCGTCCGGTCAGCGAGACCGGCAGCAGGCGCGCAATGCCCTGCTCTCCGGACTGTTGTCCGTGCACATCACCCTCTATTTTTTTCCATTCTTGCGTGTCGAACCTGCCGGCGTTAGCACGGTGCCACGCATTGCGTGACAAGTCGTGGCGACCTTGCGCGCCCCTCCCGGCAGTAGTGGCTTCGCCCTGCGCGAGCTGGCAAAAATGACAGCTCGCGTCAGCAGGCCAAGCATCCCGCGCGCATGAAAAAAAGCCGCCGCGCAGAGCGCCGACGGCTTCAGGTTCAACATCGCGGTCTTCGCGTTCTCAGACGAACTCGATCTCCACTTCGCCAATCCCGTCGATGTGGCCATGCAGCAGGCCGGGCCGGTCGATGCGATGTGCGCCGACATAGGTGCCCGTGGTCACGGTCCATGCGGGTTCGATCGTAATGCCCATGGCCGCGCAATGGTTGACGAACCACACGAGCAGTTCGCGCGGATCGCCGGCCGGATTGCCGGGCGCTTCGGGCACGAGCGACTCGCCGTCGAACGACAGTTCGAGCTCGGGTGCAACGAAGTCCAATGCGCGAGCGAGCGTGGCATAGGGTTGGGCATGACCGGTCACGAGCGCGCCGTTGTTCTGCGCGTCGGCGAGTTGCGCGAGCGGCGCGACGTTGGGCCACTCGGCGTAGCGGCTGTCGACGACCTCGATGGCCGGCAGGATCTGTCCGACCCGCGCGAGCACCTCGTCGCGCGCGTAGGCTTCGCCGCGCGGCGCGATCGGCTCGGCAAAACGGAACGCGATCTCCAGTTCCACCAGCACGCGGAAAAACGCCTGGCGTTCGAGGCGCACGGGCGAGGCGTACACGAGCGGAGCCGGGATCGGTGCGCCCGAAGCGGGAGCGCCGGGCGCCTTCGCGCCGATCTTCCAGCCGCCCGTCACGGTGCCGAGGCCCGCGATCACGGCCTGCTGGATCGCATAGGCCGTGGCCGCGTCGGGCGGCAGGCGCTCGGGCGCCACCGTTTCGATCATTTGATGCTGGCGGCGCGCATTCACGAGGCGCTGCGCGAGATCGTCATGCGTCATGTCTGGGTCCTCTTGCGCTGTCTCGCGAGGCCGGGGTGCCGGCGCGGCGGACGGTCGTTGCGGATCGTTGGGGGTTCCAGGTCGTTTTGCGTACGGGCTCTCTACGGGACCGCGCGTCGAAAGCGCCGGCGAACTCGGGCATGGCGCGCGCCGGAAAAGATTTCGCCTGCCGACGCACAAGCGCGCAGTGTACCCCGGCGCACTCGCCGCGTTCGTGACACCGTCCATCAATTTACCGTAACCGCAAGCGCGCACCGTGTGCGTCACCCCTTATGGAACGAAAAACGCCGCTGCGGGCGCAGCGGCGTGCAGTAGCATTTCACAAGTCGAGCCCGGTTGCCGCCCTGGCGCTCCGGGTTTCTAGAAAGTCTCCCAATCGCCGTCGCTGCCGGCAGTGACCGGCGTTCCCGTCGCCGCCGGCGCCACGGCGGCCGAGGCGGCGCGCACCGCGGGCCGCACGGGCCGTTCAGCCAGGCGCGCCGCGGGTTTCGATACGGCGGAAGCCGCGGGAAGCGTCGGGCGCGCCGGCGCGGCGGCTACGATCTGGACAGCCGGTCTCCGCACGGCCGTCGCCGCAGGTGCCGCGCTGCGGGCCGCAGCCGGCTTCGCCGGCGCGCCGAAGCCGGCGCCGTGGCCCGCTTCGTCGAGACTGAACACGGCGACGGCCGCGCGCAGCCGGCTCGCCTGGTCTTCGAGCGACTGCGCGGCGGCCGCGGCCTCCTCGACGAGCGCGGCGTTCTGCTGCGTCACCTCGTCCATCTGGGTCACGGCGCGCGCCACCTGGTCGATGCCGCTCGACTGCTCCTGCGAGGCGGCCGCGATCTCGCCCATGATGTCGGTCACGCGCTGCACGGCCGCGATGATCTCGCCCATCGTGCGGCCGGCCTCGTCCACGAGCGCCGAGCCGGTCTGCACGCGCTCGACCGAGGTGTCGATGAGTGCCTTGATCTCCTTGGCCGCCGCCGACGAGCGCTGCGCGAGGCTGCGCACCTCGCCCGCGACCACGGCGAAGCCGCGCCCCTCCTCGCCCGCGCGCGCCGCTTCCACGGCCGCGTTCAGCGCGAGGATGTTGGTCTGGAAAGCAATGCCTTCGATGATCGTGATGATTTCGGCGATCTTCGCCGAGCTCTGGTTGATGTCGCCCATCGTGCCCACCACCTGGCTCACGACGCTATTGCCCTTGTTGGCGATTTCGGAGGCGTTGGCCGCGAGCGCGCTGGCCTGGCGGGCGTTGTCGGCGTTCTGTTTCACGGTGCCCGTGAGCTGCTCCATGCTCGAGGCGGTCTCCTGCAGCGCCGAAGCCTGTTCCTCGGTCCGCGACGAGAGGTCGATGTTGCCTGCCGCGATCTGGCGCGTCGCGGTGGCGATCGATTCGGTGCCCTCGCGCACGCTGCGCACCGTGTCGATCAGGCTACGCTGCATCTTCGAGACGCCGCCCAGCAGATCGCCCATTTCGTCGCGCCGGCCCACGGTCACGGAGCGCCGCAGGTCGCCGCCGGCAATCGCCTCGAAATGGCCGAGCGCCTCGGCCAGCGGCTCGCCAATCGCACGGCGCAGCGCGAAGAACGAGAACGCCGCCGCGCCAATGCCCACGATCAGCGCCACGACGCTCGCGATGCGCAGTTCCTGATGCGCCGCATGGGCGTCCTCGTAGCCCTGCTGCGCCTGCGTGCTCTGCAGCTTGTCGAGCTCCTCGTCGGCCCTGGCAAGGTCGTCGTAGGCGGCCTGAAGGCCTTTCGCGCCCGCGACGAGTTTGCCCGGGTCGCCGCCCGAGATGATCGCCGCGAACGCATCCGCGGCCTGGTGCAGCGTGTCGCGCCGCGCGCTCACCTCCTGCGCGAGCCGGTCTTCCTCCGCGTCGCGCGGGAGGGCGAGATACTTTTTCCACCAGTCGTCGGAAATACCGCGCATCATGCGCGCGCGCTCCAGCGTAGGGGCGACTTCGGGCGTGCCGATCTCGAAGCCCGCGCGGTCGAGCACGAGTCGCTCGCGCGCGGCGTAAAGCTCGGCCATGTTGATGGCACGGGCGCTCGGCATCTGATTGGCGTAGGTGTCGAGGTACGCTTCGTTGGCCCGTCTGAGGCCCAGCAGCCCCAGTACGCTGATGACGGCGACGAGCGTCGCCAGAAATATCATCGTCAGACCGATGCGCGCCTTGATACTGATGCCCTTGTTCATGACCCTCCCCGTGCATACCGTGATGGCGGATGCTTGATCGCCAATATTCGAGCCCATGCTCTAGATATCGTTTACGGCAAACGTTTGAGGGGACTTGAAAAAAGTAAATGGTCTGAGGATAACGCCCTGGCTCGCGAGGAAAAATTACAAAATGCCGACGCAGGGGACTCCGGCATCGAGGGCATCCGACTGCCGGGGCCCCGGGGCGAACGGCTTCAGGCCGCCAGCGACGGCACGGTCGCCGTGCCGCTCGGTGGCGCAGTGGACTCGCGGGCAATCAGCCGTGGCGCCATGACGCGGCGGCGTCCCGGGCCCGGCTGCGCCAGCGCCCCGCCGGCGATCCGCTCGATCAGCGTAAGCGCGGCGAGCTCGCCCAGCGCCCGCACCGACTGGCCGACGGTCGAGAGCGTGGGCCAGGTGAAGTGGCCGAACTGAATGTCGTCGAAACCGATGATCGAGCAGTCGCCGGGTACCGAAAGGCCGCGCTCGGCGGCGGCGCGCAATGCCCCGATGCCCATCATGTCGTTGCACGCGAAGATCGCCGTCGGCCGCGCACCGTCGAGCAGACGGGCCGCCGCGCGATAGCCGCCGGTGCCCGAGAAGTCGCTCTCGACGATCGCGCCCGGCGAGACCTCGATGCCCCGCTCGGCCATCGCGCGCAAAAAGCCGTGCACGCGCATCGCGCTCACGGCCGTCGTCACCGGGCCCGTAATGCAGCCGATGCGCGAATGCCCAAGCTCGATCAGGTGGCGCGTTGCGAGCCACGCCCCGCGCTCGTGATCGATCTGCACGAGATCGGCGGTAAGCCCCTCGATATTGCGGTCCACCACCACGAGCGGCTCGCGCGCATGGGCGAGCGTGCTGGCAAGCACGGCGTCGTCGCCCGCCGAAGCAACGATCAGCCCGTCGATGCGCTTTTCCTGCAGCACGCGCAGGTAGTTGCGTTGCTTGTCCGGGTCGTCGTCCGAATTGCAGAAGAACACGCAATAGCCCTTCTTCGCGCAACCGTCCTCGACCCCGCGCGCGAGCTCCGCGAAATACGGGTTCGTGCCGTTTGGCACGAGCAGCCCGACGGTCGCCGTCGCGCGCGCCTTGAGCGAACGCGCCACGGCCGAAGGCACGTAGTCCAGTTCGCGGATCGCGCGCTCCACCTTGGCCCGCACGTCGGCCGACACAGGCCGCGAATTGTTGACTACATGCGACACCGTCGTGAACGACACCCCCGCCACGGCGGCCACATCCTTGATCGTCGCCATTTTTTCTGTTGCTCCTGCCTGGTTCACAGCTAGTTGCAGCCGCTTTGCGTTCCTGCGCCCGTGTTGCGGCGACGAGCGCCGCAATGCGGCTAAGACCCTCGGCGGCCCGCCCCCGAGCGGACCGCTTCCTCTCAATTCATTGTTATGTCCTGCGCCTGCTTTTGCGGCTGCGGTACGTGTCGAGCCGCGGATTCGCCGCCCGGTTGCCCGCGCAACGGTCGATTCGTCATGGTGTTACCGAAAGCGTGGGCAGCAGGTTCAGCGCCTGCATCACCATGCGCACGCCCAGCGCCTCGGCCTCGCGGCGGCTCGCGGGGGCATAGGGACGGCCCGGCAGGGTCATGCTGCCCGTACTCGGGGACGTGAGGCCGCCAATGATCTTCGAAAGCGTGCTCTTGCCCGCGCCGTTCTCGCCCGTCAGCGCCAATACCTCGCCCGCATGGAGGGCGAGGCTGACGTCGGCGAGCACCGGCTGCTCATAGGTTTTGCCGACGCCCGTCACCGCGAACACCTCGTGGGCGGCGGGAATCACGTCGGGGGCACTTGCATCCATCACGATCCTGTAGTCGCGAGCCTCGCCGCGCGTGGCAAGGTCCGGCAGGCGGCGCGGCGCCCGCTGTCTGCCGGGACCGCGCCGCCGGCATGCGCGGCGTCCGTGTGGCGCAACGAAATCGCAGGGCCAGGCCTCACCCGCCCGGCGGGTCGATTCGCTGCCATCACCTTACGAATAACGGCCGTCCGGCGCGTTTCTTGAGCGCCTGCTTCATTGCGCGCCCGGGCGAGCTTCCCGCCGTGCCGGCGGCGCTGCGCCCACCGCGTGCTCAGAGCCAGCCCGCGCGGCGGAACAGGAAATACAGCATCACGTCGATGGCCGCCATGACGCCGAGGCAGACCGGGTAGCCGTAGCGGTAATGTAGCTCCGGAATCTCCTGGAAATTCATTCCGTAGATACCCGCAATCATCGTCGGCACGGCGAAGAGCGCGGCGAACGAGCCGAGGCGCTTGGTCACCTCGCTTTCCGCGAGCGAGATCATGCCGAGATTCACCTGGATCGCGGTGACGATCATTTCGCGGCGCGCGTCGACGAGGTTGGAGACGCGCACGAGATGGTCGTAGACGTCGCGGTAGTACGCCTGCATGCCCGCGCAGATCGGCGGAATACGCCCGCCCACGAGCTTGCCCACGGCTTCCACGAGCGGCGAAACGTGATGCTGGAGGATCACGAGACGGCGCTTGAGCGAGTAGAGATCCTCGATAATGCTGCGCGAGGCGGCGACACCGTTCTTCTCGAAGATGCGGTCCTCCAGTTCCTCGATCTCGCCCGAGAGCGCGTCCAGCACCGGCATGTAGCGGTCCACCACGCTGTCGATGAGCGCATAGACCACGAAACCCGCGCCCTCCCTGAGCAGTTCCGGCTCGCGCTCGCAGCGTGCGCGCACGTCCTGGAAGCCTTGCTGCGTGCGATGGCGGACCGAAAGCACGAAATTCTGCCCGGCGAACACGTTGACCTGGCCCATGACCAGCTCGCCGTCCTCGCCTGCCTCGATGGTGTGGAACACGGCGAACAGCGTGTCGCCATACTCCTCGATCTTGGGCCGCTGGTTGCCGTTCATGACGTCTTCGATCGCGAGCGCGTGCAGGTCGAACTCCTCCTTCATCGCGTCCATCTCGCCGGCGTCGGGATCCTTGAGGGCAACCCAGACGAAGCATTCGGTGCGGACGAGATAGTCGCTGACGTCTTTCAGCGGGATATCGCCCAGTTTTCTGCCGCCCTCGTAGGCGGCGCAGTTGATCAGCATGTCGTATTCGTCCTGACGGCGGCGTTCGTTGTGGCGCGGCGCTCAGGCGCCACGCTCCTGCGCCGGATTGACCTCTGGGCGACCGCCGGGGTTCCCCCGCACACGGCATGCCGCAAAGCGCGCAGGTGCTACTGTGCCACCCGGCGGATCAGAATGCGGTGATCCTTGCCAAACGCGACACTCGCGCGGTTCGTGTAGCGGGGATCGACCGCGAAGCGAATCTCCACCAGGGGATCGAACTGGGTGCTCACGCCGATCCGGTGAACCCCAGGACTCAGGTAGAACACCACATGCTCGCCGTTCATCAGGTCCGTGACACGCTGGCCGTCGACGTAGACGGGCGCGTCGCGGAACCGGACGATCACGTTGCTGGTGCGCTCGCGCCGCACGTCCACCGCCACGAGCCCGACGCCAGGCTGCGTGTACGCCGGCAGCAGGATGCGCTCGACGGGAACGGCCTTGAACGGCATGGGCGGCTCGGGTGTTTCGGCGCAGCCGCCGAGCGCCGCGAAAACAAGCGTGACACCGGCGGCAAGCGCGGGCACTCTGGACCAGGCATGGAACGCACGCGACGGCATGGAAGCTTCCCCTGTTTGTGTCGTTGTGGCTTTGGCTTGACCTGGCTTTGATTCGCTACGTCTTCAATGCATGCTGCATTGCAGCGACCTCGCCCATGCCGCCGCTTTCATGCATGGTATATGCTTCGAGTGGCTGATGGCAGCCGTCCGCGGTTCCTCATGACGGTTTTGCTCTCGCCAACAGGAGACGAAAACGATGTGGTACTTCTCGTGGATCCTCGGCATCGGCGTGGCGCTTGGTTTCGGCATCATCAATGCGATGTGGCTCGACGCCAACAGCAAGCTTACGAGCGAACTCAAAAACGGCCCCCATGACGACGCAGCGGCCGGCGAGGCCCCGATCCGCGGCACGTGACACGGCTCGCCTTCTTCTGCGGGCACGCGGGCACCGGCAAAACCACGCTCGCGAAACGCCTGATCGGTCCGCTTCGCCACGCCACTGGCGAGCCATTCTGCCTGCTCGACAAGGACACGTTGTACGGCCGCACCGGCGCTGCCGCCATGACGGCGCTCACCGGCAACCCCAACGACCGCGACAGCCCTCTTTTCCTGCAGCATCTGCGCGACCCGGAGTACCTGGGGCTCGTCGATACCGCGCGTGAAAACCTCGAACTCGGCGTAAGCGTGCTCGCCGTGGGCCCGCTTTCGCGCGAGATCCGCGAACGGCGTCTGTTCGACCGCGCGTGGCTAGGTATCGCGCCTGACGTGGCGCTGACGGTAATCTGGGTGCAAATCGGAGAGGAAACGGCGAGGCGCCGCATCGTCGCACGCGCGCATCCGGGCGACGCCTACAAGCTCGCGCATTGGGACGACTACCGGCAGCGCCGTTTCGTGCCATCGGCTGCGCAGCTCGAAGGTGTCGTCGTGTTCGACAACACCGCCCCCGCCGAAGCCGACTTCGACGCCTTGCTCCAGCACCTGGCAAAAGAAACGCCGCCGGCCTGACACCGACGGCGCGCACGGCCCTCTTCGTTTATCTCGTGTTTTCCTGGCGGGTTCGCCGCCCGGCTGCATCAGGCGACATCAGGCCGCGGCGGCCTGCGCAAGCGTGCGCGCATCGAGCGCCGCGCCCTCGTACACCTGCCCGAAACGGTTGGAGAGGAACTGCTCCAGCGACACCTGCTCCTGGCGCACGAAGCCCTTTTGCGGCAACTGCTTTTCGCGGAACATGTCGAGCACCGCGCACATCGCGCCCGCCGTGGTGATCTGGATCGCGCTCATCGGCACGCCACACACGGTCTTCGCGAAGATCTTGCGCGTGAACACCTCCTGCACGAGCTGGCCGTCGCGCATGCCGGTCACGGTCATGAAGATCAGCACGACATCCTGCTCGGTGGCCGGCACGGCGCGGCGCAGGATGGACTTGAGCGTGTCGCGGTCGGTGGCGAGGCGCAGGTCTTCCAGCAGGAACTGCACGAGTTCGCGATGGCCCGGATAGCGCACCGACTTGTAATCGAGCGACTCGACCCGGCCCGCGAGCGTTTCGCACAGCGTGCCCAGACCGCCCGACGTATTGAACGCCTCGTACTCCACGCCGTCGAGCGAAAAATGCTCTAGACCCTCGAGCGGCTGGACCCATTGCGCGCGCCCGTCGCGGATCGCTTCGCAGGGCTGGCAATACTCGTTGATGAGCCCGTCCACGCTCCACGTGAGGTTGTACTTGAGCGCATTGGTGGGGAACTGCGGCAGCGCGCCCACGCGCATCTTGACCTCGCGGATCTC
This sequence comes from Paraburkholderia sp. AV2, assembly GCF_054968425.1. Taxonomy (NCBI): domain Bacteria; kingdom Pseudomonadati; phylum Pseudomonadota; class Betaproteobacteria; order Burkholderiales; family Burkholderiaceae; genus Paraburkholderia; species Paraburkholderia sp. AV2. The sequence goes on from NZ_JBANLK010000010.1 coordinate 28,988, forward strand.
GCTGAAGCGGCTCGCAAGCGCATGCGCGACAATGCCGATGAAGCCGGGAGCGAGGCCGCATTGCGGCATGAAGACGTGGTCGGCGCCCTCAGCGAGCGTGCGGATGGCGTGGGTGGCGCGCACGTCCTCGGTAAGGTCGAAATAATGCACGCCCGCGCCCTTCGCCGCCGACGCGACATTCACCGCAAGGTAGTACGGCAGCGCATTGACGAGCACGTCGAAGCCGGACAGCGCACCGCGCAGCGCGGCGGCGTCCGCCGAGTCCACGCGCTCGACGGGAATGCCGTTGGCGGCGAGCTTTTCGAGCGCCCGGGCATCGCGGTCGAACGCGACCACCTCGTAATCCCCGGTCTCGCGCAGCATGTGAGCAATGGTGTGGCCGATCAGGCCGGCGCCTGCAATCGCGACTTTCATCTTGCATCTCCTTGATCTTATGGTCCGGAGGGCCGGCGGCGCCCTTTGCATAAAGTCTAGGGGGGTGCAAAAACGGTTGATAGACACAAAATGCTGCGTTCCGACCATCAATTTCGACGATTCGACGATCTGGTTCGTCATTTCGTCGAAACCGGCTCCCGGCGCGCCCATCGTGCGTGGCGACGGCTCTGACCCAATGCCCTATCCCATGACCGAACCGCGGTCGATCTTGCGAGCGAGAACAATGGAGGTCGTGGTGCGCTCTACGCCCGGCATGCCGCCGATCTGGTCGAGCAGGTCATTGAGACGATCGGGCGTTTCGGCGCGTACCCATGCGACGTAGTCGTACTCGCCGCTCACCGCGCAGAGGAGCTGCACCTCCGGCATGCGGCCAAGGCGTTTTTGCACGTCGGGACCATGCCGGGGAGCGATGATGAGGCCTACCCACGCCTGCAGGCTCGCGTCGAGCACGTCCTGGCCAAGCCGCACGCCATACCCGGCAATCACCTGCGAGCGCTCGAGCCGCGCGATGCGCGCGAGCACCGTCGTGCGCGCCACGCCCAGCCGGCGCGCGAGGTTCGCGACGCTCTCGCGCGCATTCTCCTGCAGCAGCGCGACGAGGTTGCGGTCGAGGTCGTCGAGTTGGTCGAGGCGCGGGGGTCTCATCGATGAAATGTCTCTCGTGTTCGAACAATGGCATGATTATCGCCCGCGGCGGGACCCCGCCGGCATCCGTAACGAGACGTGCAACGCGCAGCGAACGCCGTACCGCGCCGTTTGTTTCGGCGTATTCCGGACGGTTTCGGCGCGTTTCACTTGTAAGCAGTTGTCGCACAACAGCCGCAATGCAGCGTTAACGTGGTACTAATATCGGCTGCAACCGATACGGCACTGCGCCCTACTCGCTACGAAACGATCCAAGGAGCAACAATGAAGAAAGCTTTCGTCGTCCTTGCTGCCGCGCTCTCGATGAGCGGCGCCTTCGCGCAAACCGCCGCCTCGTCGGCCACACCGTCCTCGGCAGCCGTCGAGGCGCGCGCCGCGCAGCACGAGCAACGCATCGAGGACCGCATCGACTACCTGCACTCGGCGCTGAAAATCACGCCCGAGCAGGAGCCGCTGTGGAAGACCTTCGCCGACCAGATGCGCGCTAACGGCTCGACCATGGCCGATCTCTACAAGCAGCGCGTGGAAGGCGAAAACACGCGTAACGCGCTCGACGACATGAAGCAGTACGCACAGATCACGCAAGCCCACGCGGACGACATGCAGAAGCTCGTGACGGCATTCGAGCCGCTCTACAACAGCTTCTCGGCCGACCAGAAGACGCTTGCCGACAAGACCTTCCGCCACGGCGCACCGGCCGGCGGCAAGGGCCCGGTCCATCCGAAGCACAAGAGCAAGCCGAAGGCCGCGCCGGCCAGCGACGCCGCAGCGGCCAGCGCGCCGGCAGCAAACTAAGGCGTGCATCGCGGCTAGAATCGAGGTACGCTCTTCGACCGCGCGACGGCCGGGCACCCTTGCCCGGCCGTCGTTGCTTGCGCAACCCGATTCACGAAAGAGCCCATGATTGAACTGACCCAACTCGACCTGAGCGGCGACGCCGCCGCCCGGCGCGTCGTCAAGGACGAAACCGTCGCCGTCGCGTTTGCCGCAGAACCCGGCGAACTCATGAGCCTCGAAGGTCCCAACCGCTATGCGCGCGGCGACGCGATCGTCACCGGCGCAACCGGCGAGCGCTGGGTGGTCTCGCGCGAGCGCTTCGACGCGAAGTACTTCCCCGCTAACGCCGCTCTGGTGCACGGCGAGCCCGGCGACTACCGCAACCGCCCTGCCGTCGTGCTGGCAAAACACATGAACGAGCCATTCACGATCCGGCGCTCGGACGGCGGCGACCGTCTTGCCGGCGCGGCCGGCGACTGGGTCATGCAGTACGCGCCCGGCGACTACGGCGTCGTGAAAGCCGAGCGTTTCGCCAAGGTCTATCGCTTTACCGACTGAAGGCCGCTTGAGGGTGGCCGTTGGATGCGCCCTGGGGAAGCGCCCGGGTACCGCCAGCGTTTCAGGCAAACTCTTCGTCCAGCTCCAGCGTCACTTCGCGCGACACGCTCTCGCCTTTGGCATGCTGCTCTTCGAGCGAGCCTATCGTCGCCTCCACATAAGCCCTCAGTACCGCAAAGCTGCGCGCGCGCTGGCGCGCAGGCAAGGCGCGATAGCGCGCGAGCGCCGCGGGCGCGATCGCAATCGTGAGGGTCATGCGGCGGGCCACCGAAGCGAAACGCATCGCTACCCAGTGCACGGTCAAGAGCGGCGCGCCATGGTCGGCGGCCTGCTCGGCAAAGCGCGTCTGCTCGGGGAACAGGTCGGCGATCACACGGGCGAGTTCCTCGAAGTCGGGGCTCGCGCATTCGAACAGATAGGCTTCCATCGATGCCAGTAAAAGAACGGGAAAAAGCAGGATAAAAACGCGTAAGCCGAATCCGGCTTACGCCATGGACGCCGCCACGCGCTTCGAACGGCACACGCGCCACAACACGATGGCGACAGCGATCGCGAGCACCGCATAAGTGCCGTCCACCACCAGCAGCGCAAGCATGCGTGCCTGATACATCGCAGCCGGCATATCGATCAGCGCGTGAACCACGATGGTCAACGGCAGGATACCCCGCCACCCGGCCCGCACGCCGCGCCACATGAGTACGGAAAAACCGATCTGGAACACGAACGCCGCCGTGCGTTCGACGGCGAACACGCCCGCGAACATCGGAGAAAGATTCGCGAGGATCAGGTGCACGCGCAGCACGGCGTCCATCGTGAGATTGCCGAGATGCTCGTCGAGCTCGCCGCGATTGGCCAGCACCGCGAAAACGATCCACTGCAGTTGCACGAGCACGCCGACGAGCCAGGCCTCCGCACCGCCATGACCGATGCCATAAGCAAGGCCCGTGCTGTCCGCCGGCGCCGTGGCCGCGCGGTTCGTGCGGCGCGCGAGCATCCGCATCGCGATGTAGCGCCCCACCTCCTCGCAGACGCCCGCCACGAACGCCCCGTACACGACGAAGACGACCGGATCGGCCAGCCACTGCGCGGTCGCGGGATTGTCGTGCAGCACATAGCCGTTGAGCCCGCGCTCGATCACCGTTGCGAACAGCGCGAACACCGCAATGCCCGAGATCGTGTCGCGCCAGTCGAGCGCGTACGGCCGGGAGAGCCGCCGATAAAGCAGCACGGGCAAGGCGGCGACGAAGAGCGTCGCCAGCGCGAGGCACAGCAAGGTGATCGGGGCTACGGTCATGGAGATCCTGATGACGTCCGGCGCGCGCCACTCGCACGCCGCAGCCCGAATGATCGCAGATAACGGTAGGGGCGCGTAGCCTCGCGCGGCGGGCGCGACGCAAACGATCCCGCCGGGAGTCTTGCCGCTACGCCCTCATGCCGCGCGTGGACTCGCGCACCACGAGCTCGCCTTCGAACACGGCGGCACGCGTCGCGGCCGCCGTGCCCTCGATGCGCTCGTGCAGGAACTCCACGGCGCGATAGCCGATCTCGCGCGTGGGTTGACGGATCGTCGTGATGCCGGCGAGTTCGGCCCAGTCGGGATCGTCGATCGCGACGAGCGCGACGTGCTGCTGCCATTGCGGGCCGAGCCGTGCCTTCAGATGCAGCGCGACACGCAATGCCACGGGCGCATTTGCCGCGAAGAGCGCGCAACGCGCCCCGCGCCGGGCGGCTTCGTCGAGGTCAGCGTCAAGCGCGGCGAGAGCCGCGTCGGCGCCGGCGGCATCGTGAAGATCGAGCACGCGGGTCGTACCGCGCACCCCTTGCGCACCACCGACCGAACTGCCCACCGCCTCGCGAAACGCCGCCACGCGCTCGCGCCGCGAGCTCACGTGCTCGAACGGCTGCACGACGAACACGATCTCGTCGTAACCCTGTTCGAGCAGATGCCCGACGCCAAGACGCGCCGCCGCCGCGTTGTCGAGCCCGACCACGTCGGCATCGAGCCCGTCCACGGTCCGGTCGATCAGGACCGCCGGAATGCCGCCGTTGCCCACGGGCTTGAGCATCGCCTCGCGCACGCCGAGCGCGTTGACGATCACGCCCTCCACGCGATACGTCGTAAGGAGCTGCAGATAGCGCTGCTCCATGTCCGCTTCGTTCGCCGCGTGGCAGATGAGCGGCATGTAGCCGAGCGCATGACACGCCGCTTCCACGCCTTGCAGCACCTCGACCGAATACGGATTCGCGAGATCGGCGAGCAACAGGCCGATCAGGCGATTGCGCCCGCGCTTGAGACCGCGCGCCATCTGGTTCGGCCGGTAGTCGAGCCGTTCGATCGCAGCCTCGATGCGCGCGCGCAGATCCGGCGAGAGCACCGCGTGCTCGCCGTTCAGATAGCGCGAAATGCTGGTCTTGCCGGTACCCGCTTCGCGAGCGACGTCGCTGATGGTCGCGCGCCGCGCGGCCGTATCCGGGCCGCTCATCGCGTCAGCACCTCGCGGTTGACGATGTTGCGATCGAGCGTGCCCGCGAGCGCGGCGACGAGGTTCTCGGCGGCGCAGCGCGCCATGGCGTGACGCGTCTCGTGCGTGGCCGAGCCGATGTGCGGCAGCGCCACGACGTTGGGTATGCGCAAAAGCGGCGACGCCGGGTCGAGCGGCTCCTGCTCGAATACGTCGAGACCCGCACCGTGGATCGTGCCCGCTTCGAGCGCGGCGATGAGCGCCGCTTCGTCCACGGTCGCGCCGCGCGAAGCGTTGATGAAAATCGCGCCGGGCTTCATCTTCGCGAGTTGCGCCGCGCCGATCAGGCGACGCGTCTCGGGCGTGAGCGGCACCTGCAGGCAGACGAAGTCCGAGGCCCCGAGCAGTTCGTCGAGCCCGACACGGCGCGCGCCATAGTCGCGTTCCGCCGCCGGATTCGGGCTACGGTTCGTGTACAGCACCTTCATGTCGAAGCCGAGCGCCGCACGCCGCGCCACCGCGCCGCCAATGCGCCCGAGCCCCACGATGCCGAGCGTCTTGCCCTGCACTTCCACGCCGTATTGCGCGGGGCCGACGCTCGATTTCCACTGGCCCGCCTTGACCCAGTCGGCCAGCTCCACGACGCGGCGCGCGCTCGCGAGTATGAGCGCGAATACGGTGTCGGCCGTCGATTCGGTCAGCACGTCGGGCGTATGCGCGAGCACGATGCCGCGCCGCGTGAGATCGGCCACGTCGAACTGGTCATAGCCGACCGAGATCGTCGAGAGCGCACGCACGCGCGAGCCTTCGAGCATCGCCGGCGTGATCTTCACGCTTGCGCCGATCGCGCCGTCGGCATCGGCGAGCGCTTTGACGAGAGCGCCCGGTGTATCGGAATCCACGAAGACGACCTGCGCGTGCTCGCGCAGATAGTCGGTCACGTCGGCAGGCAAAGTCTTGTAGGCAACAATAGTCGGTGTCATGTTGGTCATTTCCCTATCGCTTTTGCTTCACGCCGCGCCTGCGGACGCGATGGCGGCCGATGCGTCCTGCGCTTCGAGCGCGTCGAGTTGCGCGCGTCGCGGCAGCCCTTCCGAATCGCCGATCACCTGCACGGCGAGCGCGCCAATACGGTTGCCGCGCGCGACAGCCTGCGCCAGCGGGCGGCCCTCCAGCAGCGCGCTGATCACTCCCACCGCGAAGCCGTCGCCGGCACCCACCGTGTCCACCACGCGCGCCACCGGCTGGGCCTTCACGAGGCCGTGCGCGCCTTCCGACGTGCGGTACCAGGCGCCCTGCGCGCCGAGCTTCACGACCACGCCACGCGCCCCGCGCGCCAGGTAGAAGCGCGCGATGGTGTCCGGATCGTCGGAACCCGTCAGCACGCGCCCCTCGCTCACGCCCGGCAGTACCCAATCCGCGTAGGCCGCCAGCTCGTTGAGCGTGCTCGTCATTTCCTCGCGCGTGTTCCAGAGCGTGGGACGCAGATTCGGATCGAAGGTGATCGTGCGGCCGGCCGCGCGCATCTCGCGGGCGAGCTTGAATGCCAGCTCGCGCGACGTCGACGAGATCGCGGGCGCCACGCCGCTCAGGTGCAGATGCCGTGCGCCCAGCACGTAGTCACGCTGGAAATCGTAAGGCGAAAGCCGGCTCGCGGCCGACCCGCGGCGGAAATACTCGACAGCCGGATCGCTGCCGTCGTCGTTCTTCGACTTCAGTTGAAAGCCGGTGGGAAAACGCGTATCGACGCTCACACAGCGTGCGTTAATGCCCTCTTCTTCGAGAACGTCGCGCACGAACTGGCCAAACGAATCGGCCCCCACGCGGCTCACCCAGCCCACCCTGAAGCCGAGCCGCGCGAGACCGGTTGCGACGTTCAGTTCCGCGCCCGCTGCGCGCTTCGTGAAGTGCGAGACCTGCGCGAGCGGGCCTGCCTCGGCGGCAACGAACATCGCCATCGCTTCGCCGTAGGTGACGACGTCGAGAGAATCGGCCATGAAAGGTTTTCCTGATCTTGATGCGGGATGAAAACGAGGCGCCTTTCTTTTGGAACCGGTTCCATTTCCGGCCTCAAAAAAAGCGCCTGCGCGCCCTATTAGTCTGAGCATAGTGCGCCGCCCGGCACCGCCACGCCATTCTGGTTAGCCCTGGGCCTGCAGTCCATCACGCGTCCTGCTCGCCGGGCGGCCCGGCAAAACACTCGTCGAGAAAACGTTGCGCCACGCGCGAAGCGGCCCCGGCATGAGGAACGAGAATCGAAAAGCGCCGCGCGAGCGGCTCCGGCCCAAGCGGGATCTGGCATAGCGCGCCGTCTTCGTGTCGCATCGACATGGCGGAAACGAAGCCGATGCCCATGCCCGCGCGCACGGCCTCCTTTACTCCCTCGACCCCGGCGATCTCGAGCGCGATGCGCATTGGCACGGCCGCGCGCGCGAACGCGCGCTCGACGATCTGGCGCACGCCCGAACCCTCTTCGCGCAGGACGAGCGGGTATTCGCCCAGTGCGGCAAGCGCGATGCGCCCCCCGTCCTGCCCGGCGGCCCGGTCGAGCATCCGCCGGACGAGCGGATGCGTGCGCGGCGCGATCGCCACGATCTCGTCCTCGTGCCACGGCTTGACGACGGTGTCGGCCGGCAATGGCTCGCCGACCGGCCCTTCGATCAACGCGATGTCGAACGCGCCCAGCATGCCGACGACATCGGACGTGTTGCCGCTCGCGGTTTCGATCCTGACATCGGGATAGCGCCGATGAAACGCCGCCATCAGATACGGCAACAGATAGCTCGCGGGCGTCGTGCTCGCGCCGATGCGCAGCGTGCCGCGCTCCAGGCCGCGCAGCGCGTCGCGAAACGCGTAGGCTTCGCGCCAGGTGTCGCGCAGGCGTGCGGCATAGGCGGCGAGTTGCTCGCCCGTCGGCGTGAGGCGCACGCCGCGGCCGTCGCGCTGATAAAGCGCCTCGCCGAACTCCTCTTGCAACAGACGCAACTGGCCCGATACCGCGGGTTGCGAGAGATGCAGCGTCTCGGCCGCCCGGCTGATGTTGCGGTGATCGGCAACGGCGGCAAAAGTTATCAGTTGCTCCGGGGTCATGGCGATTAAATATCGGATTGGCTTATATTTTACTTCGCAAATCACGATTTTTCATATCGATATATCTAAATTAGGATTGGCGCACTCGTTCGTTACCCGTTCGCTACCCGATACAGAGCCGATCATGCCTGCCACATCGTCAACGACCCTTGCGCATCGGCCTTTGTCCACTCGCGGCCAGCTCAACGGCGTGCTGTTCGTCGCGTTGTTCGCCGCCGCCGTCACGCGGCTGGCCGCCCTGCCCGCCATTGCCAATCTGGGCCTGAGCCCGCTGATCGTCGGCATCGTCGGCGGCGCGATCTACGGCAACGCATTGCGCGATGGCATGCCCGAAAGCTGGGCCGCCGGCGTCAACTTCTCGGCGCGCAAGCTGCTGCGCATCGCCGTCGCGTTCTTCGGCCTGCGCGTGAGCCTGCAGGAGATCGCCCAGGTGGGCTTGCCGGGACTCGTCGAGTCGGTCGTGATCGTCGTCAGCACGCTCGTCGTCGGCACCTGGGCCGGCATGAAGATCATGAAGCTCGACCGCGACACGGCACTCCTCACCGCCGCCGGCAGTGCGATCTGCGGCGCGGCCGCCGTGCTCGCCTTCGAGTCGGCGCTGCAGTCGAAGCCGCACAAGAGCGCCATGGCCGTGGGCAGCGTCGTGCTGTTCGGCACGCTCTCGATGTTCCTCTACCCGGTGCTCTATCGCGCGGGCTGGCTCCATCTCGACACCCTCGGGGCCGGTCTCTTCTTCGGCGGCACGATCCACGAGGTCGCGCAGGTCGTGGGCGCGGCGAGCAACGTGAGCCCCGAAGCCACGCACATCGCCACCATCGTCAAGATGACCCGCGTGATGCTGCTCGTGCCGGTGCTGCTCGTGATCGGCCTGTGGGTCAACCGGTCGGCGCGCGGCGCGCATGGCGCGCACCATGGCGAAGGCGCCCGCAAGCTGGCGGTGCCGTGGTTCGCACTCGGCTTTCTCGCGTGCGTGGTCGCGAATTCGCTGCACATGCTGCCGGCTGCGGTCACGCACACGGTCAACGGGCTCGACACCTTCGCGCTGACCATGGCGATGACGGCGCTCGGCATCGAGACGCGCGTTTCGCAGATCCGCCAGGCCGGGCCGCGCGCCCTGACCACCGGATTCATTCTTTATGTCTGGCTGATTGGCGGCGGCCTTGCGATCACCTGGGGGGTGGAACGCCTCTTTGCTTGATCCCGGAAGTACGTCCTGGCACGTCTCGCACGGGCGCGCGCCATGCGAGCGATACTGTCGAGCGCGGCCCGGTCCGCGGGCCGGGCGCGTCATGGCAAAGGGGCAACCGATGGCATACGAACTGTATTACTGGGACGGCCTGCAGGGCCGGGGCGAATTCGTGCGGCTCGCGCTGGAAGAGGCGCAGGTCGAATACGTGGATGTGGCACGCGGCACGAAAGCGGAAGGGTACGGCATCGGCGCGATGATGGCGACGCTCGATAGCCGCACGGTGCCGTATCCGCCGTTCGCGCCGCCGTTTCTGAAGGACGGCGACCTGATCGTGCCGCAAACGGCGAACATCCTGTTCTATCTCGGGCCGAAGCTCGGGCTCGCGCCGCGAGACGAAGGACTGCGATACGTCGCGAACGGCCTGCAGCTCACGATCGCCGATCTCGTGACCGAGGTGCACGACACGCATCACCCGATCGCAAGCGGCCTCTACTACGAGGATCAGAAGGCCGAAGCGAAGCGGCGCACCGCCGACTTCCTCGCACACCGCATGCCGAAATTTCTCGGCTACTTCGAGCGCGTGCTCGCGCAGAATCCGGCCGGGCCGAAGCATCTGGTCGGCAAAACGCTCACCTACGTCGATCTCTCGATCTTCCAGATCGTCGAGGGGCTGCGCTACGCGTTTCCCAAGGCAACGAAGCATCTGGGCGGCCACTTCCCGCATGTCGTGGCGTTGCACGACGCGGTGGCCGTGCGCCCGAACATCGCGGCCTATCTCGACTCGCCGCGCCGCCTCGCGCTCAACGAAACCGGCATCTTCCGGCATTACCCGGAACTCGACCACGCCGCGCGCTGACCCGCGAGCACGCCGGACACCCGGCGCGCATCCCGCTCCCCCCCGCTGCCCCACCCGCAGCGCCGCTTTTTCTCGCCGCGCGCAATGCTATGCTTGCGCACGGCGACGCTCCCCCTAACAACGACCTGCCCGCTGTGCTGTCATTCCTGCTGAAACTGCGCACCCGCGCCCGCGATCTCTTCCGTCTGTCAGACGCTCACACGATGCTCGTGTGGGCGGTCATCGTCGGCATGGCGGGCGCGTGTGCGACCGTCTTGTTCCGCAAAGGCATCGCCCTGTTGCAGATCGTGTTTTCCGGCAGCCACGGCAGCCTCGTGGAGATGGCCCGGAATCTGCCCTGGCATACGCGCCTCTGGCTGCCGGCCGCGGGCGGCTTCGTCGCTGGCTGCCTGCTGCTCGTCGCGAGGCGCAAGACGCCCGGCGACGGCAACCATCCCATCCACACCGACTACGTCGAGGCCGTCGCGATCGGCAGCGGCGTGATGCCGGTCGGCAAAAGCCTCTGGCGCAGCCTCTCCTCGCTCTTCACGATCGCGAGCGGCGGCTCGATCGGCCGTGAAGGCCCGATGGTGCAACTCGCCGCGCTCGCGGCCTCGCTGATCGGCCGCTGGGTCCACTTCGATCCGCAACGCCTGCGCCTCCTCGTCGCATGCGGCGCGGCAGCCGGTATCACCTCCGCGTACAACGCGCCGATCGCCGGCGCCTTCTTCGTCACCGAAATCGTGCTCGGGTCGATCGCCATGGAGAGCTTCGGGCCGCTCGTCGTCTCCTCCGTCGTGGCGAACATCACCATGCGCGAATTCGCGGGCTACCGGCCGCCGTACGAAATGCCCGTGTTTCCGCCCGTGACGGGCCTCGAAGTCCTGCTCTTCGTTGCGCTCGGCCTGCTGTGCGGCCTGCTCGCGCCGCAGTTCCTGGGCCTGCTCGATGTCACGAAGTCGGGCTTCGCGCGCCTGAAGGTGCCGCTGCCGGTGAAGCTCGCGCTGGGCGGGCTCGTCTGCGGCATCCTTTCGGTCTGGACGCCCGAGGTCTGGGGCAACGGCTACAGCGTCGTCAACTCGGTCCTCCATTCGCCGTGGACCTGGACGGCGCTCGCCACCGTGCTCGTCTTCAAGCTCATCGCGACGGCCGCGACCGTCGGCTCGGGCGCGGTAGGCGGCGTGTTCACGCCGACGCTCTTCATGGGCGCCGTGCTCGGCTGTCTCTTCGGCCAGGGCATGCATGCGCTGTGGCCGCACGGCACGTCGGCGCCGTTCGCCTACGCGATGGTGGGGATGGGCGCGTTCCTCACGGGCGCGACCCAGGCCCCGCTGATGGCGATTCTCATGATCTTCGAGATGACGCTCAGCTACGAGGTCGTGCTGCCGCTCATGCTCTCGTGCGTGGTGGCGTACTTCGTCGCACGCGCGACGGGCAAGGCGTCGATGTACGAGATCACGCTGCATCGCAACCGTGAAGAAGAGGAACGCATGCGGCTGCGTGCAACGCAAATGCGCTCGCTGATCCAGCCCGCCAACACGGTCGTGGGCGTCAACGCCACCGTGCCCGAGATGACGCGCGTGTTCCTCGAATATCCGGTGAAATACCTTTATGTCACCGACGACGCGGGACGTTTCCTCGGCGCCGTGGCGCTTGCCGACATCACGTCGGACCTGCTGCAAAAGCGCGACACCGCGAACAAATGCGCGGCCGACTACGTGCAAATGCCCTTCCATGCGCTCACGCCCGACATGTCGCTCGCGGCCGGTCTGCAGCACTTCATGGCCTTTCGCGGCGAGCGGCTGCCGGTGATCGAGAGCGCGCAGCAGCCCACGCTTGCCGGCGTCGTCTACAAGACCTCGCTTCTCGACGCCTATCAGCGGCTCTCGCCCGATCGCTGACGCGCAGCTCCGATCAGGGACCGTTCAATCCGTGGGGCGCGAACAACTGGCTCAATGGCTATATGCAGGACCGCCCCTCCTGGCCCGTGGACCCGCTTCGACGGGCTGCGCGCGGGCGGCTGAAGCGGCGCTGCCGGAGCGTGTGCCGCTGCCCTGAAAACGCGCAGAAAAAATAGCACGCGCGTTCGAGACGCATAGGCCTATTTCCTGCCATTATGGATATATCGCATGCCTTCCCGCGCAGCCGCACGGCAGCAGCCGCCGCACCCGCGCGAAGCCGATGCGGCGCGCCGTTCCAGCGTGAGCGGCGCGGCTGCCGCGCAGCGCCCGTCCGGGCGCGGCACGGCGCTTGCTGCGGCCCCCCGGCCGCATGAGAGAGGAGGTCGAGCGATGAAAACCTCGACAGTGATGGCCACCGTGATGCTCTCGGCGTCCTGCTTCGCCGCACCGGCGCATACAGCACGGGAAACCTTGGCCGATTACGGCGGCGCCGCACCCCAACTGCGCCTCAACGACGCCCCGGTCGCCCCGCCTGCCCCCGATGTGCCCGTCCCCACGGTGAGCGACGCGCAGCACTGGCAATACATCACGCTGCCGAAGTCGCGACAGCTCGACAAAACGCTCACGCCGGAACTGCATCTCCAGACCTAGGCCTGAACCTGGATCTGGCGGACACGCAGCGGGAGCCTGCGCGAAGAATTGGCTATGCTGGCGTCGCGGCGCGCTGTCGTGCCGTGCCCCTGTCGTAACCGATCTAGCTGCTTTGCCGGCCGTCCGCCTGTCACTCCGGACCCGCGCCGGCCGCGGCGCAAAGGACGCACTGCATGCCTGCCACTCCCATTCCCGAAGAACCGATCGATCTGCAATTGACCGATGTGCTGCGCGAGGTTCGCTGGCCAGCCAACAAGGACAACCTCGTGGACGCCGCGCGCGACGCGGGCGCGAGCAACGAAGTGCTCGCGATTCTCGACGGCATGCCGGAACAGGACTACCACGACGTCGATTCGGTCACGCGGCTGATCGGCAGCAACTACAGCCCGGGGCTCGGCAACTGACGCCCGCCGTGCGGCGTGGCTCAGGCGTCGCGTCCGAACACCACGCGCGCAAAGAATTGGCTCAACACCGCCTCGACCACGCACGGTGTGACGTGTTGCGGATCGGCCGTGGAGAGAAACTGCACGCCGTCGCACAGCCCGATCAGACCGATCACGAGCAGATCGGGCTCGAGCGGCATCGGCGTGCCGGCGCGAGCCGAAAATTCCTTGATGTATTCGGCGAGATGGTCGCGCTTTTCCTTCAGGAACGCCGTAAAGCGGGCACGAAAGCGGGCGTCGCGCGCAGCCAGCAGCTTCGCCTCCACCCACAGCAGAAACGTCTTGTTCTCCTGCGCCATGCGGCTGTAGTAGGCCGTCACGCTCGCCTCCATCTCTTCGCGCGAGGTCTCGGTTTCGAAGATCGCGCGCAGGTCGGCCTGCATCGCCTCGTGATCGCGCCGCAGCAGTTCCACGAGCAGCTCGGCCTTGCTTCCGAAGTTCGAATAGAACGCCCCGCGCGTATAACCGGCCGCCAACGCGATGTCTTCCACGCTCGCGCCCACGAAGCCTTTTTTCGTGAAGATGGCGTGCGCCGCGTCGAGCAGGCGCTCGCGCGTCTGGTCACGGCTTTGTTCGCGGGTCAGTCGGATGCGGTTCATGGCGGGAGTCTAGCACTGAAACATTCCTCCAATTCAACTTTGGATTCAGATACATTACTGTATTAGAATCCAGTTCGTCATCTGCAGTCGATATCTGGCACGCATGCTGTAACTGAATCCCGTGTGCGCGAGCGCGAAGCGGGTCCGGCCTCGCCCGCATCATGCGGTGCGCCGCGCCAGTCCCGTATCTCGCCCGCGCCCCTGGCAAATCGAGGTCCATGTGAATCGTCGCGGTCGTGGCGCATCGGGCAGGATGCGCATGCAGTCCAGTGGGTCATCCGGGCGCTGGCGTCGCCTCGCCGGTCTCCTCTCGCTATGCGGCGCCGCCGCGCTCGCGGCCTGCGGCAAGGAAGCCCCGCCGCCCGAGGCGCCGCGCCCCGTCGTCTCCATGACCGTCCATCCCGATGGAGCCGGCCCACAGGCCAGCTATCCCGGCGATATCGAAGCCCGCTATTCGACGCCGCTCTCCTTCCGCGTGGCCGGCAAGATCGTCGAGCGCAGCGTGCGTCTCGGCGACACCGTCAAACCGGGCCAGGTCGTCGCGCGCCTCGATCCGTCCGACTTCGAGAAAAACGCGGCCAGCGCCGCCGCGCAACTCGCGGCCGCCCAGCACAACTACGCCTACGCGAAGCAGCAGCTCGATCGCGATACGGCCCAGGCCGCCGCCAATCTCATTGCCCGCGCGCAGTTCGAGCAGACGCAGAACGCTTACGCCTCGGCTGTGGCGCAGCGCGATCAGGCGCAACAGCAGCTCGCGCTCGCCGAGGACCAGCGCCGCTACGCGCAGCTCGTCGCCGATCACGCGGGTGTCATTACCGCCGAAAACGCCGACACGGGCCAGAACGTGCAATCCGGCCAGGCCGTCTATCAGCTCGCGTGGTCGGGTGACGTAGACGTGGTTTGCGATCTGCCCGAAACCGCCGTCGCCGGCCTCGCCGTCGGCGAGAACGCCCAGGTGAGCCTGCCGGCGCTGCCCGACCGGCCGTACACGGCGCAGATCCGCGAGATCGCCGCCGCTGCCGATCCGCAGAGCCGCACCTGGCGCGTGAAACTCACACTGGCCAATCCGGACGCTTCCGTGCGCCTCGGCATGACGGCCAACGTCGCGATCGCGGCAAGCCGGGCGGCCACGGGCGGCACCTTCACGATACCGGCCACCGCGCTCTTTCACGACGGCGACGCACCGGCGCTCTGGATCGTCCATCAGCCCGACAACGTGCTGCAACTGCACCGCGTGGCGGTCTCGCGCTACGACGCCCGCACGATTACCGTGACGAGCGGCCTCGCCGATGGCGACCGGATCGTGCTGCAAGGCGTCCACACCGTCACCTCGGGCGAGAAAGTGCACCCGGTGCCGCCGCTCCATCCCGAGGATTTCGCGTCATGAGCCGGGTTCCAGCCTCCGATCACGAGGAGGGACGCTTCAACCTGTCGGCGTGGGCGTTGCGGCATCAGGCCCTGGTGATTTTCGTCATCGCGCTCGCGACGATCTTCGGCGCCCTCTCCTACACACATCTTTCGCAGTCCGAAGATCCGCCGTTCACGTTCCGCGTGATGGTGATCCAGACCTTCTGGCCCGGCGCGACCGCACGCCAGGTCGAGGACCAGGTGACCACGCGCATCGGCCGCAAGCTGCAGGAAACGCCTTATATCGACTTCCTGCGCAGCTATTCGCGTCCCGGCGAGTCGCTCGTGTTCTTCACGATGAAGGACTCGGCGCCCGTGAGCGAGGTACAGCCCACCTGGTACCAGGTGCGCAAGAAAGTGGGCGACATCGCCGCGACGCTGCCGCCCGGCGTGCAGGGACCATTCTTCAACGACGAGTTCGGCGACGTCTACACGAACATCTACGCGCTCGAAGGCGACGGCTTCTCCCCGGCGCAGTTGCACGACTACGCCGACAAGCTGCGCGAAGAGCTGCTGCGTGTGCCCGACGTCGGCAAGGTCGATTACTTCGGCGACCCGAATCAGCGCATTTACATCGAGATCCCGAACACGCAACTCACGCGCCTCGGCATTTCGCCCACGCAGCTCGGTCAGATCATCGGCGCGCAGAACAGCGTCTCGCCCGCGGGCACGCTGACCACGGCCGACGACCGCGTCTTCGTGCGCCCGAGCGGGCAGTACGAGAACTTGCAGGCGCTGGCCGATACGCTGATCCGCGTGAACGGCCATAGCTTCCGCCTGGGCGACATCGCCACGATCCGGCGCGGCTACGACGACCCGCCCGCCACGCAGATGCGCTTCGAAGGCAACGCCGTGCTCGGCATCGGTCTCACGATGCAGCCCGGCGGCGACGTGATCCGCCTCGGCAAGGCGCTCGACGCGCGCGTCGCGCAACTGCGCGCCGGGCTGCCTGCGGGCCTGAGGCTTGTCGAGGTGTCGAGCATGCCGCACGCGGTCTCGCATTCGGTGGACGACTTCGTCGAGGCGGTCGCCGAAGCCGTCGGCATCGTGCTGCTCGTGAGCCTCGTCTCGCTGGGCGTGCGCACCGGCATGGTGGTCGTCATCACGATCCCCATCGTGCTCGCCGTGACTGCGCTCGTGATGTATCTCTTCGACATCGGCCTGCACAAGGTCTCGCTCGGCACGCTCGTGCTCGCGCTCGGCCTGCTCGTGGACGACGCCATCATCTCGGTCGAAATGATGGCCGTGAAGCTCGCCCAAGGCTGGAGCCGCACGCGCGCCGCCGCCTTCGCGTACACGAGCACCGCTTTCCCGATGCTCACGGGCACGCTCGTCACCGTCGCGGGTTTTTTGCCCATCGTGCTCGCGAAGTCGAGCACCGGCGAATATACGCGCTCGATCTTCCAGGTCTCCGCGATCGCGCTGATCGCCTCGTGGTTCGCGGCCGTCGTGCTGATCCCGCTGCTCGGCTACCGGCTGCTGCCCGAGCGCGAGCGCGCAGCCCACGAGCCCGACGGGCACGAACACGATATTTACGACACGCGTTTCTATCACCGGCTGCGGCGCTGGATCGGCTGGTGCATCCAGTATCGCTTCGTCGTGCTCGCGCTCACGATCGCGCTGTTCCTGGTCGCCCTCCTCGGCTTCACGCTCGTGCCGCAGCAGTTCTTCCCGAGCTCCGACCGGCCCGAACTGCTCATGGATGTGCGCCTGCCCGAGGGCGCCTCGTTCGACGCCACGCTGCGCGAAACCCGCCGCCTCGAAGCCGCGCTCAAGGGCCGCGCCGAAATCGATCATGCGATCGACTTCGTCGGCACCGGCGCACCGCGCTTCTATCTGCCGCTCGACCAGCAGTTGCAGCAGCCGAACTTCGCGCAGTTCGTCATCACGGCGAAGTCGATCAAGGACCGCGAAAAGCTCGCCACGTGGCTCGAAACGAAGCTGCGCAACGACTTCCCCGCCGTGCGCACGCGCCTTTCGCGCCTGGAGAACGGACCGCCCGTGGGCTATCCCGTGCAGTTCCGCGTGAGCGGCGACGACATCGCCACGGTGCGCGCTATCGCGGAGCGCGTCGCCGCGACGATGCGCGACGATGCGCGCACCGACAACGTCAACTTCGACTGGGACGAGCCCGCCGAACGGTCGCTGCATTTCGAGATCGACCAGCAAAAGGCGCGCGCGCTGAACGTCTCGTCGGAAGACGTCGCCAACTTCCTGCAGATGACGCTCTCGGGCTACACCGTCACGCAGTACCGCGAGCGCGACAAGCTCATCAGCGTCGATCTGCGCGCGCCCACGGCCGAGCGCGTCGATCCCGCCCACCTGCTGACGCTCGCCATGCCGACGCCCAACGGACCGGTGCCGCTCGGCTCGCTCGGTCATCTCGCGAACGACCTCGAATACGGCGTGATCTGGTCGCGCGACCGGCAGCCCACCATCACCGTGCAGTCCGACGTGAAGGCCGGTGCGCAAGGCATCGACGTGACGCACGAGGTCGAGAAGCAGCTCGCGCCGATCCGCGCTTCGCTGCCCACGGGCTATCGCATCGAGGTAGGCGGCTCCGTGGAGGAAAGCGCAAAAGGCCAGGCGTCGATCTTCGTGCAGTTGCCTATCCTCGCCATCGCCGTGCTCACGCTGTTGATGATCCAGTTGCAGAGCCTCTCGCGCGTGATGATGGTCGTGCTGACCGCGCCGCTCGGACTGATCGGCGTCGTGCTCACGCTGCTGCTGTTTCACGAACCGTTCGGCTTCGTCGCGATGCTCGGCGTGATTGCGATGTTCGGCATCATCATGCGCAACTCGGTGATCCTCGTGGATCAGATCGAGCAGGACATCCGCGAAGGACACAAGCGCTTCGACGCCATCGTCGGCGCGACGGTGCGGCGGTTCCGGCCCATCACGCTGACGGCAGCGGCCGCCGTGCTCGCGCTGATCCCGCTGTTGAGCTCGAACTTCTTCGGGCCGATGGCCAGCGCACTGATGGGCGGGATCACAAGCGCGACCGTGCTCACCCTGTTCTATCTCCCGGCGCTTTATGCCGCCGCGTTCCGCGTGCGCAGCAGCGAGACCGGTGAAGCGGGCTCCGACGTGGAGAATGCATCATGAGTGCCCCGAACCCGTTAGTCATGCCAATCGATTGCAACGCGGCACCGCATCCTGAGTCGCGCAAGCGGCGCCCGGCACTGCGTGCCGGCGTAGGAATGACCGCGCTCGCCGCACTGAGTCTGGCCGGCTGCGCATGGGGGCCGAGCGGCGCGGCGCCCGCGATGCCGCAACCCGCCCACTACGGTGCGGATCCCCAGCCGGCGCAGACGGTTGCCGCGCAAGGCGTGGCGCAACAGTTCGTCGAGGGCGCGCAGTCGGTGCCGCAATGGTGGACGCTGTACCGCTCCGACGCGCTGGATGCCCTCGTCGAGGAAGGACTGCGCAACAGCCCGAACCTTGCCGCCGCCGACCACAGCCTGCAGGCCGCACGGGAGCAACTGCGCGGCCAGATCGGCAGTTCGATGCTGCCCACCGTCGACGCGCTCGGCACGGCGCAGCGCCAGCGCGTGCCCGGCATCCCGCCGCTCGGCATCGACAAGCTTCAGTACGACATCTTCGCGGGCGTCGTCGAGGTGCGCTATTCGTTCGACCTGTTCGGCGCGACGCGGCTAAGCAACGCCGCGCAGGCCTCGCGCGTGAACGTGCAGGCATTCCAGTTCGAAGCGGCGCAACGCGCGCTCGCCGCGAACATTGTCGCGGCGGCGCTCGGCGCGGCTATGCTGCACGCCGAAATCGACACGACCGAACAACTGGTCGCGCTCGCCAATGCGCAAGCCGACGATACGGCGAAGCGTTACGCGCTCGGCGCGGTCTCGCATACCGACCTGCTGAACGCGCAGCAAAGCGCAGCCTCGATCGCGACCAACCTGCCGGTGCTGCGCCAGCAACTGAGCACGACCCGCCACGCGCTCGCTGTCCTGCTCGGCCGCACGCCCGACGCGGCACCGCCCGACCTCGACCTCGCGAGCCTCACGCTGCCCGCGCAGGTGCCGGTACTGGTGCCGTCCGATCTGCTGAAGTCGCGCCCCGACATCGAGGCCGCCGACGCGACGCTCAGGGCCGCCGCCGCTGACGTGGGCGCCGCGACCGCGCAGATGTTCCCGAGCATCACGCTTTCGGCAGGCCTCGGCCAGGCGGGGTTCTCGTGGCCCATGGCGACGTCGGGCGTCGGCGCGCTGTGGGCCATCGGCGCCTCGCTCACGCAGCCGATCTTCCATGGCGGCGAGCTCGTCGCGCAGCGGCGCGCGGCGCTGCAGACGTACGACGCCGCCAACGCCTCGTACCGCCAGACGGTGCTCGCGGCATTCCAGAACGTCGCCGATCAGTTGGCCTCGCTCGAACACGATGCGCAAGCGCTCGACTCGGCCAGCGCTTCCGCGCACGCCTCGGAGGGTGTGTACGACGAAACGAACGCGCGCTACCGCCTTGGCGCGGTACCTTACTACGCCGTGCGGCAGAGCGAACAGCAATGGCGCAATGCGCGCCTCGACGAGATCCGCTATCGCGGGCAGCGGCTTTCGGATACGGCGGCACTGTTCCAGGCGATGGGCAATCCGCCGACAGCGACCGCGGCGAATACGGCCACCGCCACGCGGGCTTCCACGCAGCCGGCCGCGAAGTCGGACGCGCCGCCGCCCACGCCTCCAGAGGATTAAGGCCGGCCGGCGGCGCGACATGACGTGCCGCCCAAAGCAACACGGCGCGCCCATCGGGGCGCGCCGTGCCGTCAACCGCCGAACCGCAATATCACTACTTGTTCGACTCGAACAGATTCATGATCTGCTGCTTCTCGCTCGAGCTCACATCGGGCGGCGTCATCCCGCCCGCGCCCACGCCGCCCACGGCATCGCTCGCGTTGCTCGCACCGCCCGGCGCGCCGGCCGAATCGAGGCCGATGCTCGCCACGAAACCGCTGCCCGGCGTCATGTCGCTGTAGTACAGCTCGTCGCCGATCGTCGTCAGGCCCTCGGGCATCGACGGCTCCTGCTGCGGCACGCCTTGCAGCGCCCGGCCCATGTAGTCCACCCAGATCGGCAGCGCAAGCTGCGCGCCGAATTCGCGGCTGCCGAGACTCTTCGGCTGGTCGTAGCCCATCCACGCCACGGCCACGAGCGAGCGCTGATAGCCCGCGAACCAGCCGTCCTTCGCGTCGTTGGTCGTACCGGTCTTGCCCTGCAGGTCGTCGCGATGCAGGACGTTGGTGCCCGCGCCCGTGCCCGACGTCGCCACCGAATGCAGCAGGCTGTTCATGACGTACGCGTTGCGCGCCGGGATCGTCTGCGGGGCGTTCTGGCCCGCGACGAGCGGCTGCGCGCGCAGGATCGGCTGGCCGCGCGCGTCGTCGACTTCGGCGATCAGATACGGGTTGATGCGATAGCCGCCGTTGGCGAACACGCTATAGGCGCTCGCCGACTGCAGCGGCGTGACGAGACCCGCGCCAAGCGCCATCGGCAGATACGGCGGCGTCTTGTCCGCGTCGAAACCGAAACGCTGCGTCACGTAGTCCTGTGCGTACTTCGTGCCGATGTACGACAGAATGCGGATCGACACGAGATTCTTCGACTTTTCGAGCGCGAGACGCATCGGCATCGGACCGTCGGGCTGATCGTCGTCCTTCGGCTCCCACGCGTCGCCGCCCGGCGTGCTCGGCGGGAAGTAGAGCGGCGCATCGTTGATGATGGTCGCCGGTCCGAGACCCTTCTCCAGCGAAGCCGAATAGATGAACGGCTTGAAGCTCGAACCGGGCTGGCGCCACGCCTGCGTCACGTGGTTGAACTTGTTCTTGTTGAAGTCGAACCCGCCGATCAGCGCGCGGATGGCGCCGTCCTGCGGCGTGAGCGAAACGAGCGCGCCTTCCACCTGCGGCAGTTGCGTAATCTCCCAGTCGCCCTTCGCGTTCGCGACCACGCGCACGATCGAACCCTCGCGGATGCGCAGCGCCTGCGACGCGCGCGGCGACAGCGCGGCCGCCACGAAGCGCAAGCCGTCGCCGCTCACCGTGACCGTGGTGCCGTCGAGCAACTGGGCCTTGACGGCCTTCGGGTTCGCTTCGGTCACGACCGCGGCGACGATCTCGCCGTTGTCGGGGTGGTCGGTGAGCGCGTCCTCGATGGCCTGGTCGCGGTCGTCGCCTTCGGGCGGCAGTTGCACGAAACCCTCCGGCCCGCGATAGCCGTGGCGGCGCTCGTAGGCCATCACGCCCTTGCGCACCGCGTCGTAGGCCGCTTCCTGGTCTGCCGAATCGATCGTGGTCGTCACCGTGAGGCCGCGCGTATAGGTCTCGTCCTTGTACTGCGCGTACATCATCTGGCGCACCATTTCGGCGATGTACTCGGCGTGCACGCTGTACTCGTTGCCGGCCGTCCTCGTGCGCAGCGGTTCCTTGATCGCTTCGTCGTACTGATCCTGGGTGATGTAGCCAAGATCGAGCATGCGCTTGAGGATGTATTCCTGGCGGATCTTCGCGCGGTGCGGATTGACGATCGGGTTATACGCCGACGGCGCCTTCGGCAGGCCTGCGAGCATCGCCGCTTCGGCAACCGTGATGTCCTTCAGGTTCTTGCCGAAGTACACGCGCGCCGCCGCGGAAAAGCCGTAGGCGCGCTCGCCCAGATAGATCTGGTTCATATACAGCTCGAGGATCTGATCCTTCGTGAGCGCCCGCTCGATCTTGTACGCAAGCAGCATTTCGTAGATCTTGCGCGTATAGGTCTTCTCGCTGGAGAGGAAGAAGTTGCGCGCCACCTGCATCGTGATCGTGCTCGCGCCCTGCGAGGCGCCGCCATGCATCAGGTCGGCAAAACCCGCGCGCAGGATGCCGATGAAGTCCACGCCGCCGTGCTCGTAGAAGCGGTAGTCCTCGATTGCGAGAACGGCTTTCTTCTGTATGTCGGGGATGTCCTGGAAGCGCACGAGTTGCCGGCGCTCCTCGCCGAACTCGCCGATCAGCACGTGGTCGGCCGTATAGATGCGCAGCGGCACCTTCGGCTGATAGTTCGTGAGCGCATCGAGCGACGGCAGTTGCGGCTCCATCACGACGAGCCCGTAGCCGACGATCAGCGCGCCGACGACGAGCAGCGTCGCGATCAGGCCGAAGAACCCCAGCACGATCGAGCCCAAGATCGAGCGGCGCCGCCGGCCGCCGTCGCGCGGCGCGTCGCGGCGGTCCGGCTGGTCCGGCCCGCGCGGCGGGGATCCGTTGTTGAAGGAAGGTTCCCGATCGTCGCTCGGGAAATGCGGGGAAGACGGTCGTTTAATGATAGGCATGACTGGAATGATTGGCGCGTCTGCCGCGCACCCGGCTGCGCGCGGCTTGCGCGCGCAAGGATCGTGATCATGGCGTCATGGCGCCAATTCGGCATGCGGCAGGACCGGCTCACGCCGGCCGTCGCAACGCGACCGGCAACGCCCCCGTCCGGTCGCGCGACGCGCGGTGCAGCGCACCATCGCGCAGGGTAACAGCGCATTCTAAAGAATTCCGCGCACGCCCGGACGGGGATTTTTTGTAAAAAATTCTCAAAGGACGCTTTCGAACGGCTTTCCCTACGCGGCCTACCCCGCTTTCCCGCACAAAAGACGGCTCTTTGCGCCAATTGCAACGTCCTTCGCAGAAGTTGTCGCGTCGGCGCGGCAAGGCACGTCAGAAAGCGGAAACGAGCGCGACGCGACCGGAATATTCTTGCGCGGCGCCGCGCTGCCGCGTGCGCATGCAGTCGTTGCGCATCCGCCGCTTGGCCGTATGATGGATGAACTGCTGCACGCCCCGCCCGGCCCGATACGCCCCGATACGCGATACGCGGCCGTCATCGAATAGTCACGCGCGAGCGGCCGGATGGCCGCCGCCCGGACGGGACCCGAGGTCAACCGTTGCCGACCCCTACAGCCAGCCGATCATGAACAAGCCCAGCGAACGCATCGTCGTCTTCGTCACGCCCGCGCAAAAGCGCGCCATCGCGGCCACGGCCGACGAACTCGGCATCAGCGTCAGCGAACTGATGCGCCGGGCCGTGATCGCTTTCAGCGCCACCAGCGACCAGGTGAAGGCCGCGAGCATCGTGGATCGCCTGAACGCACCGCGCGAACCCGATGCGCTTGCGCAAGTGCTGCGCCGGGCGGCGAAGCCGCAGCGCCAGAGCCGCGGCAGCCCTCTGCGCCTCGCTCCCGCTCCGACGGCGGCCGATGCCGAGGCGCTTGCCATACGCGAAGACACGGAAGCCGCTGCGCAGGACGACGCGGCGCACGATGCCGGCGCGCTGCGCCATGCTGCGAATGGCGCCTCGCCCGAGGAATTCGTGGAAGCCTCCGCTGTAGCAGCCGCGGACGCCCAGATCGGCAACGCCGCGCGCGAAATTGGCCAGGCCATCGCGCGCCTCGCCGCCGAAGCGGAGGATGCCGAAGCACCGCTTGCCGGCGCCGCCGGCCTCGAAGAGGTCGAACCGATGCAATCGCTGGGCGGCCCGTCGCCGTTCGCGCGCACGACCCATCCGCACGGCGACGCCGACGCTCGCCACGACGGACAAAACGGCGGCGCACCCGAAGACGGCAAGTTTGCGTGACCTCGCGTGACGAACGCAACGAGCGCAACAAAGCGTCCCGCTCCGGCCTGAGCCTGCGCGGAGCCGCCGGCCCTTTAAGTCCCTTTTAAGCGACCCCTGGTGTAATATCCGCGAGCGATGGCGCCGGGCGGCGCTTGCGGGAGTACAGGCAATGACTTCGCCCGTTTCGATTGCCCACTTGCAATCGGCAAAGGCGCCCCGATTTGCGCGCTGCATGCCCGGTGTGCGCAAAGCGGCGTAAGCTGGAAACAGCGCTGAAACAGGCACTGGAAGCAGCACGGACCACGACCGCAGGCGACTGCGAATCGGCCCCACGCCGCTCGACGCAAAACGCGCATGCGTGCATCTCGGCCCATCGCGGCCGATCTCAATTCACGGAGGTAATTCATGTCGCTTTTTGACTCCATTTCGCGCACGCTCAAGGGCCTCTTGAACGACGCCGCCGATTCGGTGCAAGACCCGTCGCGCGACGCCCGCCAGATCGTGCGCGAACTCGACGACAGCATCGCGAAAGCGGAGAACGCGCTCGTCGAGATCCAGGCACAGGTCGCGACGCAGCAAAGCAAGCGCGACGTGGCCGCCGACAAGGCGAAGAAATACGAAGACGGCGCGAAGCGCGCGCTGCAGTCGGGCGACGAAGCGCTTGCACGCGAGGCGCTCGGCGCCCAGAGCACGGCCGAAGCGGAGCGCGACGCGCTCGCCGCGGAACTCGCGAAGCTCGAACCGTCGGTCGATCAACTGAAGCAGCAGATCGACGACATGCGCCAGCGCCGCAACGACCTGAACGCGCGCTCGAACATCCTGCAGGCGAAGCAGCAGATCGCCCAGGCGAAGGACGTCGCCGCCACGGCGCTTGGCGGCATCGGCGGGAAGAATCTCTCCGCCGACTTCGACAAGCTCGAGGACAAGGTCTCGCTCTCCAACGCCCGCTCCGACGCGCGCCTGAACTCGGCCGACACCGCAAGCGGCAAGGCGCTCGAGGACAAGCTCGCGGCGCTGAACAAGGGTCCTTCGGTGGACGAGCGCCTCGAAGCGCTGAAAAAGCAGTTGAACACGCCGGCGCAATAACGCGCCAGCGTGGCCGGAAGCGGCCGCGCGTCATGCTCGTGCAACTCACGCGCGCGCCGCATCCTCGTTCCGATCGTCATGGAGACGGGCGTCCAATCCGCCCGGCTTGCAACATGAAAAAGTATTTCGTCGCTGCCCTCGCCTCGCTTGCGCTCGTGAGCGGCGCCGCCTTCGCGGTGCCGAGCGCCCAGCAGATCGATTCCGCCATCTCGCAGGGCGACTGGCAACGCGCGGATGCGGGCCTCGTCGAGGTCCTGCAGGCGCACCCGAACAACGCACATGCGCATTACCTCTATGCGCAGGTGCTCGACCGCGAAGGCCGCTACGCCGACGCGCTCACCCAGGTCGAGCAGGCGAAGTCGCTCGACCCGCAGTTGCGTTTCACCACGCCGCAGCACTACGCCCAGGTCGAAGCGAAGATCCGCGCCGATGCCGCGCGTGCCAGCACGACCACGAGCAGCCGCGCCGACAATGCTTTCGCGCAGCCGGCCCAGGCGGTCGCGCCGGTGCCGCAGCGTCATGGTCCGGGCATGGGCGCGTGGATCGGCATTGCTATCTTGCTGGTCGGCATCGCGCTCGTGCTGCGCTGGACGTTGCGGCGCGCGAAGTCGAACGAAGACGCGAAAGCCGGCGGCGATCGCCGCGATCAACTCAAGCGCGCAACCGACCTGCTCAACGCGGTGCGCTCGCTGAAGCTCGACGTACGGCTCTCGACGGCGCCGGGCCATGACTTGCTCGAAAAAGAAGTCGAAGGACTCGAAACGCAGTTGCGCGGCCTCGTCGAAACGCTCTCGAACAGCACCACTCCGGTAGCGCCATATCAGGTCGAGGATCTCGGACGCCAGTTCGAAAGCCTCAAGGCGCGCGCCGAAGGCCGACCCGACCCGAACGCCCAGCCTGCCGCTGCCTCGCCCTACGGCTATGGGAGCGACTCGCCCTATGCGCGCGAAGCCGATGCCGCCTTCGGCCGTCAGCCGCAGATGCCGTATCCGCCTCAACAACCGCCGCAAGTCATCGTGCAGCAGGGCGGCGGCGGGATGGGCGGCATGGGCGGGTTGCTGACCGGCGTGCTGCTGGGCGAAGCGTTGAACCAGGGCCGTGACCGCGTGATCGAGCGCGACGTCTACGTGGACGACGATGGCCGCAGAATCCCGCGCGATGACAGCGGAAACGGCGGCGGCAACGGCGTGGACCTCGGTCAGGGTTCCAATGACTGGGACGACGGTTCCGGCGGCGGCGTCGACCTCGGCAGCAATGACTCGGATGACTGGGGCAACTCTTGAGCGCTGGATGCACCCACTCCGTCTAAAAGCGCACGACAGAGTTCACAACAACGGGCTCCTCGCGGGGCCCGTTTTTCATCGAAGCGCGGCGCGCATTGCACACCGCCCTCGCAAGGAAGCCGCACATGGCAACTCAGGCTGACACGGCGCCGCGTATCGCCATCGTCGGCAGCGGCTTTGCCGGAATCGGCATGGCGATCCGCCTGCGGCGCATGGGCCTCGACTCGTTCACGATCTACGAAGCGGCCGCGGACCTCGGCGGCACCTGGCGCGATAACGCGTACCCGGGCGTCGCCTGCGATATTCCTTCGCACCTCTACTCATTTTCTTTCGAGCCCAATCCCAACTGGACGCGTGCGTTCGCACCCCAGCGGGAAATTCTCGATTATCTGCGCCACTGTGCTCGCAAATACGACGTCGAGCGATTCATCGAATATCGTTCGCACGTGAGGGCCGCGCGCTTCGACGAAACGGATGGCGTGTGGAACATCGAGATCGACCAGCACGGCTCGACGCACACCATCGTGGCGGATCTGCTGATTGCTGCGAATGGCGCGCTTTCGCGCCCTGCGCTGCCCGATCTCGCCGGACTCGAACGTTTCGAGGGCACGCTCTTTCATTCGGCGCGCTGGGACCACGGCTACGACCTCGAAGGCAAGCGCGTAGGCGTGATCGGCACCGGCGCAAGCACGATCCAGTTCGTACCGCATATCCAGCCTCATGTGGCGCAGCTCGCGGTGTTCCAGCGCACCGCGCCGTGGATCATGCCGCGGCGCGATCACGCGATCGGCGAGCGCAAGCGCGCGCTCTACCGCCGCGTGCCGTTCGCGCAGCGCGTGGCGCGTGCCGCCGTGTACTGCCAGCACGAAACGCGGGCGCTCGGCTTCATTGTCAATCTGCGGCTGCTCGAAGCACCCATGAAGTTCGCGCGCGGCTATCTCGCGCGCAAGATCGAAGACTCCGCCCTGCGCGCGAAGCTCGCACCGGACTATCTGCTCGGCTGCAAGCGCGTGCTGCTCTCGTCCGACTACTATCCGGCAATTGCGCAGCCCAACGTCGAGCTCGTCACCGACGCGATCCGCGAAGTGGTCGCCGACGGCATCGTCACGGCGGACGGCACGCACCGCCCGTTCGACGCGATCATCTGCGGCACCGGCTTTCAGGTCAACGACGTCGATGCGCCCTTTCGCGTGACCGGCGCGGACGGCGCGGATCTCGGCGAAGCGTGGCGGCGCGACGGGCCGGAGGCCTACCTTGGCGCGACCGTCGCGGGCTTTCCCAATCTCTTTCTGATCGTCGGTCCCAATACCGGACTTGGACACAACTCGATGATCTACATGATCGAGTCGCAGGTGCGCTATATCGCCGACTGCATCCGCGCGCTGCAACGCCGCGGCGCGCGAACGATGAGCGTGCGGCCCGAAGTCCAGCGCGCGTTCAACGACACGCTGCAGCGGATGCTCACGCGCACCGTCTGGCAATCGGGTTGCCACAGTTGGTATCAAACGCGGCGTGGCAAGAACACGTCGCTATGGCCGGGCTTCACCTTCGATTTCCGGCGCAGGACGCGGCGTGTGCGCGAAAGCGATTATGAGTTTGGGGGGAGCGTGTAGGTCGGCTACTGCGCTAGCCGCTATGCATCCGAGGATGCGCACCTCGGCAGAAGATTTCTTGATCTGCCCACGGTAGAAGGTAAGGCATCCCGCCCGCACTTCACGCGAAATGGGACCATTAGCCCCTGGTAACGTAAGCCTGCCTTGGGCCGCGTACTCGCCCAAGCCGCAGGCGATGAGCCGCCCGAAACATAGCAAATTTGCTAATATTATGTTTTGGACGATCACCTATTATTCAGCCCGGGTGCGGGATGAAGTTGCAGACCTCCCTGCTGGTATCCTCGCCAGCTATCTGCGCCTTCTAGAGACAATGGAAGTCCACGGCGCGAACCTGCGCATGCCGCACTCTCGATCTATGGGTGAAGGCCTGTTCGAACTGCGACCGCGTGGACCGGAGGGTATCGGACGAGTCTTCTATTGCACCCAGGTGGGCAAGCAGATCGTGGTGCTGCACTCCTTCGTCAAGAAGACGCAGGAAACGCCTGCCGGCGAACTGCGCGTCGCCCGCAAACGTATGATGGAGGTACGAAACCATGGCTAAAACTCGACCGGTACCGGCAGCCGAAGATCGCTATCACCCCGTTCCCCACGACAAGGCATTCCGCGACCGGCTAGTGGCAAAACCCGGCGTGAAGGCAGCATACGAAGCGCTCGAAGAAGAATTC
The DNA here is from genome assembly GCF_054968425.1 of Paraburkholderia sp. AV2. Classification (NCBI taxonomy): domain Bacteria; kingdom Pseudomonadati; phylum Pseudomonadota; class Betaproteobacteria; order Burkholderiales; family Burkholderiaceae; genus Paraburkholderia; species Paraburkholderia sp. AV2. Next base: position 57,209 of record NZ_JBANLK010000010.1, read on the forward strand.
ACTGCGCTTGACGCCTTGCTCACCGCTCGCAGGGAGGCGGGGCTTACGCAGGCCCAGATCGCCGAGCGCATGGGCACCACGGCTTCGGCAATTTCGCGGCTCGAAGCATCGCTATCGAGCGAAAGGCACTCGCCGTCGTTGTCGACGCTGAGAAAGTACGCGGCTGCATGCGGGAAGAAGCTCGTTATTTCCTTTGCCTGAGCCGCGCGCTGCAGTCAGGCATCCCCATCACTATCCGCCCCCAAGCAGCCTCAACAGCCCCCATAAAAACCGGCACACCATCAAAATCAGTTCCCACAGCAGCACCAGTTGCTGCCAGAGCGACGCGACGGCGCCCTCGCCCAGCATGCGTTCGATCATCAGACTCCCACGGCGGGCCTCGGGCGGCCCGCGTTCCTCGATCATAGCGTCCGTCACCGGCACGCGCTCAAGTCCAAACATTACTGGCCGTTAATCATCACGGAGAGCCCGGCGTTCGCACAGCAGACCGGGCCCGAGCGATCAGGGTGATCGAAAGGAGACATTCGATGTCACGTTTGCGGTTTCGTCTGCGCGGTGCAAACCGGGCGGGCAAGTCAGCCGGTATCATCGGCGATATCGCGGCGCATGCAGGCCGCCTCGGCATGGAAATCTGCGACGTGTCCGGCCACGTCGACGAAGTCGCAGCCCGCGTCCAGCATCAGGCGGCCGTCTGCCACGCGCTGCGCGAGTCGGCCGCGCATACGCTGGCCGGCAATCACCAGATCGCCGCCGCGGCCCGCGCGATGCGCGAGGTCAGCACCGGCACGGCGGCCACCGTGCAGTCTTCCCAGCAGACCATCGACGCGTCGCTTGCCGACATCCACGGTCTCGTGGAGGGCGTCACCATCATCGAGAGCCAGATCGGCGCGCTCAAGACTGCCCTCGCGCACGTCTCGAAGGTTTCGGAAGAAATCTCGCTGATCGCGCGCCAGACCCAACTGCTCGCCCTGAATGCCGCCATCGAGGCTGCGCGCGCGGGAGAATCGGGCAAGAGCTTCGCTGTCGTGGCTTCCGAAGTGAAAAATCTCTCCGCGAAAACGGCGCAAGCCACCGGACAGATCGAACAGACGCTAGCGCAGCTCACGCAGCAAACCGAGCGGCTCATCGTCGAAGGCGCAGCGAACACCGAGCGCGCGCATCGCGTACGTTCAGGTACGCACACGATCGGTGAAGCCGTGCGAAGCACTGGCGCAGCGATCACGCAGCTCGACGACCACGCCGGTCAGATCGCCCAGTTGACCGGCGAGATCGAGGCGAAATGCGACGGACTCGAGGCGCAGGTGCAACAGATGGCGGACGGCGTGGAAGATTCGAGCCGCAATTTCGCCCAGGCGAAGGATCAGTTGGGGCGCCTGCTCGACGTCTCGGAAACGCTGATCGAGCTGAGCGCCGAAACCGGCGTCGAGACCGAAGACACGCGCTTCATCACGGCCGTGCAGCGTGCGGCCTCGCAGGTCGGCAAGCTGTTCGAGTCGGCCCTCGCGCGCGGCGACATCGGCGAAGCCGACCTCTTCGACAGCACCTATGTGCCCGTGCCGAATACCAGCCCGCAGCAGCACGTCACGCGCTTTGCGGCCTTCACCGACCGCGTACTGCCGGCGCTCATCGAGCCGTTGCTCGCCTTCGACGAGCGCGTGGCGTTTTGCGTGGCGATCGATCCACGCGGCTACATCCCGACGCACAACCGCAAGTTCTCCCAGCCGCAGGGCAACGACCCCGTCTGGAACGCCGCCCATTGCCGCAACCGGCGTATTTTCAGCGACCGCGCCGGGGTGGGCGCCGGCTCGCATACCAAGCCGTTTCTCTTGCAAACCTACCGCCGCGACATGGGCGGCGGCCAGTTTGCGCTGATGAAGGACGCCTCCGCCCCGATCTTCGTCAACGGCCGGCATTGGGGCGGCTTCCGCATGGGCTATCGGCTCTGAGGCGGATGCGGGGCGTTTTTCGCGGCAACGAAAGAAAACGGCGCGCGGCAGAACCTGCCCGCGCGCCGTTTCGCGGCACCGGAGAAGCGCCGATGCTCAGACGGCCATCGCCATGCGCTTGCGCTCGGCGCGCTGCATGAAGTAGTTGCCGAAAATCACACCGATCGTCACGACCGCGATGAACAGCGTGGCGAGGGCGTTCATCTCCGGATTCAGGCCAAGCCGCACGCGCGAGAACACCACGAGCGGCAGCGTCGTCGAGCCGGGGCCCGAGAGGAAGGCCGAGAGCACGAGGTCGTCGATCGAGAGCGTGAACGAGAGCAGCCAGCCGGCGGCGAGCGCCTGCGAGATCAGCGGCAGCGTGATGGCGAAGAACACCTTGAGCGGCGTCGCGCCGAGATCGAGCGCAGCCTCTTCGAGCGAGGGATTGAGATCCTTCACGCGCGACTGCACGATGATCGCGACGTACGAGATACACAACATCACGTGGCCGATCCAGATCGTGAACACGCCGCGTCCGGCCGGCCAGCCGAGAAGCTTGCCCATTTCCACGAAGAGCAGCAGGAGCGAGATGCCCTGGATCACCTCGGGAATCACGAGCGGCGCGTTGATCATGCCCGTGTACAGCGTGAAACCGCGAAAGCGCCCCATGCGCGCGAGCACATAGCCCGCCCACGTGCCGATCGCGACCGAGGCGAACGCCGTCATCAAACCGATCTTGAGCGAGAGCCACGCGGCCGTGATGAGCTCGTCGTCGGACAGCAGCGCCTGATACCACTTCGTCGAGAAGCGCGTCCAGACCGTCACGAGCTGCGACTCGTTGAACGAGTAGACGACCAGGCTGATGATCGGGATGTAGAGGAACGCAAAGCCGATCCCCAGCGCGATGCACTGCAGAATGCGATTGGGTTTCATCGGCCGCGGCCCTCCAGTTCCTTGGCCTGGTAGTGCTGGAACAGCGCCATCGGCACGAGCAGCAGCAGCACCATCGCACAGGTCACGGCAGAGGCCATCGGCCAGTCGGCGTTGTCGAAGAACTCGTTCCACATGACGCGGCCGATCATCAGCGTGTTCGCGCCGCCCAGCAATTCCGGAATCACGTACTCGCCCACCGCCGGGATGAACACGAGCAGACAGCCCGCGATCACGCCGTTCTTCGAAAGCGGCAGCGTGATCTCGAGGAACGCGCGCCACGGTTTCGCGCCGAGGTCGTAGGCGGCTTCGAGCAGCGTCAGGTCCATCTTCACGAGGTGCGCATAGAGCGGCATCACGAGGAACGGCAGATACGAATAGACCATGCCGATATAAACGGCCGTGTTCGTGTGATAGAGCTCGATGGGCGTATGGATGAGCCCGACCGACATCAGGAAATTATTGAGCAGTCCGTTGTTCTTGAGAATGCCGATCCAGGCGTACACGCGAATCAGGAACGAGGTCCAGAACGGCAGCATCACGCCCATCATGAGGATGTTGCGCGTGGCCGGATTCGAGCGCGCGATGTAATACGCCATCGGATAGCCGATCAGCAGGCACAGCAGCGTCGAAATCGCCGCCACGACCACCGAGTTCACATAGGTCGCGAAGTACAGGCTGTCCTGGAACAGGAACGCGTAGTGCGACAGGTCGAGCGCGACGTGCAGCACGCCGTCGGCAAACGACGTGAGTTCCGTATAGGGCGGAATGCCGAGCTGCTGGTCCGCGAAGCTGATCTTCACGACCAAGATGAACGGCACGAGGAAGAACAGCACGAGCCAGAAGAACGGCCCCGCCACGACGGCTGTGCTGCCGGTCAGATTGAAGCGCCTGACCGGCCAGCTCGCAATTTTCCTGAGCGCCGCGTTCATGACGTCAGCACCACGCCGGCCGACGCGCTCCAGCGCACATACACTTCGTCGCCCCACCCCGGCGACTCGATTTCGGAGATCGCGAGGCTCGATACGTTCGCGACCACGGTCTTGCCCGAGTCGAGCTTGACGTGATAGAGCGAGTAGCCGCCCATGTACGCGACGTTCATGATCACGCCGTGGCCCCAGTTGAACGCGCCCTCGGGCGGCTTGCGCGTGAGCGCGATGCGCTCGGGCCGCACCGAAATCGTGACGGGCATGCCGAGCGGCCCGCTGATGCCATGGCTCACGTAGAGACGCGTGGAGAGGTCCGACGACTCGACATAGACGTGATCCGGTTCGTCCTCGACGACGTTGCCGTCGAACAGATTGGTCGAGCCGATGAACTCCGCCGAGAAGCGCGTGTTCGGATACTCGTACACCTCGTTCGGCGTGCCGAGCTGGATGATCTCGCCCTCGCTCATCACGGCGAGTCGCCCCGCCATCGTCATCGCCTCTTCCTGGTCGTGCGTGACCATGATGCAGGTGACGCCGACCTTGTCGAGAATGTTGACGAGTTCGATCTGCGTGCGCTGGCGAATCTGCTTGTCGAGCGCCGACATCGGTTCGTCGAGCAGGAGCAGCTTCGGGCGCTTGACGAGCGAGCGCGCGAGCGCGACCCGCTGCTGCTGGCCGCCCGAGAGCTGATGCGGCTTGCGCTTCGCATAGCGCGACATCTGCACGAGTTCGAGCGCCGTGGCCACGCGCTCCTGCAGTTCGGCCTTCTTCACGCCTTCCTGGCGCAGCCCGAAGCCGACGTTCGACTCGACCGTCATGTGCGGGAACAGCGCGTAGGACTGGAACATCATGTTGACCGGCCGGCGATACGGCGGCAACGCGGCGAGGTCCTCGCCATCGATCAGGATCTTGCCCGACGTGACGGTTTCGAGGCCGGCCAGCATGCGCAGCAGCGTGGACTTGCCGCAGCCCGAGCTGCCGAGCAGCGCGAACAGCTCGCCCTTCTTGACCGACAGGTTGACGCCCTTGACGGCCGCCGTTTCGCCGAACTTCTTGACGACGTCGATCACCTGCACGAAGTTGTCTGCGGCGGCGGTCGACGCGGAAAAGCCCGAAGGCGGCACGCCGGTGGTTGCCGGTGCGCTCGACTGGTCACTCATGATTCTCTCTGCCCTGCCTGGTCGATGGACGGGGTTGACGAACAAAGCCCCCGGCAACCTGCCGAGGGCTCGGGGTAACGCATCAGTCCTGCGCCGCCTGCTTTAGCGGCCCGACTTGAACTCGGTCCACAGGCGCGTCTGCAGGCGCTGAATCTCAGGCGGCAGCGGCTTGAGCAGGAACAGCGTCTTCAGGACCTCGGGCGGCGGATAGACCGCCGGGTCGTTCGCGATGTCCTTGCTCACGTATTTGCGCGCTTCCGCATTGGCACTCGGGTAATAGACGGCATTCGTGATCGCCGCGTGTACCTGCGGCGTTTCGATGTAGTTGATCCACTCGAGGGCCGCTTCCTTGTCCGGCGCGTCCTTCGGGATCGCCATCACGTCGAACCAGATCGGCGCGCCGCCCTTCGGAATGTAGTACTCGATCTGGTACGGCTTCTTCGCGTCCATCGCGCGGTGCTTGGCGATCACGACGTCGCCCGACCAGCCGTAGGCGAAGCAGATGTCGCCGCCCGCGAGGTCGTTGATATAGCCCGACGAGTTGAACTGCGTGATGTACGGACGGATCTTCTTCATCATCGCGAGCGCGGCGCGATAGTCGTCCGGGTTCGTCGACATCGGATCCTTGCCGATATAGTGCAGCGCGGCCGCGAACATCTGGTCCGGCGCGTCGAGCACCGAGACGCCGCAGGTTTTCAGCTTCGAGAGGTACTCGGGCTTGAAGAGGATGTCCCAGTTGTCGAGCGGCACGTTCTTGCCGAGCAGTTGCTGCGCCTTCGTCACGTTGTACGCGAGGCCGGTCGTGCCGTACGCCCAGGGCACCACGAACTTGTTGCCCGGATCCGCGCCGGCGATCAGCGACATCAGTTGCGGATCGAGATATTTGAGGTTGGGGAGCTTCGACTTGTCGAGCGGCGCGAAGATGCCGGCGGCAATCTGCTTGCCCGCATAGTTGCTGGTCGGCACGACGATGTCGTAGCCCGAGTTGCCCGCGAGGAGCTTGGCCTGCAGCGTGTCGTCGCTGTCGTAGTTGTCGTACTTGACCTTGATGCCGGTCTGCTTCGTGAAGTTCGGAATCGTGTCGGAGGCGATGTAATCGGACCAGTTGTAGACGTTCAGTTGCGTGTCTTTCGCCACCGACGCCACCCACGGCGCCGCGCAAAGCACCAGCGCGGCCAGTCGTGCCACCACCTTTTTCTTCATTCCGTTCTCCGTCCTCGCCGGTCCCTGCCGGCCGCCTGCTTCGTGTCATGCCGCACGTGGGGCGGCTCCCCTAAGCTTCCCGAAACCTACCACCAATCATGTCGGACGACAAAAAAAACGCCAGCCTGTCGCACAAACGGGACAGGCCGGGCCGATGTTGTCCGATGACAAATCGCGCGCAATTTTAGCCGGTTCTGCGCGCGTGTCTACCAAAAAAACCGTGCGTGCTGTTTCCGTGCGACGCCTGCCGCCACAAGCCGCCGCCGGGCGGCCGGGGCGAGTGTCCGGGCGCCGGATCGATGCGCGCCGGATCGTTTTCCCTGACAAAACCTTACAACGTCTGCGGAGGTCTGTCGGAACGACGGGATGGGCTGTCGGATGGGATAACATAGCGAGGTTTTTTATCCGCGGACGGCGCGATTGGCTGCCGCTCGCGCCCCAAGGCTCCATCGATGGCATCCAATCTCCACGACCTCCCCGACAGCCCGTGCATCGGTGTGTGCTCGACCCTCTTCGACGAAGTCTGCAAAGGCTGCGGACGCACGGCCATGGAAGTCTCCAACTGGGTCTTCCTGACCGACGAGGAAAAGCGCGCGGTCTGGACGCGCATCGAGCGCGAAGGCACCGCCATGCGCTTCCACAAGGACCCGGACCGGGCCTGATTTCCTTGCGCCATAAAGAAGAACGCCGGCTCGCGACGAACCGGCGTCTTCCGGATTGACCCTACAACTCAAACCACTGTTTATCAGACCGGCGAATTGCCGATCCGGCGTTCCATCGCGACGTTGCTGCCCGTCAACTCAGGGCAAAAGCCGCCCGGTGCGCAACCGCCGGCCGCGCCACGCCGGTCAGAAGCAGTTCCAGAAGATCCCTTACGCTGCGGATCGCGTTCCCAAACGGTAACGCTTCACGGCCGCGAAAGAAGAGCCCATTCGCAATATCGCCGCGCAAAGCCGCGGCAAGACGCGTATCGATACAGAAGTGCCCGAATTTTTCGATGCCGTCGCGCAAGCCGCACACGGACAAGCATTCGAGCCCCGTGGGGCATGCCAGCTTGAGCGAGCCGATCTTCGCGCGCACGCGCGACTCGTTGCGCAGGTAGCGCTGGAGCCACGGTGTCGTCACCGCGCGCGCGGGCAAGCCCGTTACGCTCACGAATTCGACGATGTCCTCGGGTTTCGCATCCGCGAGCACGCGCTTGAAGTCGGGATGCGCGTCGCCCTCTTCCGTCACGGCGAACGGCGTGCCCACCTGGACACCGTTCGCGCCGGCCTCGAGCCACCTGCGCACGGCCTCGTGGCTATTCACGCCGCCCGCCACGATCAGCGGCACGTCTGCCCGGCCGATGCCGAGCGACGCGTACACGCCTTCGAGTTCGGCGAAGATAGCCTCGAACGAAAAGCGCTCGCTGCCCATGTCGCCGATGTCGGTCACCCCCAGGTGGCCGCCCGCATGCGCCGGATGCTCGATGACGATGGCATCGGGCAGGCGGCCTTTCTTCATCCACTTCTTGAGCACGAGCGCGACGCCGCGCGCGTCGGACAGGATCGGGACCAGCGCGATATCGACGCCCTGCGTGAGGTCCGGCAGATCGAGAGGCAGGCCGGCGCCCATCACGATCGCATCGGCGCCCTGCTCGCAGGCGACGCGGACGTAGTCCGCGTGGGCGCTGACCGCTTTCATGACATTGACCGCAATCATGCCGTTACCGCCGCTCAGCTTGCGCGCCGCGGCGATCTCGCGGGCCAGCGCGGTGAGGTTCGCGCGCGCGAGCGTATCGTGGTCGGGATGGGCCCGGCAGGCTTCGATCAGATCGGCGTGATGGTGGCGCAGATCGATGCTGGCGATGGTGCCGAGCGCGCCTTCGCGGGCGACGCTGCCCGCAAGGCGATGCGCCGAGATGCCGACCCCCATGCCGCCCTGTACGACAGGCAAAAGCCGGCGGCCTCGAATCGTGAGTGGCGCGAACGAATGAGCTGGAAACATGGTGACCTGCGTTGTTGGTTACAAACCATCAATAGTCGCGCGCCGCCGACAGACGAGCTTGCGCCATATCAATAAAAAATGCGGTCATCCGCCAAGGTGACCGCATTCATGACATCAATCAACGCACCGCGCGAAACTATTTGCGGCGCCGCCAAAATCTGCTGGACTCAGGCTTTCAGTGCCTTGAACTGCATCGACTTGTATTCGAGATATTCTTCGAGCCCGTACACGCCATTTTCGCGGCCGTGTCCCGACTGCTTGAAGCCGCCAAACGGCGCCGCCATGTTCCACGTGCCGCCGTTGATGTCGATCTGACCGGTGCGAATGCGCCGCGCCACGCGCATGGCGCGCTCGTCGCTGCCCGCCCAGACCGCGCCGCCGAGTCCGTAGAGCGAATCGTTGGCGATGGCCACGGCGTCGTCTTCGTTCTTTGCCGTGAGGATCGTAAGCACCGGTCCGAAAATTTCCTCCTGCGCGATGGCCGCGTCGCGCGGCACGCGACCGAACACGGTGGGCTTCACGAAGAAGCCCTTCGTCACTCCATCGGGCAAGCCCGTGCCGCCCGTTACGAGGTCGGCGCCGTCGTCGATGCCGCGCTCGATGTAGTGCTGCACGCGCTCCTGCTGGACCTTCGAGGCGAGCGGGCCGAGCTTCGCCTTCTCGTCGCGCGGATCGCCCACGGTGTAGGCCTCGACGGCTTCTTTCGCAAGCGCGCGCGCTTCCTCGTAGCGCGACTCGGGCACGATCATGCGCGTGTGCGCCGAGCAGGTTTGCCCCGAATTCAGGAAGCACGCGCCCACGGTACCCTTCACCGCCGCCGCGAGGTCGGCGTCGTCGAGCACGACCGAGGCCGACTTGCCGCCCAATTCGAGCGCCACGCGCTTGACCGTCGCAGAAGCCACCTCGGAGACGCGCTTGCCCGCGCGCGTCGAGCCCGTGAACGAAACCATGTCGACCTGCGGGTGGCGCGCCATCAGCTCGCCGACCACCGGGCCGTAGCCGGTCACGAGGTTGAACACCCCGGCGGGCAGGCCCGCTTCGTCGATCGCTTCGGCAAGCACGAAAGCATTGAGCGGCGCGATCTCGGACGGCTTGAGCACGACGGTGCAGCCAGCGGCGAGCGCGGCCGCGACCTTGAGCGTGATCTGGTTGAGCGGATAGTTCCACGGCGTGATGGCCGCGACCACGCCCACCGGCTCGCGCACGACGAGCGAGTTGCCCACGCGCTCCTCGTACTGGAACTCGCTTGCGAGCTTCGCGTAAGCACCCCAGTTATAGACGGGGCCGCCCACCTGGATCGCACGCGCGAGCTTGAGCGGCATGCCCACTTCGCCTGCGATGAGTTGCGCGAGCTGGTCGGTGCGGGCTTTGAGGTTGTCGGCGATCTTTTGCAGAATCGCGCCGCGCTCCACGGCGGGCGTTGCGGCCCAGCCGTCGAAGGCGGCGCGCGCGGCCGCGATGGCGGCTTCGGCATCGGCTTCGTCGCCTTCGGGAATGCGGCCCATGACGGCCTCGGTGCCCGAATCGTAAACGTCGATCGTGCCCTTGCCGTGCGGCGCGACCCATTGGCCGTTGATATAGAGCTGGTCGAACTGGTTCATGCGTGTGTCTCCTGTCTGTCGACGGCGGCTTGCGCTTTGGCGCTTACTGCCGTCTCATGCAACGCTCCGTGTCGGGGCGTCCTGGCGTCAATCTTCGCGACTTGCGACCCGGACGCGGCGGTCCCACATTCTAGCGTGGTTGACGCATACGGAAGGTATTGCGCAGATTCGAATGCCCGTTCTGGTCGCACCCTTATACTGACGCCCTCAGTCACCCACTTTCGAGCTTCATGAAACGCACCCTGTTCTGCCTCGTTGCTGGCCTTGCGCCGCTGTTCGCCCACGCCGGCTGCGAGAACAACCTCCAGAAGTGGACCGCGCAACTGCATCCGGGCCGCACGCTCGATGCGGATCACGCAGCGTGCAAGGTCTGGCCCGCCAATGAGGCGCTGACGATCGCAGCATTGCCGTTGCCGCAGAAAGACAACAGCGACGACGAAGGCACCGACGACCTCGAAGTCCTGGTCGCCGACACGGCAACAGGCGCGATCGTCGCGCATCAGTTCCAGCAGTCGGCAATTTCCTATGACGCCGTTCGATTTTCCGGTCTGGCGCTCGACACGGCGCGCTATCAACTTACGCCGCAGAACCGCGCATTCGGTGTGCGCGTGACGCACGAAGGCCCATCGCGCATCGCTCCGTTCGAGCAAACGGCACTGAGTCTGTACGTGGTCGACGGTCAAAGCCTGCGTACGGTCCTCGATCGTCTGATCGTGGAAAACTCGGGCGGCGATTGGGACGGCAACTGCGCCGGCACGTTCAACAATACGACGCGCACACTCGACCTCGGTCCCGCAGGCAAAGAAGGCTACGCGGCGCTGAAGGGCACGGAGAAGTCCTCCGATACCGTCAACACGGTCCGCAACGGCGATTGCAAGGACGACACGAAGGCGGCAAAACGCACGAGCTTCACGCTGGAGTACCGCAATGGCAAATACGACCTGCCCAAGGACATGCAGTACACCGACTGAACGTCCCGCGCCGCGCTCCAAAAAAAACGGGCGACGCTTGATGCGTCGCCCCGTTTTCATTTCACGCTTCGATCAGAGATCGGAACTCAATGCAGCCCCTGGCTCGCAAGGAAGTCCTCGTAGTTGCCGCTGTAATCGTTGATCTTGCCGTCGGTCTTGACCTCGATGATGCGATTGGCCAGGCCGTTCACGAACTCGCGGTCGTGCGACACGAAAACCAGCGTGCCTTCGAATTTTTCGAGCGCGATCTGCAGCGACTCGATCGATTCCATGTCCATGTGGTTGGTCGGCTCGTCCATCAGCAGCACGTTGTGGCGGCCCAGCATCAGCTTGCCCCAGATCATGCGGCCCTTCTCGCCCCCCGAAAGCACCTTCACCGATTTCTTGATGTCGTCGGCATTGAAGAGCAGACGGCCCAGCGTGCCGCGCACGGACTGTTCGTCGTCGCCTTCCTGACGGTACTGGTCGATCCAGTCCATCAGCGTGACGTCGGCCGGAAACTCTTCGTACGTATCCTGCGGCATGTAGCCGATGTTCGCGTTTTCTGCCCACTTCACCGTGCCGTTATCGACCGCGAGGTTGCCGAGCAGCGAGCGCAGCAGCGTCGTCTTGCCCGCGCCGTTCTCGCCGATGATCGCGATGCGCTCGCCCGGCTGCACGCTGAGGCTGAACTTGTTGAAGATGCGGCGCTCGTACGTTTTCGTGATCTCTTCCGCCACCACGACGATGTTGTGCAGCTTCTTCTCGAACTCGAAACGGATGAACGGGTTCTGGCGCGACGAGGGCTTGAATTCCTCGATCTTGATCTTGTCGATCATCTTCAGACGGCTGGTGGCCTGGCGCGCCTTCGACTTGTTCGCCGAGAAGCGGCGCACGAAGTCCTGCAGGTCGGCCACGCGCTCCTTCGCCTTCGCGTTCGCCGCGGCCTGGCGCTCGCGCGCCTGCGCCGAAGCGAGCATGTAGTCGTCGTAGTTGCCCGGGTAGACCTTCAGCGTGCCGTAGTCCATGTCCGCCATGTGCGTGCAGACCTGGTTCAGGAAGTGTCGATCGTGGGAAATGATGATCATGGTCGAGTTGTACTCGTTCAGAACATCTTCCAGCCAGCGGATCGAGTTGATGTCGAGGTTGTTGGTCGGCTCGTCGAGCAGCAGCACGTCCGGCTTCGAGAATAGCGCCTGCGCGAGCAGCACGCGCAGCTTCCAGCCCGGCGCCACGGCGCTCATCGAGCCTTGATGGAATTCCGTGCCGATGCCGATGCCGAGCAGCAGCTCGCCCGCCCGCGCCTCGGCCGTATAGCCGTCGTACTCGGCGAACTTCGTCTCCAGCTCGGCGGCATGCATGTAGTCGTCGTCGGTCGCCTCGGGGTTCGCGTAGATCGCGTCGCGTTCGGTCATCGCGGCCCACATTTCGGTGTGGCCCATCATGACGACGTCGAGCACGCGCACGTCTTCATACGCGAACTGGTCCTGGCGCAGCTTGCCCAGACGCACGTTCGGCTCCAGGATGACGTTGCCCGAGCTCTGCTCGAGGTCGCTGCCCAGGATCTTCATGAACGTGGACTTGCCGCAACCGTTCGCGCCGATCAGGCCATAGCGGTTGCCTTCGCCGAATTTGACCGAGATGTTCTCGAACAAGGGCTTCGGCCCGAATTGCATGGTGATGTTGGCGGTAGAGAGCACAGCGCGTCCCGGAAAGTAGAGCGAGAAAAACCTGTAATTTTATCAGGTTATGTCAGTTCGCGGGCGAGTGCCAGCCGGCGCGGGAGCACGGCCGGCGGCGGCTCGGAGCGTGGCCCGGGGTCGGATCGCGTCCGGCCGCTCGTGCCCCTCGCCCGTCACTGCGGCATGCTGCCCCCTTCGGGGGTGGGGCCAGCCTAAGCGCTAAAGCGCTAAGGCTGGCCGACACGTGGCGTCTGCAACACGTCGATGAAACCCGAGAAGTCGGCCTCCCCGAGCCCCATTGCCGCGCTGAGCCGCAGGAGTTGCTGGACCGTGCCGGAAACCGGCATCGGTGTGCCGGTTTGCTGGGCAGCGGCGGCCACCGTATCCACGTCCTTCTGGAACGTCTTCAGCGCGCCGATCGGTGCGAGCCCGTCCTGCGTCATGCGCGGCACGAAGGTACGCAGCAGGACCGAGTCGGCCCAGCCGCCCGCGAGCGCCTCGGGCAGCTTCGCGGCGTCGATGCCGCTGCGCCGCGCGAGGCTCACGGCCTCGGCAATGGCGGCCACCGTCGCCGTGACGATCGCCTGATTGCAAAGCTTGGTCGTCTGGCCCGTGCCCACGGCGCCCATGTGGGTCACGCGCGCCGCGTAGGCGGCGAGGATCGGCGCCACGGCCGCGACGTCGGCCTCCGCGCCGCCCGCCATGATCGCGAGGGTGCCGGCCTGGGCACCGCCCACGCCGCCGGAAACCGGCGCGTCGACCCAGCCCACGCCGAGCGCCGCCGCCCGCGCCGCAAGCGCGCGCGTGGCCTCCGGCGGAATGCTCGAATGATCGACGATGCGGCGCACACGCGGGCGCCCGGCCGGGCCAGCGCGCTCGTCGAGCAGCCCGCCCGGGCCGAACACCACGGATTCGACCGCCGCGGCGTCGGCCACGCACAGCAGCACGACGTCGGCGACCTGCGCCATCTCGCGCGGCGTGGCCGCGACCCGCGCGCCGTCGGCAGCCAGCGCCTCGGCCTTCGCGGGCGTCCGGTTCCAGACCCGCACCGCGTGGCCCGCGCGCAGCAGATGGCGGATCATCGGCGCGCCCATCAGCCCCGGTCCGCAAAATCCCAGTTCCTGCCTGTCCATCGTTTCGCTGTCTCCTCTGCTTCGCTGGCCGCTTGCCTGCGCGCCGGAGCGCCATGATACCGGCCCGCGATTGCCTATACTCGACTGATACCCACCTTAACCCGCCGCGAGGAGACACCGCGATGAACGACCACGTCTACAAGCAGATCGAACTCACCGGATCGTCCACGGAATCGAGCGACGACGCCGTTCGTTGCGCGATCGCGCGCGCCTCGAAGACGCTGCGCCACCTGCACTGGTTCGAGGTGACGGAGACGCGCGGCCTCATCGAGGACGACAAGATCACGCGCTGGCAGGTCACGATCAAGGTGGGGCTGCGCATCGACGATTGATGCACGTCGCGCCCGGCTGCCCTCGCACGACAGACATCCGCCCGATACAGACAAAGCGGCCGCGCAAGCCCGAAGGCTTTGCGCGGCCGCGCGGTGCCTGCCGACGTCCGCAGAACTTACTTCGGCAGCGAACCGTCCACGCCTTCCACGTACCAGTTCAGGCGTTGCAATTCCGGGTCGGTCAGCGCCTTGCCGGCCGGCACCTTGACGGCGCCCGTCTGGTCCTTGATCGGGCCCGTGAAGACATCCCACTTGCCGCTTGCGATCGCCTCGCGCTTCGCGGCGACGGCCTTCACGGCGTCGGCGGAGAGTTCGGTCGTGTTCACATCGCCCAGATCGACAGCCTTCTGCGGAATGCCCCACCACACCGGGTCGTTCTTCCACTTGCCGTCCAGCACCTGCTGGATCGCGGCCACGTAGTACACGCCCCAGTTGCCCTCCACCGAGCCCAGATGCGCATGCGGACCGAATTTCGCCATGTTCGAGTCCCAGCCGAACGCGTGGACGTGCTTCTCTTCAGCCGTCGCGAGCGTCGCGCTCGAATCGGTGTTCTGCAGCAGCACGTCGGCGCCCTGGCCGATCAGCGTCTCGGCCGCCTGCTTCTCCTTGCCCGGATCGAACCAACTGTTGATCCAGATGACCTTCGTGTGGACCTTCGGATTCACCGAGCGCGCGCCGAGCGTATACGCGTTGATGTTGCGCACCACCTCGGGAATCGGCACCGAAGCCACGAAGCCGAGCGTGTTCGTCTTCGTCGCATAGCCGGCCGCGACGCCCGCGAGATAGGCGCCCTGGTACATACGCACGTCATAGGTGCCGAAGTTCGGCGCCTTCTTGTAGCCCGTCGCGTGCAGGAACACGGTGTCGGGGAAGTCCTTCGCCACCTTCAGCTCGAAGTCCTGATAGCCGAAGCTCGAACCGAAGATGATCTTGTTGCCCTTGCTCGCCAGATCGCGGAACACGCGCTCGGAGTCGGCCGACTCGGGCACGTTCTCGATACGCGTGATCTTGATCTTGTCGCCGAACTTCGCCTCGGCCATCTTGGAGCCCTGATCGTGCGCGTAGGTCCAGCCGGCATCGCCCGGATTGCCGAGATAGACGAACGCGACGCCCGGCACGTCGGCGGCCTGCGCCGGCGCGACGAGCGTCGCCGTGGCGCACGCGGCGGCGACGGCAAAGGCGGTCAGGATGGTTTTTTGCATCGTGGATCTCCTGTCGTGGATGGGAAAACTAGGGTTATGCGGCCCCGCCTAGGCGGCCCCGAAGAACGGCTTGCCGAGCGAAGCCGGCGCATTGAGCCGGATCGTGTTCGGATTGCGAGAAATAAGCACGAGCACGACGATGGTCGCCACGTACGGCAGCATCGCGAGAAACTGCGTCGGCACCGGCACGCCCACGGCCTGCGCATAGAACTGCAGGCCCGTGACCGCGCCGAACAGCAGCGCGCCGATCAGCAGGCGTCCCGGCCGCCACGTCGCGAACACGACGAGCGCGAGTGCGATCCAGCCGCGGCCGGCCGTGATCTGCTCTTGCCAGAGGTGCAGTTGCACGATCGAGTAGTAGCCGCCGGCGAGCCCCGACATGGCGCCGCCGAAGAGCGTCGCGCCGTAGCGCACGCCGATCACCGGAAAACCCACCGAGTGGGCGACCTGCGGCGACTCGCCGACCGAGCGCAGCACGAGCCCCGCGCGCGTGCGATAGAGGAACCAGCCGACGACGGCAAACATGAGGAATGCGAGGTAATCGACGGGCGTGTTGCTGAAGAGCGCGGGACCGAGCACGGGCAGATGCGAGAGCCCGGGAATCGGCCATGCGGCGATGGTCGCCGCATTGGCGGCCGAACTATAAGGTTTGCCGACATACGCCGAGAGCCCGACGCCGAAGATCGTGAGCGAGAGCCCGGTGGCGACCTGGTTCGCGAGCATCGTCAGCGTGAGAAAGCCGAAGAGCAGCGCCATCGCCATGCCCGCCGCGATCCCGGCGATAAGACCGAGCCACGGATTGCCCGTGATCGTCGTAACGGCGTAGCCGGAAACGGCGCCCATCAGCATCATCCCCTCTACGCCGAGGTTGAGCACACCCGACTTTTCGGTGACGAGTTCGCCCACGCCCGCGAACATGAGCGGGATGGCGGCGGTGACGGCGCTCGATGCGAGCGAACTGGCTTGCTGGATATCCATGTTGTTTTGCTTGAATCCGGAAATCGGGAGTCAGTGGCCCGCCGCGACCGCATGACGGCGGCGCACGCGGTAGTTCACGAAGAGATCGGCGCCGAGCAGGCAGAACAGCAGCAGCCCCTGGAACACGCCCGAAAGCGCCTGCGGCAACTGCAACGAAGTCTGCACCGCCTCGCCGCCGAGATAGAGCAGCGCCATCAGGAGGCTGGCCAGCGCGATACCCAGCGGATGCAGGCGCCCGACGAACGCCACGATGATGGCCGTGAAGCCGTAGCCCGGCGACCACGTTGCCTGGAGCTGGCCGATCGGGCCCGCGATCTCGCCCATGCCAGCCAGTCCCGCGAGACCGCCGGAGAGCAGGAGCGAGATCCAGATCGTCTTCTTCTCCGAGAAGCCGGCATAGCGTGCGGCGAGCGGCGCGAGCCCGCCCACGTTCATGCGGTAGCCCGCGAAGCTGCGGCGCATGAAGAGCCAGACGAGCGGAATGGCCACGAGCGTGAGGAAGATCGACGCGTTCAGGCGCGTGCCGCGCAGCCAGTGGATGCGCCAGTCGCCGCCGAAGGTCGGATAGAGCGCGTCGCCGCTGAACATCTCCGAAAGCGGAAAGTTCATGCCGTTCGGATCGCGCCACGGGCCGCTCACGAGCCAGATCAGGAGCTGCGTGGCGACGTAGGTGAGCATCAGGCTCGTGAGGATTTCATTCGTGTTGAAGCGGCTCTTGAGCCAGGCGGGAATCGCGGCCCAGGCCATGCCGCCCAGCACGCCGGCGAGCATCATGAGGAACAGGATCCACCAGCCCGTGGACTGGTCGAAGTAGATCGCCACGCCGCTCGCCGCAATGCCGCCCAGCACCATCTGCCCTTCCGCGCCGATGTTCCAGATGTTCGCGCGGTAGCCGGCCGCGAGGCCGAGCGCAATGAGGCACAGCGGCGAGGCCTTGAGCAGCAGTTCGGACCAGCCGTTGACGCTCGACAGCGGCTCGATGAAGAAGGCGACCATGGCCTGCACGGGATCGCGCCCGACGAGGCCGAAGATCAGGAAGCCGATCGCGAGCGTGAGCAGCGCGGCGATCAGCGGCACGGCAATGCGCACCGTGCGGGACGGCGCCGTTCGGGCTTCGAGTCGGTACGGAAAAATCATGATGGTGGGGTCGATCCGGGTAGCGTGGTTCGGGGTTGCCGATATGCGACGAGCCGCGCGCGTCAGGCGTGGGCCGCGGGTCCTGGCGCGGCCTCGGGCGGCGGCCCGCCGCCGCCTGCTTGAGCCGCGCGTTCGCCGAAGAGCCCCGCCATCCAGCGCCCGATCTCCTCGGCATTGGTCTCGCCGGTGAGCCGCGCGGGCGAGAGCCGCCCGCCCGCGAGCACCGCGATGCGGTCGCAGATGTCGAAGAGTTCTTCCAGTTCCTCGGAGATCACGAGGATCGCCACGCCGCGCGCCGAAAGATCGAGGAGCTGCTGCCGGATGAAGGCAGCCGCGCCGACGTCCACGCCCCATGTGGGCTGAGCGACCACGAGCAGCTTCGGCGCCTGCAGGATCTCGCGGCCGACGATGAACTTCTGCAGATTCCCGCCCGAGAGGCTTTGGGCAAGCGCGTCGGGACCGCCGCAGCGCACGTCGAACGCGCCGATGCAGCGCTCGGCGAACGCTCGCATCGCGCCCGTCTTGAGCCACCCGGAACGCACCATGCCCTCGCGATACGCAGTGAGCAAGGCGTTCTCCGAGAGCGACATGGCCGGCACCGCGCCGCGCCCCAGACGCTCCTCGGGCACGAACGCGAAGCCGAGCGCACGCCGCGCGGCTGCGGAGAGCCGGCCCGCGGGCTTGCCGCAAATCGTCACGGCGTCGGCGGCCACGCCGTGGCGCGCGGTCTGCGCCTCGCCCGAGAGCGCGGCGAGCAGCTCCGCCTGGCCGTTGCCCGACACGCCCGCAATGCCGAAGATCTCGCCCGCATGCACGCCGAACGACACATCGGTCAGCGAGGTGCCGAACGGATCGTCGCTCGGCATCGAGAGATGCTTCACGTCCAGCAGCACTTCGCCCGGCTGATGCGTGCGGCGCGTGTAGTCGGGCAACTCGTGTCCCACCATCAGTCGCGCAAGCGACGCATGGGTCTCTTCGCGCGGCGTCACATTGCCCGTCACCTTGCCACCGCGCAACACCGTGGCCGTGTCGCAGAGCTCCTGGATTTCGTCGAGCTTGTGGCTGATGTACAGAATGCTGCAACCCTCCGCCGCGAGCCGGCGCAGCGTGCCGAACAGCTTGCGCACGGCCTGCGGCGTGAGCACCGAGGTCGGCTCGTCCATGATCAGGAGGCGCGGGTTCTGCAGCAGGCAGCGCACGATCTCCACGCGCTGGCGTTCGCCCACCGTGAGGCTGTGGACGTGACGCTGCGGGTCGACGTCGAGTCCGTATTGCGCCGAGACCTCGCGGATGCGCTTGCCGAGCGTCTTCAGGTCGAACGGCTCGTCGAGCGAGAGCGCGATGTTTTCGCCGACCGTCAGCGTCTCGAAGAGCGAGAAGTGCTGGAACACCATGCCGATGCCGAGCTTGCGCGCGGCCGCCGGGCTCGCGATCTCGACGAGTTGCCCTTCCCAGCGGATCTCGCCGGCGTCCGGGCGCACCGCGCCGTAGACGATCTTCATGAGCGTGCTCTTGCCCGCGCCATTCTCGCCAAGCAGCGCGTGAATCTCGCCGGGCGCGACCGTGAGCGTGACGTCGTCGTTGGCGCGCACGGCCGGGTACTGCTTCGTGATGCCCGAGAGCGCGAGACGCGGCACCGGCGTGCCCGCGCCCGCCGTTTGCCCCGTGCTGTGCCGCGCAGTTTGCCCAGTAGAAGATTCGCCCATCGAGGTTCCGTCGTAGTACGTTATGGGTGTTACGTGTTCCGCATTCGTGCCAGGCACTGCGGACCTGCCTTGTTGCACCGCATCAGCGGCACTGCGCGGGGTGACGATAACCCGTAAGCCGCGCGTGAGTCGAGCCGCCAAAAATCCGTCTGAGCCGCGCCACACGGCGCTTCTCGGGAAAGCCTCCCTTGACGGCCCCCTCAGTTCATATTAAAAACCATATACCCACAAAGCCCGACGATCAGCCAGAACATATAATCCGGAGAGTTCATGAGTCAGCAACGCGAGGCGATCGACACGTATCTATTGCGCGTCTTGCACACCCTCTTGATGGAGCGCAGCGTCACGCGCGCAGCCGTCAAGCTCAATCAGTCGCAGCCCGCGATCAGCGCGGCGCTGCGCCGCCTGCGCGACATCACCGGCGACCCGCTGCTGGTGCGCGGCAAGTCCGGCATGGTGCCCACCGAATACGGGCTGCGCCTGCTCGAACCGGTGCAGAACGCGCTGCGCGAAATCGAGCGCATCCGCTTCCAGCAGCACAATTTCGATCCCGCGACGTCGATCCGCTGCTACCGCATCGGCTGCCCCGACTACCTGAACGTCCTGTTCGTGCCGACCGTGGTGGAGCGCTTCCGCCAGGCCGCGCCCAACGCGACGCTCGAATTCCACTCGCTCGGCCCCGCCTTCGACTATGAACTCGCGCTCGAAGAAGGCAAGCTCGACATCGTCATCGGCAACTGGCCCGAGCCGCCCGAGCAGTTGCACCTCTCGAACCTGTTCGTCGACCAGATCGTCTGCCTGATGAACAGCACGCACCCGTTCGCCAAGCGCGGCGGGCTCACGCTCGACCAGTACCTGAACGCGCCGCACCTGGCGCCCACGCCCTACTCGGTCGGCCAGCGCGGCGCCATCGACGTCCATCTCGCGCGCGAGCGCCTCAAGCGCCACGTGGTCGTCACGCTGCCGTACTTCAATCTGGCGCCCTACGTGCTCGTCAAGTCGGACCTCGTGTTCACGACCACGCGCCTCTTCGCCGATCACTACGCGCGCTTCCTGCCGCTCACGGTCGTCCCCGCGCCGCTCGATTTCCCGCCGATGCAGTACTACCAGTTGTGGCACGAACGCTGTCATTACTCCGACGAAGTACGCTGGTTGCGCAGCCTCGTCGCCGAAGCGACGAAGACGCTGATCGACAAACCCTGACCTTCGCGCGGCCGGGCAGCCACGCCGCCCGCCGCCTGCTTTTTTGCGGCCCGGCTGTGCGGCCCGGCTTTAGGCCTACCGTGCCGACTGAACGAGCTGCGCCGCGAGCCAGTTGTGCCGCTCGATGACGGGTCCGAGTTCGACCGTCTGCAGCATGCCCTCCTTCACGACGACCCGCCCGCCGATCACCGAAAGCGCGACCTGCGACGGCGCGCAGAACACGAGCGCCGCCACGGGATCGTGCAGCGCGCCGGCGAACTGCGGCTGGCGCAGGTCGAACGCGACAAAGTCCGCCGCCATGCCCGGTGCCAGCGCGCCGATATCGTCGCGGCCGAGCACCTGGGCGCCGCCTAGCGTCGCGATTTCGAGCGCTTCGCGCGCCGTCATCGCATCGGGCCCGAAGCCCACGCGCGCGAGCAGCATCGCCTGGCGGGCCTCCGCCATCATCTGCGCGCCGTCGTTCGACGCCGAGCCGTCCACGCCGAGCCCCACCGGCACGCCGGCGAGCCGCATCTTCCTGACGGGCGCGATGCCCGAAGCGAGCCGCATGTTCGAGCACGGGCAATGCGCGACGCCCGTGCCGGTGCGCCCGAAGAGGCCGATGCCGTGCTCGTCGAGCTGCACGCAGTGCGCGTGCCAGACGTCGCGGCCCACCCAGCCCAAATCCTCGGCATACTCGGCCGGTGTCATGCCGAACTTCTCGCGGCTGTAGGCAATGTCGTTGACGTTCTCCGCGAGATGCGTGTGCAGGGAAACGCCGTAGTGGCGCGCCAGCGTCGCCGATTCGCGCATCAGGTCGCGGCTCACCGAGAACGGCGAGCACGGCGCCACCACGACGCGCAGCATCGCGTAGCGGCCCTCGTCGTGATACGTCTCGATGAGGCGCTGGGTGTCGGCCAGAATCGCGTCCTCGGTCTCGACGACCGAATCGGGCGGCAGGCCGCCGTCCTTCTGGCCGACGCTCATGCTGCCGCGGCTCGCGTGAAAACGCATGCCGATCTGCTGCGCGGCGCGGATGCTGTCGTCGAGACGGCTGCCGTTCGGATAGATGTAGAGGTGATCGCTCGAAGTCGTGCAGCCCGAAAGCAGTAGTTCGGCCATGGCCGTGAGCGTCGAGACCTCGATCATCTCGGGCGTGAGGTTCGCCCAGACCTTGTAGAGATTCGTGAGCCAGCCGAAAAGCTCGGCGTCCTGCGCGGCGGGCACGGCGCGCGTGAGGCTCTGGTACATGTGGTGGTGCGTGTTGACGAGTCCCGGCATCACGAGATGCCCGCTCAGGTCGAGCACTTCGTCGGCGGTGGCGGGCAGTTCGTCCGCCGCGCCGACCGCGACGATCCGGTTGTCCTCCACGTAGAGGCCGCCGCCGCGGATCTCGCGCCGCGCGCCATCCATCGTCACCAGCACATCGGCGTTCCTGACCAGCAGCGTCCTGCCGCGGCTTTTCTCGAGTGTGCGTTCCATCGTGTCTGTTCGCTCCGTCATTCGTACGTATCCGTGCCGCGGTGCAAGTTCTGCCCGCGGCATGTGAATCAGACGTCCGTGCCGCACACGCCAGCGATTCCGGGTGCCCGGGTGCCGACGCGTCCCGAACATGGACGCCGCTGGCCCGGTTACCCGGCATCATCGCCGTCTTCGGGACGCGCAGCACGCGCTGCGCATGTCCGCTACCTTCCCTGGCCAAAATTTCGCTGACAATTCACGCAGGCGCGATACCCGGATTCAGCGCAGCCATATAAAGGTCGAATTTTGGCGCCGGTACGATGACCGGGAGCGGTTTTTTGCGCCGCAAAACCAGGGCGAACCCTCCCCCGGTGCCGGCCGGAAACGCTGCTGCGGCGCGGCTCTCATGCTGCGGGCATTATCTTTCTTATCGGTCATGCGCTGAAGCCTCGATCGTTCTTAAAATGCGGTCACGGCGCTCGCTTCGATCCGCCGACGGGTATGTAGCCACTGCTGATGTGGAGCCTCGATCCGCCGCCATGCTGCATGGGATGGGATCGGATCGGGCTACCGCTGAAATTTCGCGCATTTATCACAAGCAAGACACAAGGAAACTGCGAATGGGCAAGCTCACTACCCATGTGCTCGACACGGCCAACGGCCGTCCCGGCTCGGGCATCAAGGTCGAACTCTTTGCGCTCTCGGGCGATACGCGCCGCGCGCTGAAAACCGTCACGACGAACCATGACGGCCGTTGCGACGAGCCGCTGCTCGAAGGTGCCTCGCTCGCCACGGGCGAATACGAACTCGTGTTCCACGCGGGCGACTACTTCGCCTCGCTCGGCACGAAGGTGCCGGAGCCGCGCTTCGTCGACCGCGTGGTGCTGCGCTTCGGCATTGCCGACACGGCCGCCCACTACCACGTGCCGCTGCTCGTCTCGCCGTGGTCGTACAGCACGTACCGCGGCAGCTGAAGCCCGGCGACGCCCGCAAACCCAACAATAATTCCCGGACATCAAGGACCGGCGGCGCCTGGGTAAAGGCGCCGGACCCCGCAGTCCGCGCGTAGCGCCCTGGGGCTTACGCGCGCAACGATTCAGGAGTGGAGGAGTTTCATGGAAGGCTTTATCACCGACTGGCTGAACCTCGCATTGCGCTGGTTCCACGTCATCGCCGCGATCGCATGGATCGGCGAATCGTTCTACTTCGTCGCGCTCGACAACAGCCTCAAACCGCCTACGGACCCGAACCAGCGCCGTCGCGGCGTGTTTGGCGAGCTGTGGCACGTGCACGGCGGCGGCTTCTACAACATGCAGAAGTACACTGTCGCGCCGCCCGAAATGCCCGACGACCTGCACTGGTCGAAGTGGCCGTCGTACACGACGTGGCTCTCCGGCGCGTCGCTCTTCACGGTGCTCTACCTGTTCGCGCCGAACACCTATCTGATCGACAAGACCGTGCTCGACATGGGCCCGGTCGTCGCGGTCTTCTCGGCGCTTGGCTTCCTCGCCGCGGGCTGGATCGTCTACGACTCGCTGTGCCGCCTGCTCGGCACGAAAGACAAGCTGCTCGGCGTGTGCGTGGGCATCTACGTGGTGATCGCCGCGTACCTCGCCTGCCACATCTTCTCGGGCCGCGCCGCGTATCTGATCATGGGTGCGATGCTCGCCACGATCATGTCGGCGAACGTGTTCTTCGTCATCATCCCCGGCCAGCGCAAGATGGTCGACGCGATGCTCAAGGGCCAGGAACCGAACCCGATCTACGGCAAGCGCGGCAAGCAGCGTTCGGTGCACAACACCTACTTCACGCTGCCGGTGGTATTCGCGATGCTGTCGAACCACTACGCGATGACCTATGCGCACGAGTACAACTGGGCCATTCTCGTCGTGATCATGCTGGCCGGCGCGCTGATCCGCCAGTTCTTCGTGATGCGCCACCGCGGCCACGTGCTCTGGTATCTGCCGCTCGGCGGCGTCGCGCTGATGTTCGTCGCGCTCGTCTGGACGCTGCCGCGCCCGGTCGTGCCGCAGGCCGAAGCCGCGAACGCCCCGACGCTGAAGGTCGGCGACATCCAGCCGATCCTGCAGGCCCGCTGCGCGGCGTGCCACTCGGCACACCCGACGTTGATGGGCGCGGCGCCCGCAGGCGTGATGTTCGATACGCCGGACGAGATTTCGCAGAACGCCCAGCGCATTTACCAGCAAGCCGTGCAGATGAAGGCGATGCCGCTGGGCAATGTCACGCATATGACCGATGACGAGCGGCAGAAGCTTGCTGCGTGGTTTGACGGTGGTGCGCAGAAGTAAAGACCGTACGCGGCACGTGAGATGTCCCTCGCGCGCCGTGCGGAAATCGAAGGCCCGAAGCGCATCGCGCTTCGGGCTTTTTTGTTGTGTCGGCCTCGACCGCTTTGCCCGATCCACGTACCGGTGTTGCGTCGGCCGCCGTATTCTGGTCGGCACCCGTGCTGTTGACGCTATCTCATTACGCGGCACATAGCACGGCATATTGATGAGCCCGGTTTCGCACAGGTCAGGCTCACTACATCGGCTTGCAATCTGAGCGGGGCAAGCACGGTTTCGTAACGCGCCTGAGTCAGAGCGCGACGGTTCGAATAAAGAGTATCCGCCGCGCACTGCTACGAATCGCGGTTAAGAAGCGGGAAGTACACGCCTCAAATGCAAAAAAGCCACGGCCTGGTGAGCCGTGGCTTGATTTTTCATTGCGCTCTTCGCGCAACACGCGGACTTCAGCCCTGTGCGGCGCGCATCGCCTCTTCAGTCAGCCAGAGCGACTCCGGCAGATCCTGCTCGTTGAGATTGAGCCCATCGCCGCCGCGATCGACGACGATAAAGTCGCTCACCTCGTCGAGTGCGATCAGCGGATGGTGCCAGACGCCCTTCGCGTAATTCACGCCCTGCCAGCCGTGCGAAACGAACGCGCGAATCTTCGAGACATCGAGGTCGCCCGCCGGCGCCACGACCACGAGATACGGCCGGTCGTTGAGCGGCACGAACGCCTGGCTGCCAAGCGGATGGCGTTCCAGCATCTTCACTTCGAACGGCAGCACGCGCGGCTGCCCCCGGAACAGATTGACGAGCGTGCGCCCACCCTCGTCCGTCACGTCCACCTCCGCCAGATCGTGATAGCGGATCGTCGTACCGAGGTTGATCGGAATCTGTTTCGCGCCTTCGAGTTCGATCACATCGCCAAACGGTGCGAACGTTTCGCGCGTGAGCGGCTCGATGGCCAGCGTCGTTCTGGTGTCGCTCATGATGGCCTCGCTGCCGGCGTTCAAGCCAGCGTGCCCCACAAACGCAGGCGCGACACGCCGCCGTCGGGGATGATGTTCAGGCGCACGTGCGTGACCGGGCCAATCGCAGCCAGTTCGCTTTCGAAGTAATGCTGGTTATCCATCTGCAGCTTCTGCTCGCCGAGCAGCACCGGCCAGAACATGGCCTGGGTGACGAGCGAGCTGTCCGTGCCGCCCGTCACGCGCGCGGCCTGGATCGAGCAGCGGTCCGGATAGTTGCCCTTGAAGTGGCACGTATCGACTTCGATCTTCTTGATGATGCCCGGCTGCGCGAGCGCGATGATCGCCCAGTCGTTGCCCGGCTCGCGGCGGCGGCGCGTTTCCCAGCCGTCGCCCATGTTCACGCCGCGGCCCGGCATCAGGATGTTTGAAGCGACGCCGAAGTGCTGGTTGTTCGCCGCGACCACGTACGCGCCGTTCTCCATCGCTGCGAGGTCGAAGAGCTCGGTGCGGCTCGCGCCGTTCCAGTCCATTTGGGGCTGGCCGTAGACGCGCAGGCGCGCGATGCCGCCGTCGGGATAGATGTTCACGCGCAGGTGCGTGTACGGCTTGTCGCTCGCGACTTCGACGTAGTGGTGGCTGTTGCCGTTGAGCGACGTGGACGGCACGATCTCGGTCCACTGCGTGGCAGCGCCCGGCGCACCTTCCGGCACGTAGGCGCCTTCCACCGAAGCCGCAGGCGGATAATTGCCCGTGAAGTGGCTGGTGTCGAGGTCGAGGCCCTTGATCACGCCCGGGCGCGCGAGCTTGACGACGCACCAGTCGTAACCCGTCGTGCGCTTGCGGCGCGTTTCCCAGCCGTCCATCCACTTGCCGTGGTCGTCGTACTTGCCGGGGATGAAGACGGCCGGCTCCGGATTGAGCATGCGCTCCTTCGGTGCGAAGAAGTCATCGCTCGCCTCGAGCGCCTGCGCGCCCAGACGCGGGTCCGCGAGGTTCACATAGCGGCGCGTGAATTCCGGCGCGTTCGGGTCGAGAGTCGGGAGTGCCATCTTTGTCTTCCTTCGTGTCTATTCTGTGATACGGAAAAGGCGCTGCACCCGTCGAACGGGTCGACGGGCGCGCGCGGTGTTCATGCGTCGATCAGCTCGTCGAGCCTGAAACGCGCAATGCGGTAGATCTGGTCGAGGCTCGCGCGCAGTTCGTCCGCGCGGCTGTTGCTCACGCGCGATTCGAAGTTCGCGATGATGCCGTGGCGGTCGTAGCCGCGCACCGCCAGGATGAACGGGAATCCGAACTTCTCGCGATACGCGCGGTTAAGCGACTGCAGCTTGTCGAACTCTTCCTGCGTGCACTGATTCAGTCCGGCGCCGCTTTGCTCGCGCGTCGATTCGGCGGTGAGCTCGCCGCGCACCGCCGCCTTGCCCGCGAGCTCCGGGTGAGCGGTGATAAGCGCAAGCTGCTTCGCTTCGCCCGCGGTCTCCACCGCACCCGACATCGTACGATGCAACACCTCGATGCTCGCATACGGGCGCTGGCCCGCGGCTACCTCGGCCACCCAGGGCGAATGTTCGAAGATGCCGGAAAGCGCAGCCACGAAGGCTTCGGTCGAGGCGTTGTTCAACTGGTCGAGGGTGTAGTGCATTGCCTTCATGCGGCGGCCCCGCGGTGATCGTTGTGCTGCGGTTGATAGGGATGGTGTTCGCGCCAGTGGCGCGCGATGTCGACACGGCGGCTGACCCACACGCGATCGTGCTTTTCGATGTGATCGAGGAAGCGCTGCAGCGCACGGAATCGCCCCGGGCGGCCGAGCAGCCGGCAATGCATGCCGATCGACAACATCTTCGGCGCTTCGGCGCCTTCTTCGTAGAGCACGTCGAACGCGTCGCGCAAGTACGTGAAGAAGTGATCCGCCGTGTTGAAGCCTTGCGGCGAGGCGAAGCGCATGTCGTTCGTGTCGAGCGTGTACGGCACGATCAGTTGCGGCGCGGTCTTGCCGCCCGTGACTTCCACGTCCATCCAGAACGGCAGGTCGTCGCCGTAGTAGTCCGAATCGTAGAGGAAACCGCCGTACTCCGCGACGAGGCGGTGCGTGTTCGGGCTGTCGCGGCCCGTGTACCAGCCGAGCGGACGCTCGCCCGTTACGCGCTCGATCGCTTCCATGCCGAGCTTCATGTGCTCGGCTTCCAGTTCGGGCGAAACGTCCTGGTAGTGGATCCAGCGATAGCCATGGCACGCGATCTCATGGCCGAGTTCGACGAACGCGCGGGCGGCCTCCGGGTGGCGTTCGATCGCCATGCCGACGCCGAACACCGTAAGCGGCAAGCCGCGCTTCTCGAACTCGCGCAGGATGCGCCAGACGCCGGCGCGCGAGCCGTACTCGTAGATCGACTCCATGCTCATATGGCGCGCCGGATACGCGGCGGCGCCGACGATCTCGGAGAGGAACTGCTCGGACGCACGGTCACCGTGCAGAACGCAGTTTTCGCCGCCCTCTTCATAGTTGAGCACGAACTGCACCGCGACGCGGGCTTTGCCCGGCCAGTTGGCCTGAACCGGGTGCCGGCCATAGCCGATCAGATCGCGAGGATATTGGGGATCGAGTGCCATGCTGGACGAATCAATCGAAAGGTGGTGGATGAGCTTGTCCGACGAAACCTGAAGCGGCAAAAAGCGTCGACGGAAAGCGGGGGCATCGAACGTGCCGCGAACGCGGTGCACGGGTGCGGCGGGACGCCGTTGCGGCCCGCTTTCAGGATCGGCCCAGTGTATCCAAATCATCCCGGCGCGCCCATACGCACGTTCAGATAGTACGGGTCAAGCGAGGTGTATGACTGGCGCCGCCCCCCGCTTGCCCTGCCTCTGGGCTCGTTGCGCGTTTACCCGTAGCGCAGCGGCCGCGCGGGCGGCGGGGAGCCCGCATCGCCCGACGCCCCGGCGCCCGGACTAAACCGCGCAAAGTCGCCGTCGTAGCGCTTCGCAAGCGGTCGCGCGAAGTCGCCGCGCTTGGCCGTCGCAAGGCGCAGCGCGACGAGCGCCTCGACCCATTTCACGGCCGCCGTCACGCCGTCCACCACCGGCACGGCCAGCGCGTCCTCCACTTGCGCGCAGAGGCTCGTCATGCCCGCGCAGCCGAGCACGATCGCATCGGCGCCGTCTTCGTCGAGCGCGCGGCGGCACTCGTCGACAATCGCGCGCCGCGCCGCCGAGCCCGGCTCGTCGAGTTCGAGCACGGCCACGTCGATCGCCCGCACGTTGCGGCAGAAACGCGTCATGCCGTAGCGTTCGGCGAGATGCCAGGCCATCGCGCGGGTGCGCGAGAGCGTGGTCACGACCGAAAAGCCCGGCGCCAGCACGCTCGCCGCGTGCATGGCAGCCTCGGCGATGCCTACTACGGGCCCGCGTGCGAGCTCGCGCGCCGCGTACAGGCCGGGATCGCCGAAGCATGCGATCACGTAACCGTCGAAGCCCTCGCGCTCGCCCGCCTCCACTTCGGCGAGCAGACCCGGCGTCGCGAGCGCCTCGTCGTAATAGCCTTCGATCGACGGCGGGCCCATCGTCGGGCTCACCGCCACCACCTCCGTCCCTGCCGCGACCACGGCGCGGGCGCACTCGCCCATTGCAGCGGTCATCCGCTCGGTCGTGTTCGGGTTGATCAGTTTGATACGCATGTCGCCTCCTGCTCTTGCCATGTTCTGGGGTCAACCACGTGCACGCGCACCGAGCGTGAGCGCACGATAAAACAACGCGCCGAGGGCTGCGCCGATGAACCACGAGAAGTTCGCCGCGCCGCCGAGGGTCGGCACCATGACGCAAAGGATCGCGATCAGCGCCGCGGGCAGCAGCGCCATCACGGCACGGCGGTTCACGCCGTTGCGATACCAGTAGGCGCCCGACGGCGAAACGGTATAGAGCTCGTCGACGGCCAGACGGCCGCGCTTCACCAGATAGAAATCAACCATCAGGACACCATACAAAGGTCCGATGAAGGCGCCGAGTACATCGAGCGTGTAGTGAATCACGGCCGGGTTGTTGAACAGATTCCACGGCGTGATGAAAATCGACGCTACGGCCGCCAGCATGCCGCCCGCGCGCCAGCTGATCAGGCGCGGCGCAACGTTGGAGAAGTCGAACGCGGGCGAAACGAAGTTCGCGACGATGTTGATGCCGATGGTGGCGATCGTGAACGTGAGCGCGCCGAGAATCACGGCAGTCGGATGATCGATGCGGCCGACCGTTTCGACCGGATCGGTAATCAGTTGTCCGAATACGGGCAGCGTGGCGGAGGTCGTGATGACCGTCACGAGCGAGAACGCAAGGAAGTTGACGGGCAGCCCCCAGAAGTTGCCGCGGTGCACGCTCCTGAGCGATTTGCCATAGCGCGAGAAATCGCCGAAATTCAGCATCGGCCCGGAGAAGTACGAGACCACGAGCGAGATCGCCGTGATCATCACGGGCACGACTTCGGCGCCGTGATACTTCACGCCACCGAGATTCAGGCCGATATTGTGCCAGCCCGCGCGATACACCATGTAGCCCGCCAGCGCGAACATCACGACATAGACGGCCGGCCCCGCGAAGTCGATGAACTTCTTGATGGTCTCCATGCCGTTCCAGAACACGAGGGCCTGCAGCACCCAGAGCGTCATGAAGCCGGCCCAGCCCATGGACGAAAGACCGAACATGCCGTGCTTGTGCACGTCGGCATAGGGTAAAAGCTGGGGAAAGAACTTGAGTACGACGATCACGAGCGCGCTCGACGCCAGATAAGTCTGGATTCCGTACCATGCCACCGCGATCAGGCCGCGGATGACGGCGGGAATATTCGCGCCCAGCACACCGAAGGTTGCGCGGCACGCGACCGGATAAGGCACGCCGTGGCGCTGGCTGGGACGCGAGATCAGGTTGCAGAGCACATTGACGATCGAGATGCCGATGATGAGCACGACCAGCACCTGCCAGCTCGTCAGACCGAGCGCGAAGAGACTGCCCGCGAACACGTAGCCGCCGACGCTGTGCACGTCGGACATCCAGAACGCGAAGATGTTGTAGGCGCCCCAGGTCTGCTCGCGCAGCGGCGCGAGGTCTTCGTTGTAGAGCCTCTCGCTGTAGCCGTCCGGCAGACGGGCCGTGTCCGTCTCGCTGCTCTCGCTCTGGTCGTAGGTGGGCATTGCGGAACTACCGGGTGATGCACTGAACTGAGCCATGACTCGCTCCTGGGGATGAATACGCCGACGGAAAATCTGCTCGAACACGCACGGCAGGAGCGTCGCGCCCGCTGCCGGATGGCCTGCCGGGTCCGCCGGGTCCACGCACGGTGGCGGTCGCCGCGATTGCGCGCCCTCTTTCACCTGTGCCACCCTGCCATCCCGGCGCCCGCGCATAGGCGCGCGCCGCCACCTTCATCCCTGATCCCGTGCGGCGAGGCGTCTTGCGCGCTCGCCGCACGTCACTGCAATCCCGTCCCGCCTCAACGTCCCAAAGCCGGCGCCTCGCGCGCGCCGAATACGTCCTGCAGGTCCACCGCCACGCCGGCTGGCCGGTCGAGCATGCGCAACTCGACACCCTGCAGGTGGCGCGTCATCAACTCGGCGGCCTCTTTGGCCTGTCCGCTTTCCAGCGCCGCGACGATCTCCTCGTGGTCGTCGAACGAACACGGGCTGCGCCCGGGCGACTCGTAGAGCGCCGAAATGAGCGTCGAACGCGCCACCAGTCCGTTCAGGCAGTCGCACAGCACCGTGTTGCCGGTGAGCGTGGCGAGCTCCGTATGGAATTCGCCGGAAAGACGAATCCAGGTCGGGAAGTCGCGCGCTTCGAACGCCTTGCGCTCGCGCCGGATCGACTCGCCGATGCTCTTCAGCCGACGGTTGCCGTGCTGCGCGGTGCAGATGCGCTCGACGACGGCCAACTCGATGATCCGCCGCATTTCGAACACCTCGTGGACCTCCTGAAGCGACGGACTCGCGACGAACGCACCGCGATTGGGTTCCAGGTCCACGAGATGGTCGGTGGCGAGGAGCGCCAGCGCCTGGCGTATCGGCCCTCGCTTCACGCCGAATACTTCGCATAACTGAGCTTCTGTCAACTTGGCGCCGGGCGGGAGGCGGTGTTCCAGAATCGCGGCGCGGATGCGCGCGGCGATCGCCTCGGGTTTGGTGCCAGTCGTCTCGGCGTCCATATCGCTCTTTCGCATGTCTCTCGCCTTTATGGTTGCTATCCTAGTTTGGACATAAAGATTGTCAACAATTTTATCGACGAACCTCGGGAAATTACCCAGGCGCCACCTACTCCGGCTTGCCCATTTCCGGTGATTCCCGCATCAATATTGGGAATTATGCACATACATAGTGATCTCATCCCCTTCATCGGCTCAATTTATTGTCAACAATTTAGAGTCTTCAGAGTCTCATGAACATCCGTGAGCACGGATTTAGAACGACCGTTAGTTGCATGTTTGTCCGTAAAAAAAGCGCCCGGAGGCGCCTGTCGTGCTTTCGTTTCAGCCAAGATGCGGATACCCGCTCACGGCCAGCTCGAAACCGTGCGCAGTCACGTGCAGATCCGCTTGCGCACCGACTGGCAGCGTCACCATATCCGGAACGTGCCCGAACGGCAGACCGGAGATCACCGGAATGCCGACCACGGAGCGCACCTGCTCGACCATCTCCTTCAGGTCGTAGCCGTTGTCGTAGTCGAACGGCTTGCCGGCCGAAAATTCGCCTAGCACCAGCGCCTGCTGCCGCGCGAGGATGCCCGAAAGGTGCAGTTGGTAAATCATTCGCTCGATGCGGAAAGGCTGTTCATTGACATCCTCGATGAACAGGATGCCCCCGTCCACCGGCGGCAGATACGGCGTGCCGATCAGCGAAGTCAGCACCGCCAGATTGCCGCCCCAGAGCGTGCCCGAGACGTCCGCGGTGTGCGCCTGCGGAGCGTTCACCTTGAGCGTGAATTCGGGCTGCGAGAGTGCGTCCCAGAAGTGGCGCATCGTAAAGGCGCTCAGCTCGTCGGCACCGAAATCGCTCACCAGCATCGGGCCGCCGAAAGTGGTCAACCCCGCGCGCGCAAGCAGCGCGAGCTGGATCGCCGTGAAGTCGCTATGTCCGCAAAATGCGATCGGCTGCCCGGCGAGGCGCCGCTGCAGGCCGTCGTAGTCGAGCCCGTGCAGAATCCGCACGGCGCCGTAGCCGCCGCGCACCGCAAGCGCGATGTCCGGCAACGCGCGCGACGGATCGGCGAAGCGATTGAGCTCGGCGGCACGCTGGCCGTCGGTGCCCGCGAAGCGCTGGTAGCGCCGCTCGGTCGCCTGGATACCCTCCACGCGGTGTCCTTCGGCGTGCAGGCGCGCCAGCGCCCGGTGAACCGCCGCGGGATCCTGCGGATAGCCCGACGGTGCAATCAGTTCGATGGTGCGATGCGTGGTCATAGGGATCGTGATGAGGTGTCGTCTTCGCAGCCGGCCGGGTCTTGCGTCGGCTGAGCCTCGCCTGCCGCCGCCGCGCGCCTTGCCCGGCTCGCCCGGCGGCGCTCCGCGAAGAAAGAACGCAGCGCGTCGGCGCATTCGGTTTCGAGCACGCCACCCACCACGCTCGTATGGTGGTTGAGCTGCGGGTTCGCAAATGCGTCGACGACACTGCCGCACGCGCCCGTCTTCGGGTCATGGGCGCCGTACACCACGCGCGCGATCCGCGCGTGCATGATCGCGCCGGCGCACATCAGGCACGGTTCCAGGGTCACATAGAGCTCGCAGCCCGGCAATCGGTAATTTCCCAACGCGCCGGCCCCGGCGCGCAGCACGGCCATTTCGGCGTGCGCCGAGGGATCGTGCGCACCGATCGGGTGGTTGAATCCTGTCGCGATCACCTCGTCGCCGCGCACCAGTACGGCGCCGACCGGGACTTCGCCGGCCGCGCGGGCCGCTTCGGCGGCGGACTGCGCGAGCCGCATGAAACGGCGGTCGCGGTCGGTGACGGGATCTAGATGGGCCGCGGCGGCCGCCGCTGCGGTGTCGCCGGATTCGGGCGTGCCGGCGGCCGCGCCGGTCGCGTCGCCAGACAGGCCGGGAAACGCGCTCACGGTGTGCTCACTGCGCGCTGGCGGCGGCCTCGTCGACCGCCGCGCGTTCGGAGAGCCGTTCGGCAATGCGGCGGCGGTATTCGTGCGGCACGACCATCGGGCCGCCGCGCAGCGATTCGAGCGCCATGTCGAGCGCGAGCAGGCGCGCCCGCAGGCGGCATTGCGCCGCCTTGTCGCTC
Source organism: Paraburkholderia sp. AV2 (assembly GCF_054968425.1). Taxonomy (NCBI): domain Bacteria; kingdom Pseudomonadati; phylum Pseudomonadota; class Betaproteobacteria; order Burkholderiales; family Burkholderiaceae; genus Paraburkholderia; species Paraburkholderia sp. AV2. The sequence goes on from NZ_JBANLK010000010.1 coordinate 90,220, forward strand.
ACCCTGGCGAGTTCCGCCTCGAGATCGCGCAGCGCGCGCAGTTGTTCCACCGCCGGCGGCACGAACCCGGCGTTCTTCAGGATGCGGTTCGCAACCCGAACTTCCTCGGGCACGAGCAGGTCGTCGTCGAGTTCCAGGGGCGACCCCGAGCCCGGCAGATCGGCGAAGTCGCCGCGCTTTGCGGCGGCGGCAATCCGTTGTTCGACGAGGGCATCAAGCAATTTCATCGGCAATCCACTACGTTGCGGCTCACGCATTCTATCAGGGTAAGACCTGGAAGACCGTCCGCTTCTGTCGTGGCCGTCATCGGTGCCCAACGGCTTGACAAGCGCCCGAATCAATGCTGGATGAATCGCCGAAACCCGGAATCGTCCCACTCAGTGCGCGAGGACCTTTGCGATCGCGTCCACCACGATCCCCACGTTTTTCTCGTTCAGACCTGCCACGCACATGCGACCGGAACGCAGGATGTAGACACCGAGTTCCTCACGCAGCCGATCGACCTGCTCCGCGGAAAGCCCCGTGTACGTGAACATGCCGCGCTGGCGGACGTAGCGTTCGAGCGCCTCGCCGCTCACATGCGCGCGCAGGCCGTCGTGGATCGCGACGCGCATGCGGGCGATGCGCTCGCACATCGCCGCCAGCTCGGTCTCCCACGATGCCTTCAGCGCGGGCGTGGTCAGCACGCGCGTGACGATCTTCGCGCCGTGGGTCGGCGGATTGCTGTAGTTCGAACGCACCGCGCCCGTCAGTTGACCGAGCACGCGATCGGCCGCCGCCGCGTCTTCGCAGATCACGTGCAGACCACCGCAGCGCTCGCCGTAGAGCGAGAAGTTCTTCGAGAACGAGTTCGCCACCAGCGCAGGCACGCCGCGGCGCGCAATCTCGCGCACGGCGAACGCGTCCGCGTCCAGGCCCGCGCCGAAGCCCTGATACGCCATGTCGAGGAACGGCAGCAGATCGCGCTTTTGCAGCACGTCGATCAGTTGCGTCCACTGGGCCTCGTCGAGGTCGACGCCCGTCGGGTTATGGCAGCACGCGTGCAGCAGCACCACGCTCTTCGGCGGCAGCGCGTCGATGGCCGACAGCATGGCCTCGAACTTCAGGCCGCCCGTCGCCTCGTCGTAGTACGGGTAGGTGTTCACCGTGAAACCCGCGCGCTCGAAGATGAAGCGATGGTTTTCCCACGTGGGATCGCTCACCCAGACGTGGCTGGTCGGGAAATAGCGCTTGATGAAGTCCGCGCCCACCTTGAGCGCGCCCGAACCGCCCAGCGTCTGCACCGTCGCGATCCGGCCGGCCGCGCGCGACGGGCACTGCGCGCCGAACACCAGCGCCTGCACCGCGTCGCGGTACTGCGCGAAGCCCGCCATCGGCAGATACGGCTTCGGACCCGGCTCTTCGAGAAGCGCGGCCTCGGCCGCGTGGACGGCCTGCATCACCGGCAGGCGCCCCTCGTCGTCGAAGTAGATGCCGATGCTCAGATTGACCTTGTTCTGGCGCGGATCCTTCTGGAAGTTCTCGTTGAGCGAGAGGATCGGGTCGCCGGGATAGGCGTCGATGTGTTCGAACATGATGTTTGCGAGAGGCTGTAAAGGGCGGTTCTGGACGAAAAATTGGGCCGGATGTCCTCAGCGCGCCGTGATGCCGCCTTGCAGCGCCGGCGCCGCATTGCGCTTCCACAGGCGATAGGCCACGCCGAGCACGACCAGCCACACCGGAATCAGGTACACCGAAAGACGCAGATCCGGGATCAGATACATTACAACGAGAACGCCTGCGAGGAACGCGAGACACACATAATTCGTAAGCGGATAGCCGAGGCTTTTGAACGACGTGGTCTGATGCGCGCGCGCCTTCTCGCGGCGAAACTTCAGGTGAATGAGGCTGATCATGGCCCAGTTGATGATGAGCGCCGACACCACGAGCCCCATCAACAGCTCGAACGCCTTGCCCGGCATGAAATAGTTGACCGCCACACAAACGAGCGTCGACACCGCCGAAACGCCGAGCGCCACGAGCGGAATGCCGCGCCGGTTCACCTTGAGCAGCGACTTCGGCGCATTGCCCTGCTGCGCGAGGCCGTAGAGCATGCGGCTGTTGCAGTACACGCCGCTGTTGTAGACCGACAGTGCGGCCGTGAGCACGACGAGGTTGAGCACGTTGGCGACGATATCGCTGTTCATCGCGTGGAAGATCAGCACGAACGGGCTGCCGCCGGTCACCACCTTCTGCCACGGGTAGAGCGAGAGCAGCACCCCGAGCGCGCCCACGTAGAAAATCAGGATCCGGTAGATCACCTGATTGGTCGCGCGCGGAATGGTGTGCGAGGGATCGTCGGCTTCGGCGGCGGTGATGCCGACCAGTTCGAGACCGCCGAACGAGAACATCACGACGGCCATCGACATCACGAGGCCGCTCACGCCGTGCGGGAAGAAGCCGCCGTGCTGCCAGAGGTTGGCGATGCCGGCCTCGGGACCCGCGTGGCCAGACACGAGCAGCCAGCCGCCGAACACGATCATGCCGACGATCGCGAGCACCTTGACGATGGCGAACCAGAATTCGAGCTCGCCGTACGACTTGACGCTAGAGAGATTGATGCCGTTGATGATGACGAAGAACGCGAGCGCCGAAACCCAGGTAGGCAAATTCGGCCACCAGTAATGCATGTAGATGCCGACGGCGGAGAGCTCCGCCATGCTCACGAGGATGTAGAGCACCCAGTAGTTCCAGCCCGAGAGAAAGCCGGCGAAGGGGCCAAAGTACTTGTCGGCGAAGTAGCTGAACGAACCGGCGACGGGTTCGTCCACGACCATCTCGCCGAGCTGGCGCATGATGAAGAACGCGATGATGCCGGCGATGCCATAGCCGAGCAGCACTGAGGGGCCGGCCGTCTGGATCGTCTGCGCGATGCCGAGGAACAGGCCCGTGCCGATCGCCCCGCCCAGCGCGATTAGCTGGATGTGGCGATTCTTGAGGCCGCGCCTTAGCTGGCCGCTCTTGTCGTTTGAAACCATGTCTCTTCCTGTCTACTTTTTGCCGCGAGGCGATCTCATGAAACCGGCCCTTCCCGCGAAATAAAATTGCGCGTGCAACGAACGGCGCCAAACAACCGGCCGCTATACACGCCGGGCCTGACGGACTCATCAGGTGCGCCCAGTGTATAGCCGGTCTCGAAAAATAGGATTGCATCTGGCACGCTGGCAAACCCTGATTGGTACAATTTCCTCTCCCGACGACCACCGATCAGGCAAGAAAAGTGCACAGCCCCGCTCTGGACCCCATCGATCTGCGTCTGCTCGCCGCGCTGCAGGAAAACGGCCGCGCCTCGAACCTCGACCTTGCGCAGGCCATCAAGCTCTCTCCCGCCCAGACTTTGCGGCGGCACCGGCGGCTCGAAGAACTCGGCGTAATTCGCCGCTACGAGACGCGCCTCGACGCCGAGAGCCTGGGCTTCGGCGTGGTGGCGTTCATTCAGGTGACGATGGAACGCGGCCATATGCGCGAGCTGGTCAAGTTCAAGGAGCTCGTGGCGAAGCTGCCGCAGGTGCAGGAGTGCTACTCCGTGACCGGTGACATCGACTACGTGCTGAAGGTGGTGGCGCGCAATCTCAAGGCGCTGTCCGAATTCCTGCTCGATACGCTGATGCGCGCGCCGGGCGTGAACAGCGTGCAGTCGATCGTGTGCCTGGACGAACTCAAGGGGACAAGTGCGATGCCGCTGGAGGAGTAATACCGAACTGCTACTTCGAACGCACGACTACCTCCCGAAAGACCAAGGTTTAATCGTACAGTTTGAGCCCAAAGACCGCAATATCGACGCATCGCGGTCCTGCCTACCCGACAGATGCGGGTAACGCATCAGGCCTTCAGCGGCCAGCGCCCTATTATGTCGTAACGCGTCTTGCCAAGCCAGCTATGGATCAGGACAAATTCGCGCACGGTCCACGTGATCGGTTCGACCGTGCGCAGACCGTACCTGTCTTTGTCGTACAGCAACGTGAGGTGGGGCGTGAAACGCGCGCGCGAAACACGCAAAGCCGCCCTTCTGAGAGCGTCTCCAAGTTTTTGCTGAAAATCGATCAATTCGTCCAGCCCGGCGCTCCCCGTCAGCACCAAAGGCTGATGGCCCGGCCGCCCGTTGAAACTGGAAATCCGGTCAAACGTCACGTCGAATGGCGGCACTTCGAGACTTGTCGCCGCGATGCATGCCCGCGCAACGATAACCTCCGGCATATGCGCAAAGTCGCCCAGATGGTGCAGCGAGACGTGCAGGCGTCCGGTGTGCAGCAGCCCCGCCTCGACATGCATCTCGGACCGCCACCGTCCGGCCCGCTCGGCAATGCATGCAGCGGTGTCCGGATCGGGCATTACGGCAAAGAACAGGCGATGCGCCGGCGTCGGCGGGAGTGCTTCGAGTCCAGGTAGAGAAAGCTGGGTCACGGCAGCACAGGGGCACGGCCGGTAGGGTCACGGCCGTTGCGCCCCGGCCTCACCGTTGAAGCTCAGTCCCGCTCAATGCGACGCGAGGACACTGGCGATCACGCCGGTCGCCACGGCGGCCAGCACGTAGTCGCCATTCACGCCGACCCAGTGGTAGCCGCGCGGCGGAGCGGAGAGACCATGCTCGCGCCAGTCGTCCACCTCGTAGTTGCGATCGCGGTATTCAGCCGGAACGCGCTCGCCCTTGTGCCAGTCCTGATGAGGAATCGGGCCGCCCGGGCGGTCGACAGAGGCATCGCGCATGGGCTGGCGCGGCCCATGCGAGGCACCGCCGTCATGGTGCTGCGGTTCGGCAAACACCGCACCGGACGCGGCCAGCATGGAAACCATCAACAGCGAAGCGACGAACTTTGAACGCATTGTTTCCCCCTTGAAAGAAATGAGTTGCAGCACACCTGTTTGACATACTAACGACCGACTATAACAGGTATGCGACACGATGAACGACCTCCTTGACGCGCCGAAAAGCGCGCGGCCGGAACGACGCGACGCACGCTGCGCTCACTGTCACCGGAAGACGCTCACCGCTTCGACGAGCCGCACCGCCTGCTGCTTGAGGCTGTCCGATGCGGCCGTGCTTTGTTCCACCAGAGCGGCATTTTGCTGCGTGATGGTGTCGAGATCGCTCACCGCGTGATCGATCTGGGTCGCCCCGCTGCTTTGCTCTTCCGTTGCCGAACGGATCTCCGCGATCATCGCGGATACGCGCTTCACCTGAGCCACGATATCGTCCATGGTCTTGCCGGCTTCGTCCACGAGACTCGAACCGGTTTCGACCTTTTCGACGCTGGTGGAAATCAGATGCTTGATCTCCTTGGCCGCATTCGCGCTGCGCTGGGCCAATGCGCGAACTTCCCCGGCCACAACGGCGAACCCCCTGCCCTGCTCCCCTGCGCGGGCCGCCTCGACGGCGGCATTCAAGGCCAGGATGTTGGTCTGAAACGCGATGCCGTCGATCACGCCGATGATGTCCGCAATCTTGTGCGAACTCGCGGTGATTTCGTTCATCGTGCTAACGATTTCCGATACGGCCTGCCCGCCCCTCGCCGCCGCGTCGCTCGCCGAGCCGGCCAGCGTATTCGCCTGAAGCGCGGTTTCCGCATTGCTTTTCACCGTCGCCGTCATCTGTGCCATGGACGACGCCGTCTGCTGGACGTTCGAAGCGGCCTGCTCCGTACGCCTGCTGAGGTCGTTGTTGCCTTGCGCGATCTCGTTGATGGCGCGCTGAACCGTGATGACCTGTTCGCTCACGTCGTCGATAAGCCAGCGAAACATCAAGCCGAGCTGGCTGATCGTGCGCAGGGTCATGCCGATCTCGTCGACGCGGTCGATATGCACGGCTTTCTGGCTTTCGCCCGATGCTACCCGCAAGGCCTGAGCAAGCACCTGCTCCAGCGGCCGGGAAATCTGTCTCTCGAGCCACAACGAGACCAGAAAGCAGCCGAACGAGACGCTCCCCGCGAAAGCTGCGAGCGACATGCCCCTCAGCCCGGCAAACGCTGCCGCGGCCACGACGATCGGTAGCGCCACCAGCAGTGCAGACCGGATGCGCCAGCGCACCGGCAGCGTCTTGAGCATCGAAGTCCATCCCAGCAGGCCGGTACGAACAATCAGGCCTTTGTGGAAGCCCCGTTTGCCCGCCTTGTGCTCGCGGAACTGGCCGTAAAGCTTCTCCGCTGCGTCGATTTCGTCGCGTGACGGCTTGGTCCGCACGGACATGTAGCCGGACGTCTGACCGTTGCGAACGACAGGAATGGCATTGGCCCGCACCCAGTAATGATCGCCGTTCTTGCGGCGGTTCTTGACGAGGGCCGTCCACGGCTCTCCGCCCTTGAGCGTGGCCCACATGTCGGCGAACGCCTCCTGTGGCATGTCCGGGTGCCGGACGATGTTATGGGGCTGGCCCTGAATTTCGTCCTGAGAGAAGCCGCTCGCGTGAATGAATGCGGCGTTCGCGTAGTTGACGTAGCTCTGCGTGTCCGTCGTCGACATCAACGTCGCATTGTCCGGAATCTCGAACTCGCGATGTGTGACGGGTTGATTGTTGCGCATGACCTTCCCCCCGAAAAGTTAGATGCGTAACGCATTGGCGATCTGCGCTGAAAGCCTCAGAGAACAGAAATGATGTCCCCGCAACGATCCCGTTCCTGTATATCGTCCTTGATTGAATGTTCTTTAGCCCGACCCGGGTTTATCCCTTCATGCATCGGGCATCGGGCATAATTAAATAGATAGGACAACATAGGATTTTGATCGGTGCAACTTTCCAGGAAAAAAGTTGCCTGAGTCAGGTATCTCAGCGAGGCGGCAGCGCCAATGCCATTTGCGCTGCCGCGGACGCGCCGAATGGTCAGGGGACGAACGACGTCGTCCTGCACGCGCGCGATTCCGGGCGCCCTGGTGCGGTTACACCGGGGAACGGTAGCTTGATGTTGGAGCGAGGAATTGGACTATCGGAGCAGGCGGGCGCCCGCCCGGAGCTTCGGGGGCGAGGCCGCCCAAGGTGGCCGGCCCGTTACGCGATTTACCGGCGCAGGCGCGTGCCGACGGAACTCTTCGTCTTGTAGGTCACGCCGTGCTGCGCGAGATATTCGCGGATCAACTGACGAACGACCTGTGAAGGTGTCAGATCCTGAGCCGCACACAGTTCTTCGAATGCGGCCTTTTTGGCGGGATCGATCAGAATCGTCAGTCGTGCGCTTTTGGTTTCCATCACGCGAGTGCTTGCCGTCCAGATATGTTAATCAAATTATAATCGAAACCGAAGGCGGGTAGTTTGCGAGTCGCTGGGCTGCATACGGCCCAGCGCAGAGGTCGCAGTCCTGGGCCCGGCGCGCGCTATCGGAACCGGGAATTCGGCGCCGGCGGGAGCATATCATACCGTCCCCAGTCGAATGGTCTGCCGCGCTCGAGCGCGGCAATCACCGCGAGCATGTCCACCTGATGAAGCGGCGCCAGCGTACCCGCGCGCTGCAGCAGATCCCTTCCGGACGGCCATTCCCGTACGCCCTTCCACGCGAAGACGACCACGTTGTAATCGCTGCCCTGCGCCGGAGCCAAGGCCAGCGAACGGCCGAACACGCGCCTGAGCGCGCGCAGGTAGTCATGAAAGCCGGGCTCGTCCGTCACCAGATTCATCACCATGACGCCGTCGTCGCTCAGGCGTCGCCGGCAGTCCTCGTAAAATTCGTCCGTGCCGAGGCTCGCGGGCATGCCTTCGGCCGTGAAGCCGTCGACCAGCAGCACGTCTGGCCGGTGCCCCGGCTCGCCGACATAATCGGCGCCGTCCGCGCACACCACGCTGAAACGCCCGTCGTCCGGCGGCAGCCGGAATACGTCGCGCAACGCGATCACCTCCGGATTGATTTCGACGGCGGCAATGACGGTCGCGGGCAGATAGCGATAGCAGTACCTGACAAGCGACCCGCCGCCGAGGCCGATCATCGAAATACGGCGCGGCGACGGCTGGAACAGCAGAAAGCCCATCATCGTGCGCGTATAACCCAGCGCGAGCGCGCAGGGATCGCGGCGCAGCATCGTGCTCTGGACAGCGGCGGCATCGAAAAACAGGGAGACGACCTGGTCGTTCTCGACGATCAGCGGCCTGTCGAACGTTCCCCGGTTGTGCGCTCCGGCCGCAGCGTTCCTCGCGCTCGTGCCCCGTCGACTCCGGAAATCTTCAGCGCATCTCCGTCCGCGCCCGTTATGCCGCATCCTCGCCTGCCCTGACGAGGAAGTCGCACAGTTGCGAATCCCAGTTGGCATCCCGCACGGAAATCATCGCAGTTTCGATACAGGCAAATTGCCGATCGAAACGCATGGCGCGTAGCCGCTGAACCGGCAAAGCGCGGCCAAAGAACAGGCCGGCCTCGTCGAGCAGCAGGCAGGGTTTGCCCCGGTAGCGCGCGGCCATGACCGAAAGCGCGTCCTGAACGTGACGAGCCGACTCGGCCGGATAGACGAACACGACGTTGACGCCGGCGGCCCCCAGCCAGTCGCCGGGCGCGGCAAAACGGTGGAGCATCTGGAATCCGCGCCCGCCTGCCCGGCCAACGCCTACGGCCACGAGACCTCGCTCGCCAGCCGCGTCGCGCAGCCGCAACGGCCTGCTCTCGTGCGTCAGCAACGGAACATCGAAGTCGATCATCAGAAACCCTTCCCCGCTACCTCGTCCACCCAAGGCCACGTTCCCGCGGCCGCCCCGAAAATCTTATTTAATGTTAATCGTATGTGCGTTGCATGTAAACGCCGGAAAGGTCGTGCGAGGCGCTCCGAGGTGCCTGTGTTTGCGCATCGGTCGCATCTGGAAACGCCGGAACAGTTCTGATAGCATGTTAATGTCGTTAACATGTAGTGTTAACCATATGCGTTCCGGCCAGGAGCGTGACACCAAGCGTTTGCAGTAATTCGTGCATAGTGGGGAGATTCCTGAGTTGCCATCCGAACAGAGCCACTTGAGCCTGCTCTTTGCGGAATTGCTCGGCCGCCATCCGGGGACGCCCGTCGTGCACGAGGGGCCGCGCACGCGCTCGCTGTGCTTCGGCCTGTTCGGGGTGCAGACTGCCATGCGTAAAAGCGATCCGTTCGCGCTGCATCTGCCCTATACGCGGGCCATGATGGCGTTTCAGTTGTTCCAGCCGGATCCGGCGCATATTGTCATCGTGGGCCTGGGCGGCGGGTCGCTCTCCAAGTACTGCCATCGCAGGTTTCCCGAGGCCCTCGTCACGACCATCGAGATCGACGAGCGCGTCATCGCGCTGCGCGACCAGTTCCAGATTCCCGACGATTCAGAGCGGTTCCGCGTCGTCCACGCCGACGCCACCGTGCATCTCGCCGGCCTGCGCAACGCCGCCGATGCCATCCTGCTGGACGGCTTCGACGCTTTCGGCCTGCCGGCCAGCCTGTCGAGCGAGCGCTTCTACGACGACTGCCACGCCGCCTTGCGCGACCAGGGCGTGCTGGTCGCCAACCTCCTCGAACGCGGTGCATATGCGACGGCCTGTCTCGAGCGGATCGGCCGCACTTTCGCGGCACGGCCGCTCTGGACACACGCGCGGCGCGACGGAAACCCGATCGCCATCGCGACAAAGCACGCGCCGCCCCCGGACTGGCCGACGCTGCACGCCCGGGCACGCGACCTCGTCCTGTCGGGCGAACTCGACCTCGGCACGCACGCGAAAAACATGGAGCGGAACCATCGCGGCGCTGCGACCCCCGACTCACCCGCGACCGTGGACCCGGTGTCCGCGGCGCACGACTGAGACCGCGGGAGATCCGGCCCGATGGAACCTCGCCTCGTGATCCAGCTCGTGCTGTACGTCGTTGCCGGCTGGCTGGCGATTGGCGTCGTAGGACTCGTGTATCTGCGCCGCACACGGGTGGTGGCACATGGCCTCTTCCCCGCGGGCGCTCTGCTCGGCGGGCTGCTGTTCGGACTCGGCCTCTTCGGCATGTGCGCGCCGACGCAAGCGCTTATCCTGCCGGTCGGCTTGCCGGGTTTGCCGGTCCATCTGCGGATCGACGCGCTCTCGGCTTACTTTCTCGCCGTACTCGGGATGGTGAGCGCCGGCTTGAGCGCGTTTTCGGCCGGCTATTTCCGCAAGGGCGAGGGCACGCCGCCCGGCCTGCTTTGCTTCGAATATCACGTCTGCCTCGCAAGCCTCGCCCTCGTTCTCCTCGCCGACGACGCCTACGGCTTCCTCGTCGCCTGGGAAACGCTGACGATCTCCGCCACGTTCCTCGTCATGAGCAACCACCGCATCGCGGAAATTCGCGGCGCGGCGTTTCTCTACTTCCTGATCTCGCATGTCGGCGCATTGGCGCTGCTGCTGTCGTTCGGACTGCTACAGGGTCATACCGGCGACTATACGTTTGCCGCCATGCGCGCGCAGCATCTCGCCCCCCTCCAGGCGTCGGTCGCCTTTCTGCTCGCGCTGGCCGGTTTCGGCGCGAAGGCCGGCATTTTTCCCTTGCACGTCTGGCTGCCCGAAGCCCATCCCGCCGCGCCCTCGCCCGTATCGGCGCTCATGAGCGGCTTCGTCCTGAAGGCCGGCCTCTACGGCATGCTGCGCACGGTCTTCGACCTGCTGCATCTGCAGATTGCCTGGTGGGGCGTGCTGCTGCTCGCGCTCGGTCTTTTCACGGCGCTCTTCGGCGTGGTGTTCAGCGCGATCCAGTCGGATATGAAGCGGTTGCTCGCGTATTCGTCGATCGACAATATCGGCCTGATGTTCGTGAGCCTCGGGCTCGCCGTTCTGTTCCGCGCCTTCGGCATGAACGGCCTCGCCGCGCTGGCGATGACCGCCCTGCTCTATCAGATCGCGAGCCACGCGGCATTCAAGAGCCTCCTGTTCGTCGGCACGGGCGCGGTGCTGCACGCCACGGGCGAGCGCAATCTCGGCCGCCTCGGCGGCCTGATTCACCGGATGCCGTGGACCGCCTGGACGATGCTCGCCGGTGCGCTGGCCAGCGCCGGATTGCCGCCGCTCTCGGGCTTCGTCTCCGAATGGCTGCTGCTGCAGAGCTTCCTCTTCACTCCCGGCCTGCCGAACACGTTCCTCAACATGGCCATCCCGCTCATCGCCGCGTTGATCGCGCTCGTCGCGGCGCTGGCGGGCTACACCATGGTCAAGTTCTTCGGCATCGTCTTTCTCGGCCAGCCGCGCGAAGCCACGCTGGCCCGCGCCCGCGACGCCGGCGTCTGGGAACGCGCGGCGTTCGTCTGGTTCGTGGCGGTCACCGTGCTGCTCGGCCTGCTGCCGGTCCCGATCGTCCGCGCGCTGACCCCGGTCGTGCGGCAACTGGCCGGCGCCGACCTCGGCGCGGCCATCGCGAGCGGCTGGCTGCTGCTCGCCCCCACCGGCATCGATCGCGCGAGCTATATGCCCGTCGTCTTCCTTGCCTTCTTCGTGGGTTGCTGCGGGCTCGCGTTCGTACTCGTGCGCCGCTTCTATCACGGGCGGCTGCGCCGCGCGGCACCCTGGGCCTGCGGCAATCCGTTCGTGAACGCGCGCATGCAGGACACGGCCGAAGGTTTCGGGCAGCCGATCCGCGAGATCTTCTCGCCGTTCTTCAGGATCGAGCGGCACGTGCCGTCTCCGTTCGACAGCCAGCCGACTTACCGCGTAGCCATCGCCGACCGCACGCGGGCCTGGATCTACGAGCCGCTCACGCGCGCCGTCAAGGCGCTCGGCGCGCTCGTAGGGCGGCTGCAGGCCGGCCCCATTGCCGTCTACCTGACGTACAGCTTTCTCACGCTGATCGTCCTGCTCGTCCTGGTGCGCCGATGATCACGCTGTCCGGAGCGCTCTCGCAGGGGCTCGAAATTCTGGTGGCGCTCGCCGCCGCGCCGCTGTTGTCCGGCTGGGTCGGGATCTGCCGTGCGCGGCTCCAGGGCAGGCGCGGGCCCAGCCTCTGGCAGCCGTACCGCACGCTGCACAAGCTCTTCAACAAGGAGTCGGTCGTCGCCGTGCACGCGAGCCCGCTCACGCGTCTCGCGCCTTATGTCGTCTGGGGCTGCATGACGCTGGCCTGCGCGATCGTGCCCACGCTCTCGACCGACCTGCCGCTCTCGCCGGCAGCCGATGCCATCGCGCTCGTGGGTCTGTTCGCGCTGGCGCGCGTCACGATTTCGCTAGCCGCCATGGATACCGGCACCGCATTCGGCTCGCTCGGCGCGCGGCGCGAGATGCTGGTGGGCTTCCTCGCCGAGCCCGCGTTGCTCATGGTGCTGTTCTCCGCCTCGCTGATCACGCAGTCCACCGGACTCACGCACATCGTCGACACGCTCAGCCACGGCGAGCTCGCCCTCTACCCGAGCCTCGCTTTCGCGGGCATTGCGTTCGCGATGGTGTCGCTGGCGGAAAACGCGCGCCTGCCCGTCGACAACCCCGCCACGCACCTCGAGCTGACGATGATCCACGAAACGCTGATCCTCGAATACTCCGGCCGCCATCTCGCGCTGATCGAATGGGCGTCGAGCCTGAAGCTGTTCGCCTACTCGTGCATCGGCCTCGCGCTGTTCGTGCCGTGGGGTATTGCCGAAGCGGGCAATCCGTCCGCGCTGCTGCTCGCCGTGCCCGCACTGTTCGCAAAGCTGTTCGCGGGCGGCGCGCTGCTCGCGCTCGTCGAGACGCTCAACGCGAAAATGCGGCTCTTCCGCGTGCCGGAGTTCCTCGCGACGGCGTACCTGCTCGCCGTGATCGGCATGCTCGTCCATTTCCTGCTGGGGGCATGAATGCACGGGCTCGCCACGCAGATCGTCAACTTCCTCGCCGCAATCCTGCTGCTCATCTCGTTCGCGATGCTGAGCCAGCGCCGGATTCTCGCGCTGATCCATCTCTATACGCTGCAGGGCTTCACGCTCGTCCTCGCCAACCTCGTGCTCGGCTTCGTCACCGCCGACACGCACCTCTACGTTTCCGCGGCGCTCACGCTCGTGCTCAAGGTGGGGCTGATTCCCTGGATCCTCTATCGCCTCGTGCAGCGCCTGAAAATCACGGGCGACGTCGAATCGCTGCTCAACATTCCCGCCACCCTGCTCACGGGCATCGTGCTCGTGGTCGTCGCATTCAACGTGGCGTTGCCGGTGACGCAGTTCGCTTCGTCGGTCGCGCGCGGCACGCTCGGCATCGCCCTCGCCTGCGTGCTGCTGTCGTTCATGATGATGATCACGCGCGCGACGGCGATTCCCCAGGTGATCGCCTTCCTTTCGATGGAAAACGCGCTTTTCTTCGCGGCGGCCGCCGCCACCAACGGTATGCCGATGATCGTCGAGCTCGGCGTCGGGCTCGACGTGCTCGTGGGCATGCTGATCCTGGGCGTGTTCATGTTCCAGATCCGGGAGCGATTCGACAGCCTGGACATCCATCACCTCGTAGAGCGTCATGATGAGTAGTGCCTGGATTCTCGCGGCGGTGCTCGGCCTGCCGCTCGCCGCGAGCGCGAGCCTCGCGTTTGCGGGCGCGCGCCGCGCCGCGCCGGACCTGAACACCGCCTTCAGCCTCCTGACGCTGGCCGCCGCGCTCCTGCTCGTCCAGCGCACGATGGCGCACGGCGCCGCCTTCGTGTTCGGCCAGGCGTTTTTCGTCGACCCGTTCAACGTTTTTCTGGTTACGCTGACCGCATTCATCGGCTGGACGACAGCGCTCTTCTCGAAGCCGTATATGCGCGTCGAGCGCGACCGCGGCCGCATGAGCGCGAACCGCATGAGGCTCTACCACGCCATGTACCAGTTGTTCGTGTTCGCGATGCTGCTCGCGCTGCTGACGAACAACATGGGCGTCCTCTGGGTGGCGATGGAGGCCGCAACGCTCGCGACCGTGCTGCTGGTGTCGGTCTATCGCACGGCGGCCAGCTACGATGCGGCGTGGAAGTACTTCATTCTCTGCGGTGTCGGCATCGCGCAGGCGCTGTTCGGCACGATCCTCCTGTATCTGGCCGCCAGCCGCGTGCTGGGCGGCGGCAACGCGTTGCTGCTGACCAGCCTGAACGCCGCGAAGGCGAGCCTCGATCCCACCATCGTCTCGCTCGCGTTCGTGTTTCTGCTGATCGGCTACGGCACGAAGGCCGGCCTCGTGCCGATGCACAGTTGGCTGCCCGACGCCCACGCCGAAGGCCCGACGCCGATTTCCGCCGTCCTGTCCGGCCTGCTGCTCAACGTGGCGCTCTACGCGGTGCTGCGCTGCAAGGTGCTCGCCGACGGCGCGCTGCAGAACGGCCTGCCGGGACATCTGCTCGTGGGCTTCGGGCTCGTCTCGGTGCTCGTCGCGACGTTCTCGCTGTTCCGGCAGACGGATGCGAAGCGCCTTTTCTCGTTCTCCTCGATCGAGCACATGGGCATGATGACCTTCGCTTTCGGGCTGGGCGGCCCCATCGCCACGTTCGCGGGCCTCCTGCACATGACGGTTCACGCGCTCGTCAAATCGGCGATTTTCTTCACCGTGGGGCATGCCGCGCAGAAAGCCGGCACCCAGGCCATCGACGGCATTCGCGGGCTCGTGCGCGTGAGTCCCCTGGTGGGCTGGGGCCTGATGCTCGGCACGCTCGCGATTCTCGGCATGCCGCCATTCGGCGTCTTCGCGAGCGAATTCCTGATTCTCACCACGGCAATGCATGCGCTGCCGTGGGCCGCGCCGCTTCTGATGCTGGCGCTGGCCGTCGCGTTCGCCGTCATTTTCAGGCACGCGCAAGGCATGGTGTTCGGCGACGCCACGGCGCGCCGGCTCGAACACCGGCCGGCACTGCTGCCGGTATTCGTTCATCTGGCCATCGGGCTCATGCTCGGTCTCTACCTTCCCCCCTGGCTCGCCGCATGGTATCGCGCAGCCGGGGCCGTGCTTGCAGGATGATTCATGGGGATCGACGCATTCCACTCCTTACCCGGCCTCACCCGCCTTGCCACGTTCGGGGAGGCGCCGGCCACGCTCGTTGCGCACGTGGATGTCGCGGCCTGGGTCCGCGTTGCCGCCGCGGTCGACGAAGGCGGGGGGCGCCTGATCACGCTGTGGGGCGCCGAAGACCCCGGCGGCACCTTCATCGTATGCGCCGCCTATGCCGTGGACGACGGCCTGCTGTGGGTCCGGCTACCGCTCGGCAAGACGCCGTCCTGGGCCTGCGAGTACCCGGACCTCTCCGCCCTCTTTCCGTACGCGGCCCGCATGCAGCGCGCCGTCTACGATCTGACCGGCCTGCGCGCGTGCGGCGCCGGCGACGTGCGCCCCTGGCTGAACCACGGCAACTGGCCCGCCGATTACTTCCCGTTGCGCAAGTCCGCAACCGGCACGGAGCGCTTCGCGTCGCAGGAAGCCGACTACGCGTTCACGCGGGTCGCCGGCGACGGCGTGCATGAAATCGCGGTAGGACCGATTCACGCCGGCATCATCGAGCCCGGACACTTCCGCTTCTCCGTGGTCGGCGAAAAAGTGCTGCGGCTCGAAGAGCGGCTCGGCTATACGCATCGCGGCATCGAGCGCCTGTTCGAGTGTACGCCGGCGCTCGCTGGCCATCGCCTGGCAAGCCGGATCGCCGGCGACAGCAGCGTCGCATTTGCGTGGGCGTATTGCATGGCGCTCGAACGCGCGCTCGACACGACGATTCCGCCGCGCGCGCAATGGCTGCGCGCGCTGCTGCTGGAGCGCGAGCGCGTCGCCAACCATCTCGGCGATCTTGGCGCGCTCGGCAACGATGCGGGCTTCGCATTCGGGCTCGCGCAGTTTTCGCGGATGAAGGAAGACTGGCTGCGCCTGAACGAGCGTACCTTCGGCCACCGCTACCTCTTCGACGCGATCGAGCCCGGCGGCCTCGCGCGCGATCTCGACCACGAACAGGCGGGCGCGATCCTCGCGCAGTGCGACCGCATCGAGCGCGAGGTCCGCTCGATGCGGCGCATTTACGACGATCACGCCGGCATGCAGGACCGCTTCGCGAAGACCGGCATTCTCACGCCGGCGATGGCCGCTCAACTCGGCGTACGCGGTTTCGCCGCGCGCGCGAGCGGCGGCGCGATGGACCTGCGGGTCGATCACGCGCAAGTTCCCTACCGCGAAATCGGTGCGCGCCACCTCGGCGACGAGCGCGGCGACGTGGCGGCCCGCGTGGCGCTGCGCTTTCGCGAGATCGACGAATCGTTACGCCAGATCCGCGCGATCCTCACCAGCGTGCCGCGCGGCGGCATCGCCGTGCAACCCGATATCCGCCGCCCGCCGTCGTATGGAACGGGATGGATCGAAGGCTGGCGCGGCGACGTGCTCGTTGCGCTCGAAACCGGCGAGGACGGCATGCTCGCGCGCTGTCATTGCCACGATCCGTCCTGGCAGAACTGGCCGGCTCTCGAAGTCGCGATCATCGGCAATATCGTCGCGGATTTCCCGCTGATCAATAAGTCGTTCAATCTCTGTTACGCGGGGCACGACCTGTGACGTGGCAACTTCTCAAGCGGATCGCCGGTACGCGCGCGCCTGCCGAACTCATTCCTCCGGGCGGTGACGACTGGCGCACGGAGTCTCAACGGCTGCATCAGCAGATTCTCGACGTGCTCGGCCGCGCACTGTGCATCCGGCAGATCGATGCGGGATCATGCAACGGCTGCGAGCTCGAAATTCACGCGCTCAACAACCCGTACTACAACATCGAGGGGTTGGGGATCCGCTTCGTCGCGAGTCCCCGGCATGCCGACATGCTCCTCGTGACGGGTCCTCTTGTTGTGAACATGCGCGAGGCGGTACGGCTGGCGTACGAGGCAACGCCCGAGCCAAAGCTGGTGGTTGCCGCCGGAGAGTGCGCATGCACGGGCGGTATCTTCAAGGACAGCTATGCGGTCTGCGGGCCGCTTTCGGAGCTGCTTCCCGTCGATGTCCACATTCCCGGCTGCCCGCCGCCGCCCGTCGATCTCTTGAGAGGCATTCTGGCGGCACTGCGAAGCCGGCGCGATGACCCGGTTTCCCCTGATTGAGCATCGTCTCCGTCAATAGTCGCCGCCGTTGGCCGCCACTCGAACGCTGTCGCGCGAGCGGCATCGCTGACGCTCAGAACGACGTCATGATGCCTGTGAACACGCCCGTTTGACCGTGACCGTAATCGGGGTTTCCACTCGCGCGACAATGCTCGAATAATCGGCGGGCGTATCCATGTCGATGCAAAAGCGGTCGTGCGCCGCCTCGTGAAGAAAGACCTCGTCGCCGTGCTCGGCGATCAGCTTGCGGCAACCCGGATTCACGTGGCCGCTCACGACCTCGGGGGCATAACTCGCTGCAAACAGAACCGGATTGCCGCGCGCGCCCTTGAACATCGGCACCAGAATCGATCCGCGCGGCATCGACGCGTAAGCGCCGACCAGTTCGCGATAATCGGCGGCCTCCAGCAACACCTGGTCGGCGAGACAAATCATCACGGCGTCGCACGGCGCCTGCAAAGCAGCGACGCCGGACGCGACCGAGGTCATCTGCCCTTCCTGGTAGCGCGGGTTGCTCTGAAAGCGCACGTCGAGGCCGTCAAGCGCTTCGAATACGGCGCGCCCATGGAATCCCGTCACCACGACCACCTCCTGCGGCTGCGCGGCAACGACGGCGCGCACCACGCGCCGCACAGCGGGCTCGCCTCCCACCGGCAAGAGCAGCTTGTGGCGCCCCTCCATACGCGTGGACAGGCCCGCCGCGAGCACGACGGCCGAAAACTTCACTGTATTCATCATCCCTCCGCGGGCCGATCGCCGGGGTTTGCCTCGTGCTCTGGCGCAGCGGCCAGATAGCGCGCCGGCGCGCGCTCGAATTCGGCCTTGCAGCAGTCGCAGCAGAAATACACCTTGCGGCCACCATAAACGACGACGTGTTTCGCCGTCGCGATCTCGACGCTCATGCCGCACACCGGATTCACATAGCGTCCCGCCTCGGCCGCCGGCGCCTCAGGAATCTCGCACGGCGGCAGCGGCGGCACGGCCTCCGTGGCGACGGTGGCCTGCGGAACGGCCGCTTGCGCGGCCGCCACCGCGTCTTCCCGTTCGTGCCGCAAAGCAACGAGTCCCGCCACGGCCCCCAGTGCGATTTCCTGCGGCGTATGCGCGTGGATCGCCGGTCCAGCCGGCGCGTGCAACGCCGCGAGCCGGCCTTCGTCGACGCCGCGCGCGCACATCGCTTCGCGCAGCCGCTCGGCCTTGCGGCGGCTCGCGATCAGGAGCACGGCCCCGGCGCCGCTGCGCAGCGCGGCTTCGAGCGCGTCCTCGTCGCCGTCGCCTTGCGTCGCGATCAGCGCGAACGACGCGCCGGCGCGGTCGAGGGCCGCGGCGTCGAAACGCGGACCGCCCGCGCGCGCGGCATCGGTCGCCAGCGACGCGCGCAAGCCCATGCGCCGCGCCAGCACGCAGGCTTCGTGCGCCGTCGGCGTTGTGCCGAACACGATCACGAGCGGCGCCGGCACGGTCGGCTGGATGAAGAGTTCCATCGCGCCGTTGCTCGCGCACGGCATGGCGTGGGCCTCGACTTCGGGATCGGGTGGCGTGGGCTCGTTGCTGATGCGGACCCGCCGCGGCTGACCGAAGCGGATCGCCTGCCGCGCGGCCTCGATCACGATCGCCTGCGAGCACCCGCCGCCGATCCAGCCATGCAGCGTGCCGTCGCTTTCCACGAGCGCCTGCGCGCCCACCTGGGTCGAGGCCGGCGGCGCCACGCGGATCACGGTTGCGACGGCAAACGGCACCCCCGCATCGGTCAATTGTTGTTCGAGCTGCAGCAGGCTGACTGCGGCCGGGACGGTATCGACGGTTTCGGCATTCATTGCAACGCACCGAGAATTTGCGGAAACAGGCGTTCGAGGCTCGCGAGATCGCGCGCCCCCGCGAACAGATCGAGGTGCGGCAGCGCGGCCTGCATGCCCGCGCTGACCGGCTCGAATCCCGGCCGCCCGGCGAGCGGATTGAGCCACACGAGCGAATGACAGCGGCGCCGGATCGCGGCCAGCGCGTCGCCCAGTTGCGCCGGATCGCCCGCGTCGTAGCCGTCGCTGACGATCACCACCGCCGTGCGCGAATGCAGGAGGCTCGAAGCGTAGTAGCGGTTGAATCCGGCAAGGCTCTCGCCGATGCGCGTGCCGCCGGCCCAGCCCTCGGAGATCAGATGCAGGCGCTCCTGCGCGCGCCGCGGATCGGGATCGCGCAGCGCCTCGTCGATGCAGACGAGCCGCGTGTGGAAAATGAAGCTGCGCACGTCGCGCAGACGACCGCTCAGCACGCGCGCGAGACGCAGCAGGAAGAAACTGTAGAGGTTCATCGAGCGGCTCACGTCGAGCATCAGCACGATGCGCGGGCGCTGCCGCCGCAAGCGCCGCCAGCCGAGCTCCGCCGGCAGGCCGCCGCGCGACACGCTGCGGCGCAAGGTCCAGCGCAGGTCGATGGCCCGCCCCTGGTTCGCGCGCTGCTCGCGGCGCGTTTCGATTCCGCGCAGGCGCTGCGCGAAGCGGCGAATCGCGGCATCGATGGCAAAGAGTTCAGCGTGATCGTTGAGGTGGCGGAAATCCGCGCCGGCAAGCGATTCGGCTTCGGTGGCTCCCTCATCGGCCGTGGCGCCCTCGCCCGGCGCGCCGGCGCCGCGACCCGCGAGCGACAGGGGCGTGCCCTCGCTCGCGTCCGGCAGTCCCTCGCCCGCCTCGTCGCGCGCGAGCGGCCCCGCGCCCCCTGCCCGTGTTTCGACCAGCTTGCGCCGGTTCGGTGTCCTGAACCAGGCGTCGAACAGATCGTCGAAGCGCCGCCAGTCTTCCGCACGCGAGCACAGCAGCGCGCGCAGGCTCCAGCGCAGCAGATCGCTGTCGAACTGGCCCATGCGATTCGCGATCTCCATCGACGCCGCCACGTCCGCGCTCGTCACGCAGAACGCG
Source organism: Paraburkholderia sp. AV2 (assembly GCF_054968425.1). NCBI lineage: Bacteria > Pseudomonadati > Pseudomonadota > Betaproteobacteria > Burkholderiales > Burkholderiaceae > Paraburkholderia > Paraburkholderia sp. AV2. Next base: position 110,086 of record NZ_JBANLK010000010.1, read on the forward strand.
TTCGCGCGCAGCCAGCCCGCGAAACCGGCATAGCGCGCGACGAGCCTGTCGGCAAGATCGGGAGCGTCGGTCGGCGCGGCGGCGCGTTCGGTTCCGGTCAACATGACGCCACCAGTTTTTCGACGACCGGTCTCGTGAGCGCGGCCTGATCCTCGCGCGTCTTTACGAGCGCCGCGAGCGAATCCATGACGCGCTCGATGCCGCCCTCGTCGAGCGCGCTCACGCCGAGGCGCAGCAGCGCGGCCGCCCAGTCCAGCGTCTCCGCGAGGCCGGGCTTGCGGCGCAGCGCCAGTTGCCGCACCGCGTGCGCGAACTCGACCACCTGGCGCGCGAGCGCTTCGGGCACCTCGGGCACCCGGGTCCGCACGATCAGCAGTTCGCGCTGGAACGACGGATAGTCGACGTACTGATAGAGGCAGCGGCGGCGCAACGCATCCGAGATCTCGCGCGTGCCGTTCGAAGTCAGGATGACGTAAGGACGTTCGATCGCGCGAATCACCCCCAGCTCGGGAATCGAGATCTGGAAGTCCGAAAGAACTTCGAGCAGATACGCTTCGAAGGCTTCGTCGGTGCGGTCGATCTCGTCGATGAGCAGCACGGGCGCGGGCGTGGTCGTGATGGCTTCGAGCAGCGGGCGCTTGAGCAGGTAGCGTTCGGAAAAGACATCCTGTTCCTTGTCGCGCAGCGGTCGCGCGTCCTGCTCGAACAGCTTGATCGCCAGCAGTTGATGCGCGTAGTTCCACTCGTACAGCGCCGTGTGCGCATCGAGCCCTTCGTAGCATTGCAGCCGGATCAGCGACACCGCGAGCAGGCGCGCCAGCGCCTTCGCCACTTCGGTCTTGCCAACGCCCGCCTCGCCTTCCAGCAGCAGCGGCAGGCGCATTTCCAGCGTCAGCAACAGCGCCGCCGCGAAGCTGCGCTCGGCAATGTAGCCATGGCTCGCGAGCTTCGCCTGCAGCGCGACGACGTCGGGCATGCGATCGGTGGGCGTCATGACGTGCCTCAGCGGCCGTGGGCCTCGTGCGAGAAGAGGCCGCGCAGCCAGTCGCGGAACATGGCCCAGACGAACGCGATGCCGTTGAGCTCGGCAGGAGGCGCGGCAGTCGTGGGGTTCGTGGCACTCGTGGCACCCGTAGCGCTCACGGCCGCGAGCATGTTCGCCTCGCCTTCCGCCAACGCAGGCGGCACCGCCTGCGCCGCCTGCGCATTCATCGCATCGAGCCGCGCCGCGAAGTTCGCCACGAACTGCTTGAGCAGTTGTTCCGAGACCGGTCCCATCAGCCGGCCGCCAATCGCGGCGGCCTTGCCGCTCATCGTCACCTCGCTCCGGCCGGTCAGCTCGCTCGCCTCGCCGCTTGCCCGCACGGCCGCCACGAGATCCATCGCCGCCGCCGAGCCGCCCGTCGAGTCCGTACCCTTGCCGCTCAAATGCAGGCTGCGCGCCGCCGCATCGAGCGCGAGCACTTCGATATCGCCCTTGAACGCCATCGTCGCGGGCCCCAGCTTGACCGTGATCGTTCCTTTGTAGTGCGTAGCATCCACGCGCTCCGTGATCTTCGCGCCCGGCATGCAGCCCGCCACGGCTTCGATGTCCTGCATGAGCTGCCACGCGCTGTCCGCGTTCGCAGCGAGTGGAAACACCTTGTCGAGTACGACTTTCATCGCGCGCTCCTTCCGCAACGCTCAGGCCCGGGTCAGGCCAAGCTCGCGGCTTTGCTGCCACACGCGGTACGCGTTGTGCGGCATGTTCATATGCGTGACGCCGAGATGCGCGAACGCATCGACGACGGCCGACGTGAAGCATGGAATCGAGCCCACGTGCGGCGATTCGGCTACGCCCTTCGCCCCGATGGGATGATGCGGCGAAGGCGTCACCGTGAAGTCGGTGTCCCAATGGGGCGTTTCCACGGCCGTCGGCACGAAATAGTCGAGCAGCGTCGCGCCGAGCAGGTTGCCCGACTCGTCATAGGGCAGTTCCTGGCCGAGCGCGACCGCGAAGCCTTCGGTCAGGCCGCCGTGAATCTGCCCCTCGATGATCATCGGGTTGATTCGCGTGCCGCAATCGTCCAGCGCGTAGAAACGCCGCACGCGGATTTCGCCGGTGTAGCGGTTCACGTCGAGGACGCAGACGTACGCGCCGAACGGAAACGTGAAGTTCGGCGGGTCGTAGTAGTCGACGGCTTCGAGGCCCATTTCCAGCCCTTCCGGCACGTTGTTATACGCCGCCCAGGCCACTTCCTTCACCGTCTTGAACTGTTCCGGCGACCCCTTCAGCACGAAGCGGTCGAGATCGAATTCCACGTCGTCGGGGCTCGCTTCGAGCAGGTGCGCCGCGATCCGGCGCGCCTTCTCGCGGATCTTGCGCGAGGCGCGCGCCACCGCCGCGCCGGCCACCGGCGTGGAGCGCGAGCCGTAGGTGCCGAGCCCGTACGGCGCGGTAGACGTGTCGCCCTCCTCCACGGCGATCTGCGACGCGGGAATACCGGCCTCGGACGCGATGATCTGCGCGTAGGTGGTCTGGTGCCCCTGGCCCTGCGTGATGGTGCCCATCCGCGCGATCGCCGAACCGTCCGGATGCACGCGAATCTCGCACGAGTCGAACATGCCCACGCCGAGAATGTCGCACATCTTCGACGGCCCGGCCCCGACGATTTCCGTGAAATTCACGACGCCGATGCCCATGAGCCATTCGGCGTCGGGATCGGCCCGGCGCTGCGCCTGCTCCGCGCGCAGCGCGTCGTAATCGACGGCGGCGAGCACCTTTCTGAGCGCCGTATCGTAGTCGCCCGAATCGTATTCGAGGCCGAGCGGCGTGGTGTACGGAAACTGGTCCTTGCGGATGAAGTTGCGCAGACGGATCTCGGCCTTGTCGATGCCAAGCTTCTGCGCGAGCACGTCTACCATCCGCTCGATCAGGTACACCGCCTCGGTCACGCGAAACGAGCAGCGATACGCCACGCCGCCCGGGAACTTGTTTGTATACACGCCGTCGACCGAAACGAACGCATTCGGAATCGCGTACGAACCCGTGCAGACGTGGAACATGCCGGCGGGCCACTTCGTCGGGTCGGCGCACGCGTCGAACGCGCCGTGATCGGCCACCACGTTCACGCGCAGCGCCTTGATGCGGCCGTCCTTGTCGGCCGCGAGCTCGCCCGTCATGTGATAGTCGCGCGCGAACGCCGTGCTGGAGAGGTTCTCGTTGCGCGATTCGATCCACTTCACGGGGCGCCCAAGCACGATCGATGCGACGATCGACGTCACGTAGCCCGGATACACGCCCACCTTGTTGCCGAACCCGCCGCCGATATCGGGAGAAATGATGCGGATCTTCGATTCCGGGATCGAGGAAAGCAGCCCGACCACGGTGCGCACAACGTGCGGCGCCTGCGACGTGATGTAGACGGTGAGATCGCCGCGCACCTTGTCGAACGAGGCGACGCACCCGCAGGTTTCGAGCGGACACGGATGCACGCGCGGATACAGGAGATCCTGCTTCACCGTGACCTCGGCATTCTCGAACATGCGGTCGGTCCTGTCCCGGTCGCCCATCGTCCACGTGAAGATGTGGTTAGGATGCCTGCGCGCTCCATGCGCGCCGGTATCCTTGTCGCGAATGTCCTCGCGAATCACGGGCGCATCGGGTTCGAGCGCCTTCAGCGGATCGACGAGCGCGGGCAACTCCTCGTACTCCACGTCCACGAGCTCGGCCGCGTCGGCGGCGACGTAGCGGTCGTCGGCCACGACGAACGCGACCTCCTGGTTCTGGAAGCAGACCTTTTCGTCGGCGAGCACGGCCTGCACGTCGCCCGCGAGTGTCGGCATCCAGTGCAGCTTGAGCGGCTTGAGATCGTCGGCGGTGAGCACGGCGTGCACGCCGGGATGCGCGAGCGCGCGCGACTTGTCGATGTGCTTCACGCGCGCGTGCGCATAGGGACTTCGCACCATGACGCCGAACAGCATGCCCGGCATCTTGATGTCGTCGACATAGGTGCCCTTGCCCTGGATGAAGCGCGGATCCTCGCGGCGCTTGCGCGAACAGCCCATGCCTTCGAGCGCGGCGAGACGTTCGAGATTGGCGTCGAAATTGCCCATGACGTTTCTCCCTGTGCTCAGTGCGCGTGCGCCGCGTCCGCCTCGATGAGCGGATGCGACGTTTCGGCCGCTTCGCCGCGCAGCTTGCGCGCGGCGTATTGCACGGCCTTCACGATGTTCTGGTATCCCGTGCAGCGGCACAGATTCCCCGCCATCCAGTAGCGGATCTCCGCTTCCGTGGGATCGGGGTTCTCCTGGAGCAGGCGATACGCGCGCATCAGCATGCCCGGCGTGCAGAATCCGCACTGCAGGCCATGCTCCTGCATGAAACCTTCCTGCAGCGCGTGCAACGTGCCGCCCTCGGCGAGCCCTTCGACCGTGCGGACCGCCGCGCCCTGCGCCTGCACCGTCAGCAGCGTGCACGACTTCACGGACATGCCGTTGAAGTCGACCGTGCAGGCGCCGCAATGCGAGGTCTCGCAGCCAATATGCGGCCCGGTGTGCTGGCATTTTTCGCGCAGCGTATGAATCAGCAGCTCGCGCGGCTCGACGACGACATCCACTTCGCTGCCGTTGAGGCTGAACGACACCATCGTTTTTTTGGCCATGTCGTGTTCTCCCAGGCTTTAAGGACGAGCCGGGCCGGTCGCCCGTTCGTATGCCATATTGAGTGCCCTGCGCGTCATCTCGCCCGCCATCGCCCGTTTGTAGTCGGCGTCGCCGCGCAGGTCCGGCACCGGATTGCATGCCGCCATGGCAAGCCGCGCCGCTTCGTCCAGGGCGCGCGGGTCGAACCGCTTGCCGAGCAGCGCCTGCTCGGCATCCCTTGCACGGATCACGGTGTCGCCGACATTCGTCAGAGCAATGCGCACGTGCTCGACGTTGCCGCCCGCCAGCCGCATCGTGACGGCCGCCGCCGCCGTCGCAAAGTCGCCCGTCTTGCGCTTGAGCTTCGCATAGCAATAGCCGGTGGCGGGCGAAGGCACCGGAATGCGGATCGCGGTCATGATCTCGCCGGGCGCGAGCAACGTCTCGTAGGTGCCGACGAAAAAGCCGTCGGCCGGCACCGTGCGCTCGCCGGCTGCGCCCTGCAGCACGAACGCCGCGTCGAGCGCGATCATCAGCGCCGGATGATCGTTGCCGGGGTCGCCGTGCGAAAGATCGCCGCCCAGCGTGCCGCGATAGCGCACCTGCGGATCGGCGATCTGCCGCGCCCCCTCGACGAGCAACGGGCAGCGGGTCTGCAGCACGGTGGACCAGATCAGTTCGTTTTCGGTCGTCATCGCGCCGATCCACAGCGTGCCGCTTTCCTCGCGGATGCCCTTGAGCTCGGCCAGCTTGCCCAGGTCGATCAGGTGATCGGGCTGCGCGAAGCGCAGCTTCATCATCGGCAGCAGGCTGTGGCCGCCCGCGAGGACTTTCGCCGTCTCGCCGTACTCGCCGAGCAGCGCAACCGCCTCGGGCAGCGTCTGCGGCGCGTGGTATTCGAAGGGTCGGGGAATCACGCCAGTCTCCTTGTTTTCGTCCTCCGGTTAATTAGCATTTCACAATGCAATGCAGCAATTCAACGCGATTTCGCCAACGGCGGCCAGACTGCGCCGGCCGCCGGAAAACTTGCGTGAAACGGGGAAAGGACTTAAAACAGAGGCACCGCACCGGCGTCGCGTACGCCGCGCAAACGCCGCGAGCGCCTCAGGGAGAACCCTGGATGAAACCGTTCGAGCACGTCACGCCGGCCACCGACGCACGCCGCGCCGAAACCTTCCAGCACCGGCTGGAGCAGTTCAATCCGGGCGTGGTCTGGCTGGACGCGAACGGGCGCGTCAGCGCGTTCAACGATGTCGCGCTGCAGATTCTCGGGCCGGCCGGCGAGCAGTCGCTCGGCGTGGCTCAGGACAGGCTGTTCGGTATTGACGTCGTCCAGTTGCACCCCGCGAAAAGCCGCGACAAGCTGCGTTTCCTGCTCCAGTCGCGCGACGCGGGCGGCTGCCCGGTGAAGTCGCCGCCGCCGGTGGCGATGATGATCAACATTCCTGACCGGATTCTGATGATCAAGGTGTCGAGCATGTCGGACATGAACGGCGCGTGCGGCACCTGCATGATCTTCTACGACCTGACCGACATCACGACCGAGCCGTCGGCCGAAACGCTCGCCGGCACGCCGACGCCGCCGCGGCGGCTCTTCAAGATTCCGGTGTACCGCAAGAACCGCGTTATCCTGATCGACCTGAAGGACATCGTGCGCTTCCAGGGCGACGGCCATTACACGACGATCGTCACGAAAGACGACCGCTATCTCTCGAACCTGTCGCTCGCGGATCTGGAGCTGCGTCTCGACAGCAGCACCTTCCTGCGCGTGCACCGGAGCCACATCGTGAGCTTGCCCTACGCGGTCGAGCTCGTGAAAGCCGAGGACAGCGTGAACCTCGTGATGAACGATGGCGAGCGCAGCGTCGTGCCGGTGAGCCGGTCGCGGGCGGCGCAGTTGAAAGAGCTGCTTGGCGTGGTGTGAAGCGGGAGTGATTAAGTTAAGGATTCCTCAAACGTATACCGTCAGCCGATACCGTTGAACCGGCGTGACGGTACCGGACAAGACCGTCCGAGGGGGAAACGTCAATACTGTGCACGATGCCGACGTTTCCTCCAGGCGCTGCCTGGATCACAGCAGACCATACCGAACAATACCCCCCGTTTTTTAACGGAAAAACAGGGGGAGCGCACTATTGGAACGACTTGGGAACGGGTTAGATCACTCCCACTCGATCATCAACGAGTCACGCAAGTCCGCGTGATTAAAGGAATTGGCTTTGATCGACATGGGCCTTTACCGTCGCTTTTACCGTCAGAAAAACACGTCCTTTGCTGACGCGGGTTTGCGCGGCATCGGCTCATCATCAACCAGCTCTAGGATAGCGCAGCCAGCCGCGCAGCGAGCAAGTCGGCCTGCTCGGCGAACCTCCTCGCATCGGTCTTCTGCAACTGCGCCAGGTTGTGCAGCTTCCAGCGGATGCCCGGCAGTTGTTCGAGGTGCGCGATGCCCAGCAGCGACCACTCCGGCGCGCCGGCGGCCAGCGACAGCAGGAAGCGTCGCTCGTTGTCGTCCAAGCCTTGCTGGAGTTCGCGCATCATGCGTTCTCGCGCAGCGAGCAGCGCATCGAGAGGTATGGGTTCCGCCGTCATGCCTTGGAAGTTGTGCTCGTAGTCATGCCGAATGTCCCGCAGCGGCGTGAACAGCACCTCATGGATCGGCCGGTTGCTGCTGGACAGATAGACCACGAACGCGCGCCGGATGCCGGGCGTGATGCCCTCGTGCGCAAAGAGTTGCATCACGTCGAACAGGTCGCGCGGGTGCTGACGATCCAACGCCGCTACCAGCTTGCCGCCATACACGTCCTCCAGCGACACCACCGGGATCTCCAGATCGGCCAGCAAAGTGTCGCGTGCGGTCGGCGTGAGCGAAGCGCGACGCACCGGCTGCACCGTGCCGCGCATGACGAAGTTGACTTCGACCTTGACCTGGATCGAACCGTTGCGCACCAGCAGCTTCGTCTCCCCTGCCGCGGCCGCTGGCGCGTGCGTCTGGAACCCTCGCTTCTTCAACCGCTCGGCGGCTTGCCTGACAGCCTCGTTGATGCGCGTCAGCGCCTCGTCGCGCGGCAGCGTGTGATTGGGAAAGACCAGATCGAGGTCCACCGACAAACGCGGCATGTCGCGCACGAACAGATTGATCGCGGTGCCGCCCTTCAATGCGAACGTGTCGTCCACGAACACCAGCGGCGCCACCTGCGTCAGCAGGCGCGCGGTATCGAGATAGGTCTGGTTCATGGCTTGAGCACCAACAAGCCATCGGCCGATCGGGACACCCAAGGCCGATCGCTGCCCGTCGGCAGCGTGGCCGGATCGAGCTTCGCCGCCCAAGGCAACGACGCCTCGCGGCCGAGTTGCAGACATAGCCGCACGGTCTTGACGTTCGTGCAGTGCTGCAACAGCTCACGCAGCACGTCGGCGCGCAGGCTGTACGCGCTTTCGACGAGTTCGCGGGCTTCCTGCAAAGGCTGACGCACGCCGACTTCGCTCAACAGTTCCAACAAGGCGCGCTCCGGCGCCGACACCTGCGGCGCTCCGCTGCGCTTCTCGAACGGGCCAACATGCAGCAAGGCGACCGGCTGCTCGTCGAACAGGCGCTTGCGGTGGTACTCGGCCGGGAAGCGTTCGGTGAACCATTCCGGCAGACGGGCCGCCGTCCAGCCATACAGATGCAGCACGGGCTGTTGCGACACGTACTGGCGCACGCCGTACCAGTCCAGCGCCGACTTGCCGCCGACGTGCAGCCCCTCGAACCGGCGCTGCAACAGCAACAGACTCGGGTGGAGCGCCAGAGTGTCGTTCGGGCGGCCGTACACCCCGCGGGCCAGGCGCGTGAGCCAGCCTGCCCGGACGTAGTGGACGGCCAGGTCGGCAGAGATGCCCAGCGCCGCCAAGTCCTCCGAGGTCAGCGGCGTTCCCGGTGCCAGCCGGGTGTAGAGGGCATTTAGCTTACTTGGATTAGTCGTAGCCATGCTACGACTTTTACAACTTTTCCAAGCGCAAGTCAATTTGGGATGATGTCTCCAGTCGTAGCCTAGATACGACAATGACAACATATCCAAAGGCTCACGCCTTGGGAACAGCCGCGCGGGAAGCCGGTCGAGTGTCGTCTCCCCTGCCCCGCCTGAACCCCCGATCCCCCGCGATGAACGCCTCCAGCATGTGCGGGATCAGCGTCGTCGCATCGACCGCTTCGCCGTAGGTTTGCGCGTGCATGGCCGCGTAGCGGTCGAGGTCGGCCTTGAGCGTGGCCGGACACGCGAACGTCAGCTTCACGTTCTCGGTTTTCGGCAGCGGCCCCAGCCGCAGCCTGCGCGCCGTGCTCATCGTGAAGTCCCCCGGTTGAAGAACAGCGGCTGGTATGGCCGCAGCACCAGGTCGCGGTTGACGATGATGCGCACCGGCAGACCGGGCCGCTCGGTCAGCGTCGGCTGGATGTTGAGGTTGCGCCGGGTCATCTCCTGCCCGACCTGATTTACGCTGTCCTGCAAGCTGTCGCGGCCGGCGACGATGACGCGATCGCCATTGCGGTTCTCCGGCGCGGCCAACTCGGCACCGATGCCCAGCAGCGTCGTCAGCGCCGCGCCGGCAAAGATGCGATCCCAATGCCAATCGACGCCATCCTCCAGGCCGGCGTAGCCGGCCGGGTCGGTGCCGGCCAGGTTGTCGAGCGTGAGCGAAGAAGTGTCCGGCAGGATGATGCGGTTCCACACCACCTGCACGCGGCTCTGCCCGTAGGCGACCTGGCTGTTGTATTTGCCGAAGATGCGCGACCCCTGCGGGATCAGCAGATAGCGGCCCGTCGCCGTGTCGTACACCGGCTCCGTCACCGTGCCGATCACGTCGCCCGGCAGGTCGGACTTGATGCCCGTTACCAGCGCCGCCGCGATCACCGTGCCAGCCATCACCTGATACGGCGAGGTCGGCATTTGCAGGTTGCCGGAATTACGGGTTTCCGTGGTTCCGGCTTTCTGGAACGCCTCTTTCTGGTCTTGCCGGTTCTGCACGGTGGTCGGGTCGGCGGGCTGCTGCGCCGCCGTCGAGGCCGGCCCGGCGGCCTGCGGGTCGAAGCCCACCAAGCCGGATGCCGGTGCGATCGAAGCGGTCTGCGCGGGCGCAGCCGCGGCGCGCTGGTTGCTGGAACGGAAGAACACAGATGAACCCGCCGCCGCTTCCGCCTCCTTGCGCAGTGCGTCGCGTTCGGCCGCCGCCGCATCTTGGCCGGGCGGCGTGTAGCTGGCCACCACCGGCGGCTGCGACTTGACGATGGCCGGGCCGAGGTCGCCCGGCAGCGGCGGCCCCAACTCCGGCACCTTCGGCGGCAGCTTGGAGTAGTCGGCGGGAAGCCGGTTGAGTTCTTCGGACTTCGACACGCGATCGACGTTGTAAAGCTCGGTCGCATCGTTGTTGCCGCGCGGGTGCTTCGGCTGCAACGACCACAGGGTTGCGCCCAGCACGGCGATGCCGAGGCCACCCGTCAACAACGCCAGCGTGCGCCGGTTGAGGCGCGTCACCGGGCGCGGCTGCGCACGTAGCGCCACGTTCTCCGGCGCGACTTTCGGCGCGGCATCGGGAATGGGCACGTCCGGGGTTTCGTCCTGGCTCATGGTCAGTTCCCCCGCGTGCCATCCGTGCGCTCGATGCGCACCACGTCGCCCTTGTCGCCGCCGAGACGTAGTTCGGCCGCGCCGAACAGCCGATCCACGATGTAGTACGGCGAGCGGAAGCGGTAGTTGACGAGCTGGCCGTCACCCTGCGCGCCGATGACGAACAGCGGCGGCAGTTCGCCTTGGGCGATGCCGGGCGGGAACTGGATATAGACCTTCTCGCCGTCGTCGAAGGCGCGCAGCGGCTTCCACGGTGGACTGCTGCCGCTGACCGCGTAGCGGAAACGGATCTTCTCCAACGACAGGCCGGCGTCGATCGGCGCGGCGGCTTGCGCCGCCCGATCCTGACGCTGCAAAGCAAGCATCTGATCCTTCGGATACTCCCACGACACCGACGCCATCCATGCCTTGTCCGTCGAGGTCAGCTCGATCAGGTAGGTGCGCCGGCTGGTGGTGATGACCAGGTTCGTCTTGAGGCCCGAACGGATCGGCTTCACCAGCACGTTTACGCGCAGCGCGTCGCCAGCGCCGCTGGACGTGTCGCCGACGATCCAGCGCACCGTGTCGCCGGCGGCGACCGTCACCAGTTCCTCGCCGGGCTGGAGCGAAATCACGGTCACGCGCCCCGGTGCGGCATAGACCTGATACAGCGCGCCATCGGTGAAGGGCCAGACCTGGATCGCGTTGACGTAGCCCTCACGCGTGGGCGCGATGCGTGCCTCGGCGTTGGCACGCGACACGCGCACGGTTTCGTCGGCGGGTTCCGGCGCGGGCCTGGCTTCGTCCATCTCCGGCAGAGGCTTCATCTGCGCCGGCATCGGCAGCACCTTCGGCACCTCCACCACTTCGACGGGCTTGGGCGGCTCCGGTAGTGGCTGTGCCTGCACCGGCTCATCGAGCGAGATGCGCGGCGGCGGCTTGCCCTGCGAGGCGCAGCCCGACAGGGCCGCCACGGTCAGCGCGAATGCGTAAAAGCGGAAAGACGGGTTCATGGCTTGGCTCCTTCGGACGCATCGAGTTCGCGGCTCCACGACAGGCCGTTGACGTAGATGCCCAGCGGGTTCTTGCGCAGCCGCTGCTCGGTGCGCGGGGTTTGCAGGACGATGGACACCACGGCGTTCCAGCGCTCGGTGCCGGTGGGTGCGCCGTTGACGAACCGCTGCTCCGTCCAGCGCACGTTGAACGACGAATCGCTGGCGCGGACGACGCTGGTGATCTGCACCGTCACCGATTCCCTGCCGACACGAGCGAAGGGATCGTTCTTGCTGGCGTAGTCGTTGAGCACGACGGCGCCCTTGTCCGTGGTGTAGTCGTAGGCGTCGAGCCAGTTCTGCCGCACCACGATCGGGTCGATGGAAAGCGAGCGAACCAGCGTGATGAAGTGCGCGAGGTGGAAAGCGATCTGCGCATCGGCCGGCCGGTACGGCGTGGCGGCTTCGCCGACCGCGCGCACTTCGCCGGTCTTGTCCACCTCCACCACGTAGGGCGTGACGAAAGACTGCGCCGAGCGCCACACCAAGCCGCCGGCCATCAGCAGCGCGAGCGCGAGACAGCCGAAGGCCATGAAGCGCCAGTTCTTCGCCTGCACGCGGGCCGAGCCGATGCGCTCGTCCCACGCTTGCGCAGCGGCTTGATACGGAGTGGCAGGCTGCGGCGTGTCGGCGTAGCGCACCTGCGGTCGCTTGAATCGCATGACTCGTTCTCCTCAAGAATCGGAATCGCCCAGGCTTGGGCCTTGTGCAGAGCCGCCGCCGTCCCCGCCGCGCAGCGTGTGCGCGGTCGTGGTCGCCGCGTGGGCGATCTGCTGGCGACGATGCAGGCGCTTGGCCCAGGCGGGTTGCTCTTGATCGGCGGCGGCCGAGGCCGAGCCGGTGCTGGATGCGCCCGCTTGGGTGGACGCGCCGGCCGCCGCGCCACTCTCGCCACGGAATGCACCGGCCACCCGCTCGCCGAATGCACGCGCGCCGGCGGCGACTCTCTGCCCGGCGGCTTGCGCGCCCGCCCGTGCGACGTTGCCCACGCCTGCGGCGGCATCCTTGAAGCCGCCGCCCGCCGCAGCGGAACCGGCTTGGAACGCCGACCGGGCGCTGCCGGCCGTCGAAGCGGCAGCCCGTGCGCCGCTGCCGATGGCACTGGCCGCAGCCGGCGCCATGCGCGCGCCAGCAGCCACGGCACCGCCCACGCCGGTTGCCGCAGCGCCGATAGCGACGGCGGTTCCGGCGGCGCCCAATGCCGCGCCGGCCATCGCGCCAGCGCCGAGCTGCGGCGCGCCGGACACGAGGCCGGTGGCAATGCCCGGCCCGTAGATGCCGAGCGCGAGCATGGCGAGCGAAGCCAGCATCACGACCAGCGCATGGTCGATGGACGGCTCGGCGGGCATCGTCGGGAACTCCGCGAACAGGCCCGTGCCGATGCCGACGATGACGGCCAGCACCAGTACCTTGATGCCGGACGACACCACATTGCCAAGCACCTTTTCGGCGAGGAACGCGGTCTTGTTCCAGAGCGCGAACGGCACCAGCACAAAGCCGGCCAGCGTGGTCAGCTTGAACTCGATCAACGTGATGAAAAGCTGTACCGCGAGCACGAAGAAACAGACGATGACGGTCAGCCAGGCGAGGAACATCACGACGATGGGCGTGATGTTGATGAACACCTCGGGAAAGCCCGCCATGTCGCTGATCTGTTCGAGGATCGGCATACCGGCGTCGATGCCGGTCTTGGCGAGATGCCCCGGCTGCAGGAACGTCTCCATGCTCACGGCCGAACCGGTGGCCGTCAGGCCCAGGCCGGCGAACGACCGGAACACGATGCCGGCCAGCATGTTGAAGTTGCCGATGATGTAGGCGAAGGCGCCGACGTAGAGCACCTTGCGAATGAGCTTCGCCATCACGTCTTCGCCCTGGCCGGTGGCGTGGCCGAGCGCCCAATACAGGCCGGCCAGTGTCATGTCGATCGCCACCAGCGTTGCGGTCAGGAATCCGACTTCGCCGCGCAGCAGGCCGAAACCGGAGTCGATGTAGGCGGAAAAGACGTTGAGGAAATGGTCGATGATCGAAACGTCGTTCATGGCCGCTGCTCCATCGTCGTGTCGGGGCCGTCGAAACTGGCCGGGATCGGCGGCAGATCGGCGAGCGTCTGGTATTCGTCCGGGCCGGCCTGCCCTGAGAGGAAGCGCCGCAGGTCGGCTTGGCCGACCTGCGCGCAGAACGCGCCGTCACGTTCGCCTCGCCGGCACTGCGCACGCAGCGCGTGCAGCCGCGTCGGGTCGGCGGCCAGCGCATCGACCGACGAAGCCTGCGGCCGGTCGCAGCCGGCCAGCAGGCACGCGAAGGCGAACAGGACGGGCGCGCGTTTCATGGCCGTGCCCGTCAGTTGCCGTAGAAGTTCACCGGCTGCGGCGTGTACGCCGTGCCGGTGCCGAGGAAGCGCCGCGTGACTTCGCGGCCGCGCTCGACGGCGGCTGCCTGCCGCGCCAGCTCCAGCGATACCGCGCGCCCCTGCGTGAGCTGGAGCTGCTGCGTCTGGATGGACTGCTTGGCTTGTAAGGCGAGAAGCTGATTCGTCGCCTGCATGGCCTGCAAGGCGCCCGTGGCCGACTGGCTCTGGCCGACCAGATCGGTCAGCACGCTCTCGTCTTGGGTCACGTTCTGCGACACCTGCGCCTGCATCCGCATCGCGGTCTGCAAGCCTTCGAGCGTGTTCTGCCAACGCTGGTGCGCATCCTGGTACATCTGATTGCCGCTGACGGTCGCGGCGTACTGCTCCGGGTACAGGCGTGCGAATTGCTGGTCCATGCTCTGCACCTGGAACGCCAGCCCTTGCGCCTGTGCGATGAGCTGCTGGGTGGTCGCCAGGTTCGTGCGCAACTGGTTGACGACGTTGAACGGCAGACTCTCCAGGTTGCGCGCCTGATTTATCAGCGACTGCGCTTGGTTCTGGAGTTGCCGGACCTGGTTGTTGATCTGCTCCAGCGTGCGAACCGCAGTCAGCGTGTTCTGCACGAGGTTGGTCGCATCGATGACGGCCCATTGCGCGTGCGCGGTGGGCATGACGCCGATGAGTGCAGCAACAGCGAGGGCGAGAAGGCGAATCCTCATGGCGAAATCTCCTGTGTTTGGGGAGCGAGGAAGGACGCGGCTGATGGCGCGGACGGCAGCAAATCGGCCGCCCAATCGAGGCCGCGGTGGCGCAGCCAGGCGCCGGCGAAGGCCGGCGCTCCGGCGTCGGTCAGCACGTCGTCGATGGCGCGCTGGTCTTGGGGCGTCGAGGCACCCGCGAACGCGAGCGCGACCGGCCCCAGGTCGAGGTCGAACAGGCGATTGCCCGCGCGGGATTGGTAGTAGTAGTCGCGCTTGGGCTGCGCGGTGGCGACGATCTCGATTTGCCGGCTGTTGAGGCCGAAGCCTTCGTAAATCACGCGAATCTGCGGTTCGGTCGCCTGCGGGTTCGGCAGGAAGATGCGGCTGGCGCAGCTCTCGATGATCGCCGGCGCGATGGTCGAATCCTTGATGTCGGCGAGCGACTGCGTGGCGAAGATGACGCTGACGTTCTTCTTGCGCAGCGTCTTGAGCCACTGGCGAATGCGCGCCGCGAACACCGGGTCATCGAGGAACAGCCAGGATTCGTCGAGGATCAGCAGCGTCGGCGCGCCGTCGAACCGCTCATCGAAGCGCGCGAACAGATAGCCCAGCACGGCCAGCACCGCGGCCTTGCTGTGCATCAGCTCCTCCATCTCGAAGCACTGCACATTGGCCGAGCCGAGCCGATCGCGGTCGGCATCGAGCAGCTTGCCGTGTGCGCCACCGAGCACGTAAGGCGCGAGCGCCTGGCGCAGCGCGTTCGATTGCAGCAGCACAGACAGGCCCGTGAGCGTGCGCTGTTCGAGCGGCGCGCCGGCGAGGCTGCCAAGCGCCGACCACACGGCCGCCTTCTCGTCGGGGCCGATGGCGACGCCTTCGTGCGACAAGCGGCCTTCGACCCATTCCGCTGCCCAGGTGCGATAACCCTCGTGGTCGATGCGCGCGAGCGGCTGGAACGCGATCGCGCCATCGGCGCCGAGGTCGTAGTGTTCGCCGCGCAGGCCCAGCGCCGTCGCGCGCATCGAGCGGCCCATGTCGAACGCAAAGATGCGCGAGCCGGGGTAACGCCGGAACTGCATCGCCAGTGTGGCGAGCAGGACGGACTTGCCCATGCCGGTCGGGCCGGCGATCAGCGTGTGCCCCACGTCGCCGATGTGCGTCACCAGCCGGAACGGCGTGGCGCCTTCGGTGCGCGTGACGATCAACGGCGGGCCGTCGAGGTGGTCGTTCTTCTCCGGCCCGGCCCACACCGCCGACACCGGCATCAGATGCGCCAGGTTCAGCGTGGAAACGATGGGCTGACGCACGTTGGCGTAGGCGTTGCCGGGAATCGACGACAGCCACGCCTCCACGGAGTTGAGGGTTTCAGGGACGGTCACGAAGCCCCGGCCCTGAATCGCGCGCTCCACCATGCGCAGCTTCTCGTCGGCCGTGTCGGCGTCGGCATCGAGCACCGTCACGGTCGCGGTGACGAAGCCGAAGGCAACTTGATCGCTGCCCAGCTCCTGCATCGCGGCGTCGGCGTCGGCCGCCTTGTTGCTGGCGTCGGTATCGACGAGCGGCGATTCCTGCTGGAAGATCGTTTCGCGCAGCAGGGCCAGGACGTTCTTGCGCTTGGCGAACCACTGGCGGCGCAGGCGGCCGAGTTCCTTTTCGGCTTCGGCCTTGTCCATGCAGAGAAAGCGCGTGCTCCAGCGGTAGGCGAAACCCAGCCGGTTGAGGTCGTCCAGAATGCCCGGCCAGGTCGTAGTCGGGAATCCGCGCACGGTCACGACGCGCAGGTGTGCGTCGCCCAGCATTGGCGCGAGGCCGCCGATCAGCGGCATGTCGGCCAGCAGCGCGTCGAGGTGGAACGGCACGGCCGGCACGCCGACGCGATAGCGCCGCGTCGAGACGGTTGCGTGCAGATAGGTCAGCGTTTCGGCGTCATCGAGCCAGTCGATTTCCGGCATCACGCCGTCGAGCAAGTCGAAGATGCGGCCGGTTTCCGCGACGAATGCGGTCAGGCGTTCGTGCCAGTCCACACCAACGGTCGGCGTGTTCTCGTACAGCAGCTTGGCCGCGCGGGCGCGGGATTCCTCCGGCGGCAGGTATTGCAGCGTCAGGTGGTAGCCGCTCTCGAAGTGGTTGCCCGATTCCTCGAAGGTGGCGCGGCGTTCTTCGTCCACCAGCCACGACAGCGGCTCGGGAAACGCCGAATGCGGATAGTCCGCGGCCGGCCGGCGCTCGGCTTCGACGAACAGCGCCCAACCGGCGCCGAGCCGGCGCAGCGCGTTGTTCAGGCGCGCGGTGGTGGCGATCAGCTCGCCTTGCGTCGCGCTGTCGAGATCGGGGCCGCGGAACTGCGCCGTGCGCTGGAACGAACCATCCTTGTTCAGCACGACGCCGGGCGCGACCAGGCCGGCCCACGGCAGCCAATCGGCGAGCAAGGCCGGACGCTGGCGGTATTCGGCGAGGTTGAGCATCGCGGTGTCCTCCCGTCACACGTCCAGCAGCGGCTTGTGCTTGAGGTGCTTGGCGAACACCTGCATGAACTGCGGATCGACGCGCGCACCCCACACCGCCAGCGAATGGCCCACGATCCAGAGCACGACGCCGGGAATCCAGAGTTGCAGGCCCAAGCCGACGGCGGCGGCCAGCGTGCCGTTGGCAATCGCCACCGTGCGCGGCGCGCCGCCCAGCAGGATCGGCTCGGTGAGCGAGCGATGCAGCGGCACCTCGAAGCCCGGCAGGTCGGTGCTCATACGACGGCACCGCCGGAGAAGCTGAAGAACGAAAGGAAGAAGCTCGACGCCGCGAACGCGATGGACAGACCGAACACGATCTGGATGAGCTTGCGGAAGCCGCCCGACGTGTCGCCGAACGCCAGCGCGAGGCCGGTGGCGATGATGATGATGACGGCGACGATGCGCGCGACCGGCCCTTGGATCGACTCCAGGATGGATTCGAGCGGGCCTTCCCAGGGCATGGAGGAACCGGCTGCCCTTGCCGTGCCGGCCGTCATCAGCATGACGGCCGCAGACAGCAGGCCGTGGTGCGCCGGCCCGGCCAAGCGGCGCAGGCGCGCAAGGAACGAAGCCGGATTTACGGAAAAGCGGAAAGCAGTGGCGTGCATCTGCGTCATGGCAGTTCTCCAAGGTGGTTGGGGGACGGGAAAGACAGCGGCAGCTCCGGATGCGGCGATGGCTCCAGCGCGTCCGCGAGGCGGTAGCCCACGCCGTCGAAGCCGAGGACGCGGGCGATGCTTTCGATGCGACGGCGCCGGCCGCGGCCGGCGATGTGGATGACGACGTTGACCGCTTCGGCGACCAGCGCCCGCGGCGGGTTCACCGCGACTTCAAGGATCAGTTGCTCCAGGCGCAGCAGCGCGCCCGGTGCGGAACCGGCGTGGATCGTGGCGATGCCGCCGGGATGGCCGGTGCCCCACACCTTGATGAGATCCAGCGCCTCGCCGCCGCGTACCTCGCCGACGATCACGCGGTCGGGACGCAGGCGCATCGTGGCGCGTACCAGCTCGGTCATCGACACGACGCCGGCGCGCGTGCGCAGCGGAACGTGGTCGCGTGCCGTGCATTGCAGTTCGATGGTGTCTTCGAGCACGAGCACGCGATCGCCAGTGGCGGCGATCTCGGCGAGCAAAGCATTGGCGAGCGTGGTCTTGCCGGTGCTGGTGCCGCCGGCGATGAGGATGTTCTGACGCTCGCGTATTGCGTCGCGCAGGAACGCGGCCTGCTCGACGCTCATCATTCCATCGGTGACGTAGCGATCCAGCGGAATGACGCCAACAGCGCGCTTGCGCAGCGCGAAGGCCGGCCCTGGTGCGGCCGGCGGCAGGATGCCCTCGAAGCGTTCGCCGGTTTCCGGCAGCTCGGCGGTCAAGAGCGGCTGACCGCGATGCACTTCCGCGCCGACGTGCGCAGCGACCAAGCGGATGATGCGTTCGCCATCTTCCTCGGACAGCTCTGCGCCCATCGGGGCGCGCCCCGACGACAGGCGATCGACCCAAAGCGTGCGGTCGGGGTTGAGCATGATTTCCACCACGTCGGGGTCGTCGAGCGCGGCGGCGATCAGCGGCCCCATCGCCGTGCGCAACATGCGGATGCGCCGGTCGAGCGAGGTGGTGGCGAAGGATTGCGGCTGCGCGCTCATGTGGCACGCTCCTGCGCTTCGGCCAGCGCCGCCGCGTCGTCCAGTCGCGCGGTGTCGGGGCTTAGTTCCTCCACCACGTCGCGCACAAGACTGCGCCCCCGCATCAGGTGGCGGCCGAGTTGTTCGACGAACTGCTCGAAGCGCGCCTTGCCCTGCGCGCGTGCCGCGTCCTGGTGGGCTTCGGGAACCGGCGTGCTGACCGTCAGGAAGTAGCGGACGAATAGCGCCAGCGTCTCGATTTCGATGTTCTGGTCACGCTCCAGCTTCTCGAACTGGCGCGTCAGCCGGTCGAGCCGCTTGGCGATGGCGGCCTCGCGCTGGTCGCCCGCATCGGGTGACAGCCACGATGAAAGCGCCGCCGCGACGATGGACGACTTCGATACGCCTTTCTTCGCGGCCAGTTCGTCGAGGCGCTTGGCGTGCTCGTGCGGAATGAACAGGTTGAGGCGGTACTGGCTCATAGCTCGATCCCGTCCTGTTGGTCGAGGGACGCCAGCCGAGCCGTGCGTTGCATGGCCGGATCGAGTTGGCGAGGAAGCGGCAACGGCAGGTCGTCGTCATCGAGCAGCGCCAGGTCGTTGTCGGCGGGCTCTTGTTCGGGGTCGTAGGCGGCGACTTCGGATAGCTCCGGCTGCCGGCGCGGGCCGCCGTCATCCGTGTTGCCCGTGTCGATGGCAGCAAGGCCCACGGTCGCGGGCACGGCTGGAACGGCAGGAATAGCCAGCCCGCTCCAGTCGTCCGGCCGCAGGGGCGGTGCGTCGGCATAGCGCCCGGCGGCAAGCGCCGGTGGCGGCAACACGCGGCGCTTGAAATTGGCGTCGGCGTAGTAGCGCAGTTTCTTCGCGCGGATCGGTGCCACGCTGGACACCATCACCACGGCGTCGTCCGGCGGAAGCTGCATCACTTCGCCCGGCGTCAGCAGCGGACGCGCGGTTTCCTGGCGCGACACCATCAGGTGGCCCAGCCACGGCGCGAGCCGGTGGCCGGCGTAGTTGCGCTGCGCGCGCAGCTCGGTCGCGGTGCCGAGCGTTTCGGAGATGCGCTTGGCAGTGCGTTCGTCGTTGGTGGCGAACGTCACGCGCACATGGCAGTTGTCAAGGATGGAGTGGTTCTGGCCGTAGGCTTTGTCGATCTGGTTGAGCGACTGCGCGATGAGGAAACTGCGGATGCCGTAGCCGGCCATGAACGCCAGCGCCGTCTCGAAGAAGTCGAGCCGACCCAAGGCGGGGAACTCGTCGAGCATCAACAGCAGCTTGTGACGGCGTGCGATGCCGTCGCTGCCGTCGAGCGATTCGGCCAGGCGTCGGCCGATCTGGTTGAGGATCAGGCGCACCAGCGGCTTCGTGCGGCTGATGTCCGACGGCGGCACGACCAGGTACAGCGAGACGGGATGCTCGGACGCGATCAGGTCGGCGATGCGCCAGTCGCAACGCGACGTGACTTCAGCCACCGTGGGATCGCGGTACAGGCCGAGGAACGACATGGCGGTGGACAGCACGCCCGACCGCTCGTTGTCCGACTTGTTCAACACCTCGCGCGCCGCTGACGCGACGACGGGATGCGGCACGTCGTCCAGGTGGCGCGTCGTCATCATCCGGTGCAGCGTCAGCTCGAACGGGCACGCGGGATCACTGAGGAAATTGGCGACGCCGCGCAGTGTCTTGTCCTCGCCCGCGTACAGCACATGCAAGATGGCGCCGACCAGCAGCGCGTGCGAAGTCTTCTCCCAATGATTGCGGCGTTCGAGCGCACCTTCTGGATCGACCAGAATGTCCGCGATGTTCTGTACGTCGCGCACTTCATGCACGCCGCGCCGCACCTCCAGCAGCGGGTTGTATGCCGCCGACTTTGCATCGGTCGGGTTGAACAGCAGGCAGTGCGAGAAGCGCGAACGCCAGCCGGCGGTGATCTGCCAGTTCTCGCCTTTGATGTCGTGGACGACGGTGGACGCCGGCCAGCTCAACAATGTCGGCACCACCAGGCCGACGCCCTTGCCGGAGCGCGTGGGGGCGAAGGTCAGGACGTGTTCCGGGCCTTCGTGCCGCAGATATTGGCCGCGGTGCAGTCCAAGGAACACGCCGGCCGGCCTGTCGAGGCCGGCCTTGCGAATGTCAGCGGCTATGGCCCAACGTGCCGAGCCGTAGGTCGTGACCAGCTTCGATTGCCGCGAGCGCCACACCGATAGGACGATGGCAACCGCCACGGCCACGAGTCCGCTACCGCCAGCTATCGCACCACCGATGTTGAAAATGCGAGGCGCGTAGGCATCGTAGGCGAACCACCACGGGAACAGTTGCCAAGGGTGATAGACCGGCATTCCGAAGCAATCGAACCAGGGCGAGCCAAGGCGTAGCTGGTAGCCCAGGGCGGCTGCTGTCCATTGTGTGGCTGCCCACACGCCGGCGAACACGATGCCGAATACCACGGCGATCTGCCCGAACAGCACTCCTTGACCTTGCATCTCGGCCTCCGATCTCTCCTGTGCGACACGCGGCACAAGGGCGTGCCGTACACACGAGGATCGGAGTCAGGTCGAGGGTCGGTCAAAGACCGTTATCGGAAGAAATATCGCGGAAAAAGCAAGATTTCGCGCAGGGGCGAACGATGGGAAAACGCCGCGAGCGGCGGCGCACTACGGCGTATTGAGTTAGGAAATCGAAGTTTCGTGCGAATCGGTAACGATTCAGAACTTCGGCTGTTCCTTCGGCGGGGTGTACGGCGTCTTACCGTCACCGAAGAAGCGCCGATTCGTCGCCTCGGCGACGCGATTGCAGAGTTCGTCGCCCAGCTTGGCGCGATCCGTCTTGCACTGCTCGCGCAACTCTTTCAACCGTGCTGGATTGGCTGCAAGAGCCTCCACCGTCTCGGTTGGGGGAGCCTTGCCGCAGGCGGTCAGCGCCACGGCGAGCGTAAACAATGTGATCCTGTTCACGATTCGATTTCCTCCGAAGCATCGAGGTCAGGTAGTGCAGCAGGCTTCTTCGCAAGAGGCAACTCAATGGCGCTTATCCTTTCGACAAAGCGAGCCAGTGCCTCGGTTGGCTCGTTGTCCAAGCGCAGCAGATACGTGGTCAATATTGGCATTCGGCCAGCTAGAGGCCGAGCTACCACGCCTGGTTCGCGGCTGTTGGCGATTTGCGAGGCGCCAGCCAATCCCAAAGCGAAGCCAGCGGCAACCAGAGCCATCATCAGATCGGTGGAAACCACTCGTTCGGCGATCAACGGCTCTTGGTCGGCCTTCCGCAGCACGCGCTCTATCTGGCGCACATAGCCTTCGCACATTTGCGGATCTCCAAGAACCAACGGATAACGCAGCAGTTCCTCCAGAGGGATACGCTTGTATTTCAGCAGAGGATGACGAGCAGGAACCGCCACCACCAGGGGATCGGTCCAGACGGATTCGGCAATGATGCCATCGCCGACTTCATCCGACCGTGCGAACCCTACGTCGTACAAGTCTTCGTGCAATCCCTTGATCTGCTGTGCTAATGGAACTTCGGACAGGCGTATCTCGATCTCCGGCTCCTCTTGGCGGCACAACGCCAGGAAAGTCGAGAAGCGCGACGGCGGGATGCCGTCCGAAAGCGCAACACGCAACTGACCATGAAAGCCGTTGGCGGCAGCCCTCACACTGTCGCGCGCCTGCTGCAACACGGTGAACACGCGCGGCACATGCTCCAGGAATAAGGTACCTGCACGAGTCAGGCGAGTACTGCGCGTGGTGCGCACAAAGAGCTGGACGCCAAGGTCTTCTTCCAGCTCCTTGATCGCGCGCGATAGCGGCGACTGTTCAATGTGCAGTCGCTCCGCGGCTCGCGCGAAATGCAATTCTTCGGCGACCGCAAGGAAGCAGCGTAGATGACGTAGCTCCATCACGATGCCTCCTTGGTGTAGGTAATTGTCCGGAAGTGTATTTATCGATTCAGATTCGTCATTTCCGCAGCGAAGTAGCGGTCGCCTTCAATCTGCGACGACGCAACGGATTCGATGGCCTTGAGTTCGTCTGTTCCGAGGGAAATTGCCGCTGCCTGAATGTTTTCGTCCAGGCGTGATTGCTTGGTGGTTCCGGGGATCGGAACAATCCACGGCCGTTGCGTGAGCACCCATGCCACCGCCAGTTGCGCGGGCGTGACGCCCTTGCCAGCCGCGATCTGTTTCAGCGTTTCCACCAGCGCCATGTTCTTGCGCATCGCGTCGGGCTGGAACCGCGGCAGCGCGCTGCGGAAGTCGTTGCTGTCGAACTTGCTATCCGGCGTCATCGAACCCGTCAGGAAACCACGCCCCAAGGGGCTGTAGGCGACGAAACCGATACCCAGCTCTTCCAGCACCGATAACAGTTCATGTTCCGGCTCGCGTGCCCACAGCGAATATTCCGTTTCCAGCGCCGCCACCGGATGAACTGCATGTGCGCGACGGATCGTATCGATACCCGCCTCGGACAGACCGAAATATCGAACCTTACCTGCCTTGACCAGATCACCCACAGCACCAGCAACATCTTCGATGGGAACGGAGGGATCGACTCGGTGCTGATAGAAAAGGTCGATGTGGTCCGTGCGCAGGCGCTTGAGCGCAGCATCCGCAGTCGCTTTGATGTGATCGGGACGACTATTCAGGCCAAGCGGAACTGGCCCTCCGTTGGGGTCGAGGTCAAACCCGAACTTGGTGGCGATCGTCACCTGATCCCGCACGGGTTCCAGTGCTTCACCGACTAATTCTTCGTTGATCTTCGGGCCATAGACCTCGGCGGTGTCGAACAACGTCACGCCACGCTCCACGGCGTAGCGAATGAGCGCAATCATCTCGCCCTTGTCTTTCGCTTCGCCATAAACCGAATTCATCCCCATGCAACCGAGGCCGATTTCGGAAACGGTCAGGCCGCTACGGCCAAGTGCTCGCATTTTCATCTTGAACTCCAGTCATCAAATCAGGTGGTGTTGCGCCCGTGCAAAGTTGGCCGATCGCAGAGGAATCCAACGGAATGTCGTGTTCCCCCGGCTGCGCCTTCACGACATCCCGGAGTGGCATCAAAGACCCATCGGCCTACCAAGACTTAAACAGTCTACGAGCCAAATCTAGAATCATTAATACTTGTTAGTGCCAAAAATCTGCGCAATAATCCCAAAATGCGAGTCGATCCTTTATCTGAAATCCTCACGCTGGTTCGGGCCAGACACATCTTGTCAGGCGACTTTTGGGCCGGTGGGGCGTGGGCAATCCGCTTCCCGGTGCCGGATGCTGCGAAGTTCGCTGCAATCGTGGAAGGCGCCTGCTGGCTGAGACTGGAAGGGCTGGACTTGCCCCCCGTGCGCCTGGAGACGGGCGACGTCATTCTGTTGAATGGACGCCATGCATTGATCATGTCCAGCGAGTTGGACATCGAACCCACGCCCTCGGAGACCGTGTTTGCCGACGTGGAAGCCGATGGCATCGCGAAGTGGAACGGGGCCGACGAGTTCTACAACATCGGTGGGCACCTCGAACTGGACGATACCTGCGCGAATCTGTTGCTCGACGCCCTGCCGCCGCTGATTCATTTGCATGCGAATGCCACCGGGGCATCGGCACTGCAATGGATGCTCCATCAACTGATTGGCGAGATGACCACGGAGCGCCCCGGCACCATGCTGGCTTCCTCCCAACTCGCCCAACTGATGCTGGTGCACATCCTTCGCGGCCATCTCGACGCCGAAGGCGCAACGCCTCCGGGTTGGTTACAGGCACTACGAGATAAGCGCATTACAACCGTACTCCGACTTATGCACGGCGACCCGTCTCATCCGTGGGTACTGGAAGACCTCGCAAAAGCAGCAGCCATGTCGAGAACTAACTTCGCGCTTCGCTTCAAGGAACTGGTCGGTGTCGCCCCACTGACTTATCTTGCCCAATGGCGTATGCGTCTCGCCGTGCGTGCCCTGATCGAAAAAGACGATCCACTTTCGGATCTGGCTCTGTCGCTGGGCTATACGTCAGAGAGTGCATTCAGCAATGCTTTCAAGCGTATCGTTGGGATTGCCCCCAAACGCTATCGCTCCCAGGCGATCAAAGAAGCCGCTGCACAACAGCGGCAAGCGAACTAGGCTGTTGGGGCGGCAACGGTGTTGAGCGTACCGTGATTTTCTATAAATCAGGGCGTGGACGGGCGGCTATCCGTCCAGTCGATGATGAGCTTGCGTTCGGCGAATAGCCAATGACCATCCTTGCGAACGATGGTGTCGTAGTAACGAATGCCCATCACCAACAACATTCGCTTTCCGTTCTCGGTCCAGAAGTGGTGCGCGAGCGTATAGCTCTCGTTGGTTGCATGGTCACCATTGATCTGAACCGTGCTCTGGCCGTTGACGTGCATGGTCACGGCATATTTCTTCAGCGCGTCGCCAATGCCGGTTTCGATCTCCTTTCGACCGTGCAGCACCTGCGCCGGCTTGCTGTCTTTGCCGGGTTCCGACATATAGACTTCGACCACACCGTCATCCGTGAACAGCGCCGCCTGTGCAGCCGGCAATTTGCGATCGGCGTCATGTGCCCACGCGTCAATCAGTTCGCGGATAGCCAGGCGATCGGCTGCCTCGCCGGTAAGAGTTGTCTTGCTCATGGCATTTCCTTGCAAAGAGGCTTGAAAGCCGGAATCGTCAGTCGGCCCGGCAAACGACGGTGCCGCCGCCGCGCTCCAGACAAGCAGTACGAGCACGGCCTTTGACAGAAGGTAACGCCCTGCATGACGTGTATAGAACATCTTGTGATCCACTCTCATTAGTGTGCGAGGATTTCGGGTGGGTCTGCCGTATCACTGAGCCGTGTAGCCGCCATCGACAGGCAGTGCGATGCCGGTGACGAAGCTCGATTTGTCCGATCCGAGCCACAGCACGGCATCGGCGATCTCCGACGGCTCGGCGATTCGGCCGATGGGGTGTGCGGCAACCAGCACCTTGCGCAGTTCGGGATTTTCCTCGGTCATCTTTGCGATAAGCGGGGTATTGACCAGCGCCGGGCACACCACGTTGATGCGAATGCCTTTCGAGGCATAGTCAAGGGCCGCGCTGCGCGTAAGCCCGAGTTCCGCAGTCTTGGAGGTGGAATAGCCCACGTAGCCGGGCTGGCCGATAAGACCCGCACCAGAGGAAATGTTGATGATCGAACCGAAGCCTTGCCGAACCATCTGCACCAGTTCGTGCTTCATCGAATAGAACATGCCTCGCACGTTGACCGCGAGCATGTCCTCGAAAATCTCGTTCGGGTATTCGGCCGTCGGGTAGGTCTGGTTGCCACCGTCGATGCCTGCGCTGTTCACGGCTACGTCTAGTCGGCCGCTCTCGCCGATGGCGACAGCCACCGCGGCTTGCACTGCCGCTTCATTGGTGACATCGCAAATGGCATAGCGCGCTTTTCCCCCTTGGGCTACGATCTCCGAGACGGTATCGCGCAGCGTGTTTTCGCTACGGCCCGCGATCGTAACAGTGGCGCCCTCGGCCGCGAAGGCAAAAGCAGTAGCCTGGCCGATGCCGGTGCCGCCGCCTGTGACAAAAATCGTCTTGCCCTCAAAAAGTCTCGTCATAACGTATTTCCTTCTATGGTGTGAAAGTGACCGACACCAGCTATTCGATAAAGATCATTCAACACGCAGCACGAATGGAGTTGTTCTGATAGGAGCCGTTAACAACCAGAACAGCCATCGAATTTGCGGCATATAGGTTGCCGTTTGTTTATGCAGCAACTGGCAACGTGCCGAATGCTCGATCCTTATAAGTTGTTCTCGGCATCTTCAAGGCTGACTGCGGTTAGCTGCTCGCTTAATGCCCACAGCTTTCGGGCCGTATCGTGGTCGATAGCCCAAGGGTTCACACCTGCAACGATTGGGTGACCTACTCGCGGCTCGGCCACATCGCAATCCTCGCAATACAAGCCACCCATGCCGTCAAGTTGCGGACTGGTTGCACACCAGACACTGGTTGCTGCACCTTGTTGCGGGTTCTTCATTCCTTGAGCAGGATCGACAATGGCATTACCTTCCGCGTCAGCGATGCCAGATGCGATAATTTCCTCTGCGGACATAAAGCGCGCGATGTCGGTCAGAATCCGACCAGGATGAACCGCAAAGGCTCGTACACCCTGATGCGCTCCTCTGCGATCAAGTTCAACGGCGAATAAGACGTTGGCCGTTTTGGATTGCCCATAAGCAACCCAAGGATCGTATTTCAGATGCTCGAAATTCGGATCGTTTAGATCAACTGATGAAAAGTGGTGGCCTTGCGAGGAGACAGCAACCACGCGCGCACCTTGCGCTTTGACGAGCGCCGGCCACAAACGACAGGCCAGTTGGTAATGCCCCAAGTGGTTCGTACTGAACTGTGACTCATACCCGCGAGAATCCCGCGTCAACGGGTTCGCCATGATGCCCGCGCTGTTGACCAGAATATGCACTGCGGAATTACGCGAAAGCACTCTCTTGGCAAAAGCGTCAATCGAAGCCGGATCTTGCAGATCCATCGGTTCGACTGAAACCCCTGATACATGGCGCAAAGCCGCCATCGCTTTGCCTATGTCACGAGCGGGAACGATGACAGTCGCGCCCGCCGTGGCAAGTGCTTCGGCCGTCGGCAGTCCAATGCCGGAATAGCCACCGGTGACAATAGCGGTCTTACCGGCAAGGTTGATCCCACGCAGAACATCGTCTGCGGTTGAGGCGGGGCCGAAGCCGGAGCCAAGAGGTTTTTGCGCTGAAGCCAAGGGAAGCCCTCCTATGAAACTTCAGCTAAGGTACATCGAAGCCGCCGAACACTTAATGCTTATAAGTACCTTTTATTTGCGCAATCGTCCCATTTTTGGCGGATGGGAGATCGAGCTAGAGCTGTGGCCCACGTTGTCGCCCAATCTCCCAAGACACGCCTCCGCCGCGGACCGTCGCGGCGAGCTGCTGCCCCAGCCGCTGTTCGATTACCGGCCTCCAAGGCACCAGCGAGAAGCCCATCCCGTCATCGAGCATGGCGTAGCACCCGCTGGCGAGCATGACGGAGCGCCGGTAGATGCCGGCCACGCGCTGCCCGTCGGCTACGGGCCGATGCTCCAGGCTGGTTTCGGCGGCTATGTCCTGTGCGGCCTTCACCAGCTCGCGCCCGCGCAGCGTCGCCAGCAGGTTTCGCGCGAGAACGACACGCTGCCCGCGATGCTCGGCCAGCCCCTGTTCGGCCAAGAAGTCCGCGCGTTGGCGTAGCGCATCCTTGACCTCGGCCCCAAAGCCCAGGTCGCCCAATCCCTTGCCGCCGATCAACTGCTGGTCGAGCCAGGTGGCACCGACTACACGCGCCTGCCGCTCGATGGGCAGGTGAGATTTCAGTTCCACCGCCACGCCGCCGCCGAGCCGCTGCGCGTCGTATTGGCGGCCTCGTTCGGCCAGGTCGCCGGGGACGCGCCAGACGCCTTCGGCCTCGCGCTCCACGATGCCGGCGCGGCGCAGGGCTTCGAGCCGCCGCACGTGCCCGGCCACGACCTCGTGCGGGTCGCGGCCGGGCATGGCCTGTCCTTGCGCCACGGCCAAGTGATGATCGGTGCGGTACACGCCATCGACGGCCAGCGTGGCGATGTTGCGGTCGGCAGCGCGCACGTCGGCCGCACCTTTGACTTCCACCACGGCGCCGGTCGGGTACTGCTCCAGCTCGGCGCGCGGCGGCAACGTGATGTAGTGCGCCTTGCCGTCTGTGCCATCGACGATCAGATAGCCTTTGTCGTACAGCTCGTCAGCCAGCCCCTTGCCGGCGACGCGGCCGACGATGGCACGGCCATCCTCGCCGGGCTGGAACACGGCCAGTTCGCGCTGCTTGCCGCTCATGGCACGTTGCATGGTGCGGATGATGTCGCCGCGCTCGCCCATCGCCTGCAGCGTCGGCTCAGCCTCGGCATGGATAGCCCATGTGCCGGCCTGCTGCTCGGTCGCCAGGCCCATACGCTGCAAGCGTTGCAGGCGGCCGATCAGCGCCTGCCGCTGACGTTGCAGCCGGGGTTCGACGAAGCGTTCGACGCGCACCAGGCCATCGTCGCCGGCCTCGCGCTGCAAGGTGCGATCCAGACCCGTCCACCGCTCTTGATCGACTTCGCGCTGCATGGCGCGCTGCATCTCCAGCTCGGTACGTGGCCCCATCCATTCCGTAGCCAGTTCCGACGCCCGGCGTCGCATCCCCTCGGCGATGTAGTCGCGGGAAATGATGAGGTCTTTGCCGGTGTCATCCTTACCGCGTAGGACGACATGTGTGTGCGGGTTGTCGGTGTTCCAGTGATCGACCGCAACCCATTCCAACCGCGTGCCCAAGTCGGCCTCCATGCGCGCCATCAGGTGCCGGGTGTAGGTGCGCAGGTCGTCGAGCTGTTCGGCATCCTCCGGCGAGACGATGAACCGGAACTGATGCCGGTCGCCTTCGCCGCGCTCCTTGAACGCTTCGAGGTCGGCATCATCGGTCATCGGCCCGTAGGCATGGCCCGGCCCGCCTTGGCGATCGACGCCTTCGCGCTCGATGTAGCGCAAGTGCGCGGCGGTCGAGCGCGGCCCCGCCTGCGCCAGATTGACCAGCCTTGCCTTGATCATGACGCGCCGGGCGTTGGCCCCAAGTCCTCGGCCCGCGAAGCGCGCGGCAACGTGGCCGCGGCCCAACCGGGAACCGGGGCGCTGGCCGACCTTGCCCGCCGCCTTGCCGAGCTTGGCGCCGGCCTTGTTGGCTTGGCGCAGCACCTTGTTGACGAAGGCATCGCCACGCTGCTTGGGCGCACCAGGTCGAACGCGGAAACGGTCGTCGTCACGCTGGCTCATGGCGTGGCTCCATCCAAGACCAGCGCAGTCCAGCGGACGAAGCACGCGCTTTCGTCAACGCCGATGCGGCGTTGCGCACCTTCGCGGCACGCTGCCGCCCCGTGGCGCGTGCCGCGCTCCCCCCATGTGCAGACAAGGTTTTCGAGCGGCCATGTGCCGCGAGCTTTTATCTTGCCTTCCGCCTTTGCCCTACGCTGACGCTTCAGGCATCGGCGGCCCGGCGGCGCAGTGCTGCTTGCAGCCTGCGCGCCGGGGAACGCCGCCACGGCCATCAGCCGGGCGCGTTCAAGGCAAGATGCCTGCACGGGGGAAAGCGTCGCCGGATGTTGCGCGACGTGCAACGCGGATGCGCTTGCACGACACGCGCGACGACACGGCGACGGCAAGCAGGACGACACGCCGGATGGCACGATGAAGCGCAGCGAATCGGCGGCCATCATCGGCGTGTCTCCAGCCAGACCGGATGCGCGACACCGATCACGGTGGATGCGTTGACCGGGCCGAAATAGCGACTGTCGAACGACGCCGGATTGGTCACGCTCAACAGGAACAGTTCGCCCGCTTCGAGGCGGCGGCACTGTTGCCAGGATGGCAGCGGCCGGCCCAGCCGGTCGGTACGCAGCACGGCGGCCGAAGGCACGCCGTCGATGCGGACGATGCCGCCCGCGATGCACACCTCCTGCGGCGCAATCGCACCCACGCGCTTGAGCAGCGGTACGCGCACCGGCAGGTAGCCGCGTTGCGCTGCGAGCGTACCGGCTTCGGCTGGCAGCGGCACCAGCACGATGCTGTCCACGGACAACGGACGTGGCAGCGAGGTGGTACGCGGATCGAACGGGTCGATGCGATACCAGCCGACCGCTACGCTGTCGGACGGGTTGTAGGTCAGGCGCGGCAGCGGCGACACGAAGGACGCCCAGGCCAGCGCAGCGAAGCCGATGGCCGCCAGTGTCGCCACGACGATGCGAGCGCGCCCGCGCGAGCGAGGACGCGGCGGGACGACAGGTGCGGGAATGGTCCTCATGGCAGCGCCTTCCCGGCCAACCAAGCGGCGTGCCGCTCGGCGGTGTACGGCGGCAACGGCAAGCGCGCAGCGAGCCGGTTGCCGAGCGTGCGCCAGTACGCGGGCGACGCATCGGCGGGCGCGATGCCTTGCGCCTCGATGGCGTCGAGTTGCGCCAGCACGGCGCGCACGGCGGGTTCGCCTTCGGCGTGCAACAGCAGGCGCGCGCACGGCAGTACGCCGGGGATGCGCTGCGCCGCGTCCAGTGGCGTGCAAGCCTGCATCACCATGAGCTGCCAGCGGATCGTGCCGTAATCGTTGGCGTGCCAGCGGATGCGGCAGAACATGGCGCCCGGCAGGAACACGGCGACGCGCCGCCAGCGGTCGAGCAGGATGATGCGCGCCGGCTCGCCGAAGCGCAGATACACGTCGATGCGCTGCTCGATATAGGCGAGCGAGACGCGCGTCAGCGGTGCGATGCCGGCTTGGCCGGCGAACACCGCAAGCGATGGCGGCGGCGCAGCCGTGGCCGCCAGAGCGGATGCGTTCATGGGGTTTTCTCCGGGAACTCGCGTTCGAGCAGTGCGCGTAGCAGTTCGGCCACCGTCACGCCCTGCGTGAACGCAGACACCTTGATGCGCGCCCGCATCGCGGGCGTGATGTCGAGGGTCAGGCGCGCGGTGTAGCGGTCGCCCTTGTTGAGCGCATCGGCGTCGCCCTGGCGAATCCACGCTTCGGCGTGCGGATTCGCCGGCGGACGTGCGCCGATGCCGATGCGTTTGCCGTTGCGCTGGCTCATGTCGGCCACCGCAGCAGCTCGTCGGTGAGTGCGGTGATCTCGCGCGCGGCGGCGCTGTCCGGTGCCGTCTCGCGTGCGAGCCGGCCAGCGGCCACGCTGTCAGCGAACACGATGCGCTGATGCACTTCCGAGCGCAGCACCGGCAGCGGTTGCTCGGCGAGCGCGCCGCGTGCCTCGCGGCCGATGATGGTGGTGCTGATGCGCCGGTTGACGACGAACGCCGCGCGCAGCGCAGGCCGGAACACCTGCGCCTCGCGGATCAGCGCGACCATCTCCGACGACGCCCACAAGTCGTAGGGGCTGGGCTGCACGGGAATCAGCACGCGCTCTGCCGCCAGCAGCGCGGAGCGCGCCAAAGCGGCGATGCGCGGCGGGCCGTCGATGACGACGTGATCGGCGCGGCGGGCCAGCTCCGGCGCCTCCTGGTGCAGCGTCTCGCGGGCGAGGCCCACGGCGCTGAACAGCCGTGGCAAGCCTTGCTGGCTTCTGCGCTGCGTCCAGTCCAGCGCCGAGCCTTGCGGGTCGGCATCCAGCAGGATGACCGACTGCCCGCGCATCGCCAGTTCGCCGGCGACGTGCGTGGCGAGCGTGGTCTTGCCGACGCCGCCTTTCTGGTTGAGCAGCGCAACGATCATGGCGCGGCCCTCGCGGTTGGAAGGCCGGCCGGAGCGTGCCGTTTCGTGGTTGTCCACCGAAACGGCGCGCTCTTACCAAGAGTTAGGTTTCTTGAGTTAGGAGAGTTAGAGACTGCCGAAACCCGCGCCGCTATTGGCTTTGCGGCGATTTCGCACGCCTGATAGCACGATAGGAACACGCCCGATAGCACGAGTCCGGGCACGCCTGATAGCACGAGGCCATTCACAGCTTGTCCCGCAGTTGTCCCCGTGCCGTGTGCAGCACGGGCCGGAAGGTCAGCAGTTCGGCGTTGCTGCCCGGCATCCGCTCGATGCCGAGCACGTAGCCGGGCAACGATTGCCGCGCGACCAGCGCGCGCAAGTCGCAGGCGAAGTCGTAGGGCTTCGCCGTGCTGCCCGACTTGCGGTGCAGGTGCCGGAAGTCGAATTGCCAGCCGCCGGGCTGCTTGCCGCCGTGCTTGCGCACCAGCCGGTACAGCCACCGCTCGATGCCGCCGGTGAGACGGAAGTACGCCGGGTCGATGGTCAGCACCAGCGCGGCGTCGAGCACGCCGGCATAGAACCAGTCCGGCAGGATCAGCTCGATGCCCAGCGGCGTGCCGCGGGCGTCGGCCAGTTCCTTCCACTCGTTGATCCACGAGAAGCGATGCAGACGCCGCCCGGTCGTTTCGCGGATGGAAGTCGCCACGGTCGTCGATTGCAGCCGGTCGAGCGCCGCCTTGAGGCGCTGGTAGTCGCGCAGCGACACGCCGCGCCCGATGAAGCGCAGGATCTCGTAGGGCGTGGCGTGCATCAGGCGCGACGGCCGCAGGCCCGCGTCGCGCGCTTCCACGATCTGCGAAGCCGCCCATATCAGCACGTCCGCATCCCAAATCGTGGCGATGCCGTGTTCCTGCGTGCCCTCTACGCGGATCGTGACGTTCCCGCTGCGGAAGTCGATCGGCGCCGTGCGCCGCGACTTCGCCAGCGAGAAGAACGGAAAGGCCATCAAGTCCTGGCTGTCGCGCGGCGCCAAGCCGTCGCCCGGCAGCGCGCGGAACAGGTCGAGCTGTTCCCGCTCCCGCGATGGGCTGGACGTGACGACGGCCACCGGCGAGCCACCGATCAGCGCGCACGGCTGTCGGCCGAGTGATGCTCGGCATATTCGGGGTCGGACGTGGCCTCGAAACTGTGCTGGTCGGCCCAGGTATCGAGGTCGGCCACCGCGTACATGACGCGGCGGCCGAACTTGCGGAACTTCGGCCCGCCGCCGATCACGCGCTGTTTTTCGAGCGTGCGCGGCGACAGCCGCAGGTACTCGGCGGCTTCGTCGTTGGTGAGGTAGCGTTGGGGTTGTGCGGGCGTGGTGACGGCAGCGGCAGCAGGCCGCAAGGGTGCGGGTCGCATCGAGTGAACCTCCATCGGTGAGAAGCGCCGGCGGCACCAGCGCAGCCGGATGGAGGCAGTCTCAAGATAGCGATGCGTTGCGCAGAGGGTCGTTTTGCAGCGAAGGCAAAGCGACCCTCTCCACGTCATTCGATCTGTGCAAGGCGGCGGTAGCCGCCGCGCATCAGCGATCGGCCGCGACGCACGAGGCGGCGCACGCGCGAGCGCAGGCCGCCGTCTGCATACCAGCCGGCGGCCACGGCTTCGGTGCCGAACAGCCCTTCGGCGGTTTCGCGCAAGGACGCACCCGCGAGGGTCGCGTCGAGCGCCTGCAAGGTGTGCAGTTCCAGCAGCGCGGCGGGTGTGGGCCGCGAGCGGGCCGCTGCCGCAGGCACGGCCGCGTCCACCATCGCCAGCTTGTCCAGTTCAGCCGTGATCGTGCGGTAGCTCGCGCAAGCCGCGGCGCACGCGCGGACGGCGTAGAGGTAGGCCATGCCATCGGCCAGGCCCGGCGCGAGGGCGAGCCGCACGCAGCAGCCGGGCCAGTGTGCGGTCAGCACGAGGCGCTTGCCATCGTGGATCAGGTGCTTGCGGCCGGGGATGCGCCAAAACTCGAAGGCATTGGCCTCCGGCGGCGGGTCGGCATCCGGGTAGAGTTGGAGCACGCCGTCGTGATCGGGGAACCAGGCCGGATGTGCGTCGCGCGCATCCAGCACCGGGTCTTCCAGCAGGCGCAGGCCCCAAGCCTGCGCCGCCTCTGGCTGTCGGCGACGGTGCAGCCAGTCGCGCCGGTAGTCGGGATGCCGGCGCAGGTACTCCCAGGCCAGCGCAGGGCCATCGAGATGCAGCACGTACAGGTACGCGGCGGTGGGATACCAAGTGTCGGTGCTTCGATCAGCCATGACGCGGCCTCCTGTTCAACAGGAACGTCGCCACGGGCGTTGAAAACGGGAGCTATGGCATCAGCAACATCAAAGCGCCATCAAAGTAGACGTAGACTCAAACTGTAATGAGGGGTGTCAAGACCGAATAGCTCCGAAGCCTTGCATAAGTCGTCCGAGTGCGACGACTGCGCAGCACGAGAATGGCGCGCAGCATCGGGTACCCTGCCGCAAGTCGCGTCGTGCATCATGTCTTTTTCGGTCATGCCCGCACCCGCTTGGTGCAAGAGTTCCGATTAAGACCGTCGCCGTCTTGTGCCAGATCGAGAACGACACAATGCGCCCCAATTAGTCGGGAATGGAACCATCGCGCTGCGCGAGTAGCACGTATTCCGATAGCGGCCGCGCGGCGTGGAAATACACGTCGCGCTGGATGGGCTGGTGCTGCGGCCCGACGATGCCGGCCAGGTCGGACAGCTTGACCGTCCCCAGCGCCGGCATTCCGATGCCGATGTCGATCAGCCCCCAAGCGGTATCGCCATCCGCGGGGTCAAGCGCGGCCAGCAGCCAGGCCGCGTGCGCGTCCGGGGTGAACAATCGCACGACCGGCAACGGGTCGATGCCTTGACCGGCCGCGCGTGCCTCGCCGACGGCGAGCAGTTGCGCGCGCTGTTCGACGGTGACGAGCGGCTGGGTCATGGCCGGAAATCCCACGAAACCGACGATGCACGGATGCGCTTTGCCGACAAGACGCGGAAGCGTCGAAGCGGATGCGTGTTTTCGTGCGGAAGCACGAAGGCGCAAGCTGTCGAATCCGTACAAGCACGGAAACGCAGAAGCGGCATTGTGCGGGTCAGGAAAGACACGGATGCGGTTCCCCGATTCTGTCGGAATCTGCCGATGCGGATTTCCGTAAAGACACGAATACGGAAATCAACATCGCCAAATGAACACTATAGATTGTAGTCCTATAGGGCGCAATCGGCTGTCATCTTGGTTTTCTCAGGGAAACCATCGGTGGCGGCTAAGCACTCATTGGCAAAGGCGATCAGGACGGTCAGGAAAGCGCGCGGCTTGAGCCAGGAAGCGTTCTCCGACGTGTCCAGCCGCACCTACATGAGTTCGCTGGAGCGCGACCAGAAAAGCCCGACCATGCACAAGCTAACCGAGCTGTGCGAGGTCATGGAAGTGCATCCGCTCACGCTGCTGACATTAGCCTACGCCGGCGACAGCGCTCGCAAGACTGACGAACTTCTGTCGCAGGTGCGACAGGAGCTAGAAGTCATCGCGCAAAGTGGCGTACAACCTCGTCAGAAGAACCGTTGAAAAAACACTGTTGATGAGCCTACCCCTTGTAGATACGTTTTCCCCTCCCTACGAAGCTTGGGAAACGAGAGATGCCACGCTTGAAGAAATCCAGGCAGCAGGAAATTTCCACCTGCGTGTCAAAGTTGGGTTGATAGCATCCATCGCTAATGCTTACGACGCTGCCACTTACATGGCAAAGGTCGGCGCTGACAATGGTCTTGAAAACTATATCGACGGTGTTTTGGACAACAACGCCGCATACAAATCTTGGGGGCAAGCTATGCCATCCAAGACACCCAGCGAACTTTCCAAGTATCAGAAGTCTTACCCGCACTGCGATTTCGAGCAGGTTTCCGCAGAGATAGAAGCGGTCGGCCATGTGCTCAGCGAAGGCCAATGCCTTTTCCACGCAGGGTTGTGGCCCGGTGGTAATCGTGTGGTTGCAGATCGTCCACTTTCCACCTCATTTTGTCCCCAAGTTGCTTTGCGCAACGCAGACCACAGGGGCAAAGGATATGACGCGGGACGGATTGACTTGCTCGTGTTAAGAGCGACCACCCCGAGTACCAAGGTCTTCGCTTACAAGCGGAAAGGCACAAATCTCGGCCATGAAAAGGAAGCCGTGTTTGCCGCCGGCGCAGAAATGTCGTTGAGATCGACTGCCTTGATTAATACAGACTATCCGGCTGGCAAGTATGGATTCCCTGACAAGCGAATATCCGTTTGCGTTCTTGCCGTCGATATTTCGTAGTCAGCTTTAGCCGACAAATGTCTAAAAGAGGTTGAAGGCAGCAACGCTGCGTGACGTGCTGCGTCAGCAGCACGGCGCCCCGTCGCAATGAGCGGGGCGCCGTGGGCGGCCGTCAGGCCGCCTGTGGCTTGCTGCGCGACCAGATCAGGTCGTGCGTGCCGTTCTCGCTTTCGATCAGGCGGGCATAGACCGTTGCCGGGAACGAAGGATCGTCGAGGGTCACGGACAGGTAATCCCGCCCGGCCTCGCTGGTCTTCTTCCACGCCGCGCCGATGTCGTGGCCGGCCGCCTGAAGGCGGAAGTCGGGGGCGTTCTCCTTGTCGCCCTTGTCGTTGGGAACCAGCTTGACCTTGACATTGAGCGTCAGGGTGCGGAGCGTGCCGGTGAAGCCGTCTTTCTCTGCGGTGAAGGTGCCGATGTTAGCCATGATGTTTTCTCCTTTCGGGTTGAACAAGGTCGCGCCAGTGCGTCCTTGTTGTGAACCGGCCGACGGGGGATGGGCGGGTCGCACCGCTTGCGGTCGAAACGCAGTGGAGAACCTGGAAGCGAAAAGAATTTGTCCCGAGAGGAAGCCGCGTAGCGGCGGGGAAATTGTTTTCGCTGGAAGGTTGCGGCCATGAAGCCCAAGGCGCAGCCGTGCCCTCGCCAGGATTCACGACAAGCCAAGGACGCAGTGGCCGCCCGCTCCCGAAAGGAGATATGGCCGACCTCGGCATCCGCGCATGACGGCTGCACTGGCTCGTGCCCTGACGCGGGCAAGGCCAACACCAACGACAAAGACGAGAATGCCCCTGCCGCCGCAGGCGGCCTCGTGCGTGAAGCGCGGCGTGGAAGCTCCATAGGCAAGGCCGAACGGCGTGTCGGTGAACCGTCCTTCGTGACGAACAGGCGAACCGCCAGCGTCGAGGACGGCACGTTTTCGCACAACCTGTCGCAGCAAGCCGGGGCGTAGCCCCACAAGCCCCGCCTATTGCGCCGGTGGTAGTTGGTCTGAGCCTTCATGGCAAGCGAAGCGCCGCAGGCGTGAGGGATTAAAGCCGAATGGCCGTGACGACGAAGACGGCACGGGGCGTAGCCCGAAAGCCCGACGGCGGTAACGCCGTCACGCCCCCGGATGGAAAGATGTCAGGCTAGATGCCGTTTCCATTCAACCAACTTGCTTCAAGTCTGGCGGAAAAGGTTTCGTAATCCTCATCAAAAACCTTGTGCCCTCTAAAGATCCCAGACTTAAAGAACGCCAAAATATCTTCTTTTGATTTATTGATCTGAAAATCACCAATCCCAGCAACTTTAGAGATATAGACTGAGCATATCTCACCAATAATCGCGAGTACGCTCGCGGCAATTTCGCCTCGGCGATTGAAGTCTTTGTGTATATCCGATGGAATATCTGCCGAATGAACCACACGGTTTCGTATTGAGTTCAAAAGCCTTAGTCGATCCATTTCATCCTTACATGGTTCGCTCGACAGGAACCCTTGGGCAGTCAGAAAACACCGAAGCTTCATCAATGCTGATGGCGTGAAAATTCCAGAAACTCTTGGCAAGGCATCGCCTGCAATTGGCGAATCCCCAAGATCACTGCGAATGACTGCTTCAACTTTTTTTCGCACTCCATCAATGGCCGCACGCTCGTCTTTGCTATAGCCCTGCCCTTCGCTCTTGAACCACCTGGTTGAAATGGAATCTAGCGAAGCACTTGCGTAGCATATTTTCCCAATCATGTCGTTTGTCGAGTTGGAATTAACCATTGCCCATAGAATAGGAAACAAGTCTTCTCGCTGAAGCGAACCCATATCAGGCGAACTAGAGCCAAGGGTGAGAAAGTAATTTCGACCAACAACCGGCTCGCCGTACCAACCCCCTTCAAGACCACTCAATTCCGTATTTTGAAAAACTCGGCGACCTGTTAAGAACGACAACAGCAGGCAAAGATCACCAACCTCAGAGGGATCAATAGAACTACTGGATTGCGGAACGGTATCGCTTGTCGAATAAACTCGTCGGACGGTTGCCGTCTTTGATATTTTCCCAACTTTAGCCGAGGTTTTTGAGACGATGGGATTGCCCTGCGGGCTCCACGTAAAACCAGTAGTGGCGCGACGTGATAATTTGGACGCAGATAGGATATTCGTTTGAGATATTTTTATCTCAAACAAGCCGAAGCGAATCGTTCCCGGCCTGTCGAAGCCATGATCGAAATTGTATAGAGCAAGAGATTTTGAGTATTTCATGCGTTTCGGTGCGGCAACGAAGACATGCAATCTTACGACTGCAATCCTTGGAGCTGGAGCCGGTTTTTCCGTGCCGCGAGCAAAGCACTTTGTACGTTCGCCTCGTCGCCGCTTGGCCGAAGGCGGCGACGGGGCGATTTTGCTGTGGACGCTGAAACCGGGCGCGGCAGACCTGCCGCG